>JBGAIY010000351.1:0-8369 GCA_044225205.1 Myxococcaceae bacterium | reverse complement strand
GCTGCCACGGCTCCAGAGGTCGAAGCACACGCGGCCAACACCAGTGCAAACGCTGCAGTCAGCAATCGAATTCGCATGGCGCCGCCCTTACTCAACGGGCCTTGCAGGAGGCAATACGAACTGACGTGGGCACTGCGGGTTTTTGACGCAATTCGCCGTCATTTTTTGCGCTTGGTGTTCTGCTCGGCCCGCTCGTTTCGCTCGAGGCGCTTGAGCGGGTCTTCGTGGCCGACGAAGTTCGCCGCGCGGGCGGCGACTTCGGCCACTTTTTTCTGCAGGCGACTTGGGTCGTAGTGGTACTCGGGGCCGTGCGACTTGCCGAAGGCGGCCAAGAAGGCGCGGGCCATGTCGCGCTCGTCGTCGGGGGCGAGCGGAGCCAACGCCGCCACGACGTCGGGGTACCCATTCGCGCCCGCCTTCAAAATCGCCGTCTCTTGGGCCTCGTCTTTCCACCCCGGTTCGGCGCCCCGTTCGAGCAACAGCTTCACCACGTCGAGCCGGCCCAGCGCCGCCGCTTCGATGAGGGGCGTGCGACCTTCGTGACCGACTTCGTTCACGTCTTTCGTCTGTTGGAGGGCGAGCTGGACCGACGCGAAATCGCCCGCGGTAATCGCTTCGAACAAGGTCATGGCGCTTTCAATACCATGGGGGCTCGGTTCGATTTCAGTCGTGGGTTCGAAGTGTCTGAATTTATTGTTGTTTTGGGGCGACGCCGGAGTGAGCGGCGGTGACCGATATGTCTTGTCGTACCTTGCGTTCTTCTCCGATCACCGTATTGAATTGCTTATACATTTCAAGCGCTGCACTCATCGAACGTCGCGTCTGTTGCCAGTTGTCGAACCGTCACACCGAAGTCCTCCGAAAATCAGGGTGGCCCATGAAAACCCGTCTTCTTACGGCAGCGTTCGCGCTGTCATTTGCTGCGTGCTCCAACAACGCTCCGGTGGGCAACGGCAACTCCGCCAACGGGTCGATTGCGGTGACCAAAGACGACGCGCTGCTCTACGCCGCCGACGCCGACCGCGACTCGGTCTTCGTGGTCGACGCGACCACCGACAGCCGGCTTGCTGAAATCAAGGTCGGCCGCCAACCCGAGAAGGTGTTGGTCACCAACGACGACGTCATCTACGTGACGAACCGGCTCGACCGGAGCATTTCGGTCATTCGCCGAGGCGACACCGTCGAAGCCAGCCGCATCGCGGTGGGGGTCGAGCCGGTGAGCATGGCCATCACCAGCGACGGCAAGACGCTGTACGTGGTGAACGCGGCCTCGCTCGACGAAACCGAGTACGGCACGTTGATGGCGGTCGACACCAAGAGCCAGCAAGTGCTGTGGGAACTGCCGGTCGGCCACGAGCCGCGCGGCCTCGCGCTCACTGCGAACGGCACCAAGGCGGTCATTTCACTCTACAAAGACGGCGACGTCGTGACGGTCGACCTGACCAAGCGCTCGGTGGTGAGCGCGAACAGCGGCCTCTACGCGCAGCTCAACCGCTCGGCGCTCGGGCTCGTCGACACCGGCGGTACTTCGGGCGACGTGGTGCCCCGCGAGCCGGCGCTGGGGGCGCAAACCGCGCACGCGGTGGGCATGGAGGCCCTCTTGCCCAGCCTCGACGGCCTGCAGGTGTACGGCACGTCGCTGCTCTCGTCTGACCAAACGCTGCAGACGCGCTCGCCCACCGAAATCGACCCGCTGAGCAGCGACAAGGGCACGGTCGGGCTCAACGGCTCGCCGCAGAGCGGCTACTCGGGCGGCAACTGTGGCGCCGCGGCCGTCGCCTCGCCCGCGCTCCTCACCTTCGACGACCAAGGCCAACCGCAAGTCGACGACGTCACCCAGTGCTTCGGTGCGAGCAATTCAGACCGCCCGCCGATGATGCTGACCTCGAACATACCGGGCATGCCGGTGCAGGGCCCCTCGGCCATTGCGCTCGACCCCACGGGCACCTTCTTGTTCATCGCGAACCGGGAGTCGAACAACGTCGCCATCATTCCCACCACGGTGCGCACTTCGTTGCCGGGCAGCAGCACCGTCGCGGTCGACGCGAAATTCGGCGGCTTCGACACGAGCAGCGTGGTCGGCACCGTACAACAACTCATCAACGTGGGCGCGAGCCCCACCGGCGTCGCCGTGTCGCACGACGGCAAGCGCGCGTGGGCGTTCAACGCGTTCGACCACTCGATTTCTCGGCTCGAAGCCGTCAACGGCACGGTCTCGAACGTCGCCACCACGCAGCTCGGTGACGACGTGTTGCCGACCGACGTGGTCGTGGGTCGCAAGCTCTTCTTCAGCGCGGTCGACGCCCGCATGAACAACCCGGGCACCGGCATCAGCTGCGGCACCTGCCACTTGGAGGGCCGCGAAGACGGCCACGTGTGGAACACGATGGAGGGCCCCCGCCAGACGCCTTCGCTCGCCGGCCGCATGACCGAAAAGACCGCCCCCTTTCACTGGAACGGCGAGTTCCCCGACTTGATGGCGTTCATGTCGCACACCGTCACCCGCCGCATGGGCGGCGCGGGCGTCACCCCCGTCATGGAAAAGCAGGTCGCCGCCTTCATCGGCTCGATTCCGGCTCCTGACAACGCGCTCAAAGACCGCACGTCGGCCGACACGGTGACCCGCGGCCGCCAGGTGTTCGACAAGGCCGAGTGCGCGACCTGCCACACCGGCGAGACGATGACCGACAACAAGTTCGCCTTCGTCGGCACCATGGTGTCGACCGGCACCGTCGTCGACCGGCCCGAATTCAATGCGAAGGGCCTCAACACGCCGTCGCTGTTGGGCTTGGGTCGCAGTGCACCGTACTTGCACGACGGCAGCGCGGTGACGTTGCGAGCGCGCATCATGCAGAACAAGGCCGGCAACCAGCACGGCAAGACGGCCGACCTGAGCGACAGCGAAGTGTCTGACCTGGTCGCGTACTTGAAGACGCTCTGAGACGTCGCTCCAGCCGTTGCACCAAAACAGCCGCTCCCGAGATGCTTCGGGGCGGCTGTGGTGTTTTCAGGCCGCGCCTAAGCCGCCCGGGCACCGACCACTGGAAAGTCAATGGGCGTTCGGGCGACCGAGTTGAGCGCGTTGGTGAGCGTGTTGAGCGCGACGTGCACGACGAGCTCGACGATCTGCGCGTCGGAGTAGCCCGCCGCCTTGACCGCCTCCAGGTCGCCCGGCGTCACGTGGCCTCGGGTGAGGGCCACCTGGGTGACGAAGCGCACCGCCGCGTCGGCGTGGGCGTCGAGTGAGCGGCCGTGCCGGTTCGCTTCGAGTTCGGCGGCGTCGAGCTTCGCGACGTTCTTGCCGAGAAAGGTGTGGGCCGAAACGCAGTAGTCGCACCCGTTCGCGACGGCCACCGCAATGGCCACCCGCTCACCGGTGCGCCCGTCGATGCCGCCTTTCGCCAGCGCCCCCGAGAGCGCGAGGTACCCCTCGAGCGCCGCTGGGCTCGTGCCCAGCAGACGAAACAGGTTGGGCACCGAGCCCAACTTCTTCTCAACCGCTTCGAGCATGGGTCGTGAGGCGGCCGGTGAATGGTGAACCGCTGAAGGTATCGCGAGCGACATGGTGACTCCTGGTTCGGAGGCGAGCGAAATGCCCGCCTGCGACCCTTCATGTGCTGGCTCGAGGCTTTGAAAGAATCAGTTCGATTTGAAAAGCACTGTTCCTGAAATAGAAAGAATGACCGATGGACCGGCTCGACGCCATGAAGACCTTCATCGCGGTGGCCGAAGCCAAGGGCTTTTCGGGCGCTGCTCGACGCCTGCACGTGTCTCCGCCGACCGTCACGCGCCTGGTCGCGTTTCTCGAAGAGCACCTTGGGGTGCGGCTCTTTCACCGCACCACCCGCTCGGTGGTGTTGACCGACGGTGGGCGGCGGTACCTTGAGCGAGCGCGGCGGGCACTGCTCGAGGTCGAGGCAGCCGACGCCACCGCGCGGTCGAGTCGGGTCGAGCCGTCGGGGCGTTTCGTGGTGACCGGGCCGGCGCTCTTCGGCCAGCTCCACCTCGCGCCGGTGTGGAGCCGATACCTGCTGAAGTACCCCGCCGTGCGCGGTGAACTCGTGCTGGCTGACCGCGTCGTGAACTTGGTTGAAGAAGGTGTCGACGTCGCGGTGCGCATTGGCCACCTCGCCGACTCGTCGTTGGTCGCTCGCAAAGTGGGGCAGACGACCGCGGTCGTGGTCGCCTCGCCGCGCTACTTGAAACAACGCCCGGCGCCGCGGCACCCAGACGACCTGCTCGAACATGACGTCATTCACTTCACCGGCGTTGCGCCGACGAGCGAATGGGCGTTCGTTCGACGGGGCCGGCCATTCGCGGTGCGCTTTGCCCCGCGGGTCGTGACCAACAGCGGCTCGGCCGCCATTGCCCACGCGGTGAGCGGCGGCGGCGTCACGCTCGCGCTGGCCTACCAAGTCGAGCAGGCGGTGCGCGCGGGGCAGCTGCAGGTGCTGTTGCCCGACTTTGCCCGGCCCGCCTTGCCCATTTCATGCGTCTACCCGTCGTCGCGGCTGTTGTCGGTCAACACGCGGGTGTTTCTCGACTTGGTGGCCGAGCAGCGTTGGCACTTCGACGCGACCGGGTGACGGCTTACTTGGTCTTCGCGTCGGGCGCCGGCGCCGGGGTCGGTTCGCTCGTGGGCTTCGCCTTCTTCACGCCCTTGCCGGCGGGGCTGGCGGTCGTCGCGGCGCCCGAGGTGGGCGGAGGAGGCGCGCCAGTGCCCCCGGCGGCAGGGGCGGGGGCCGGAGCGGGCGCCGGGGTGGGCCCTGGCTCTCCGGCCAAGGCCGACAGCGAGAAAACAGTGAACAACATCAAGGCAGTACGCATGGGGCGCTCCGTGGCAAGAGGGTCAACGGTGAAAGTCGACGCAGGGTACCGAAAACTCATTCACTCCGCTCAGAGTGTGTATCTTCTCGCGCGGTATGACGACCGACTTGTTTGCGCGAATTGAGGCGTGTGCCCAGGTGGTGCGGCAACGCGCCAAAGGGTTTTCACCCAAGCTTGGGGTGATTTTGGGCAGCGGGCTGGGCGAGTTCGCCGACGGGCTGTCGAACAAAATCGTCATACCGTACGCCGAGTTGCCCGATTTTCCCCAGTCGTCGGTGCACGGGCATGCGGGGCGGTTGGTGCTGGGCCACAACGGCTCGGTGCCGGTCGTCGTCATGCAAGGCCGCGTGCATTTTTACGAAGGGTATTCGCCGTGGCAGGTCGGTTTTCCCGCGAGGGTGCTGTGTCGGCTCGGCATTGGCGCGCTGGTGGTGACGAACGCGGCCGGTGGCATCAACCTGGGGTTCTCGGTCGGTGACCTGATGGCCATGACCGACCACTTGAACTTGTCGGGCTACCACCCGCTGGTGGGGCCGAACGACGAGCGGCTGGGGCCCCGTTTCCCCGACATGAGTCACGCGTATGACCCGAAGTTGCTCGAAGTGCTGCGGGGCTCGGCGAAGAAAGAGCAGGTCTTGGTGCGCGAGGGGGTGTACGCGAGCTTGTCGGGCCCGTCGTACGAGACGCCCGCCGAAATTCGCATGCTGCGCACGCTCGGCGCCGATGCGGTGGGCATGAGCACCGTGCCCGAGGTGCTGGTGGCCGCGCACATGGGCGTCAAGGTGGCCGGCATTTCGTGCATCACCAACCTCGCGGCCGGCATCGGCGCGCAAAAATTGTCACACGACGAAGTGTCTGAAACCGCGAACCGCGTGAAAGGCACCTTCGCACGCCTCTTGACGCGGTTTCTGACCGACGCGGCCGCGGCGCTCTAACCGTCGCGCGCGGTTGTTCGACTTCGAACATCGGAGCAAGCTGCGCGGGAGGAGGAACGCGCATGAGTCTCGTGACGAAGTGGTTGCTGGGTCAAATGGGGCGGTTGCGCGCCGTGTCGCCCTCGGGGCCTTCGGCGGCTCGGGTGACGTTGCCCGCGCCCTCGCGTGTCGGGGGCCTGCCATTGATGCAAGCGCTGGCGCTGCGGCAGTCGAGCCGTGAATTTTCGAGCGCCGCGCTCTCGCGGCAGCAGCTCTCGGAGTTGCTGTGGGCGGCCGACGGCATCAACCGGCCACAACTTCACGAGCACACCGCCCCGTCGGCGATGAATGCCCAAGAAATCGACGTGTACGTCGCGCTGGCCGAAGGGCTGTACCGCTATTACCCCGAGGGGCACCTGCTCGACCTGATCGCCGCGAGCGACGCGCGTGGTGTCACCGGGCTGCAAGACTTCGTCGACACGGCGCCGGTCGACCTCGTCTACGTGGCCGACCACTCCCGAATGACCATGATACCGGCGGCGCGCCGCGACACGTACGCGTCGATTTGCACGGGAGCCATTTCACAGAACGTGTACCTGTATTGCGCGTCGGCGGGGCTGGCGACGGTGGTGCGCGGGTTGTTCGACGAAGCCGCTTTGGGGCAAGCGTTGGGCCTCGGCCCCCAGCACCACATCGTGTTGACCCAGACGGTCGGCCGCCCCGCCCAAGCGAACTGATTCGAACGAAAGCTTTAGTCCCACTCCAGGGTGTAGGTGGCCGACGGCGCGACGTACGAAGCGATGTGACCGCGCACGTTGTTGCCGCCGACCATGGGCACGAGGCCCACCAGCGTGCCCAGCGCGAATTCGGGAATTTGGCCGACGACCGAGGTCGGGTCGGCGTTCGACCTCGGGAGCGTGCACTGTCAGTCGATTGGCGAAGATTGACGACGACGTTGGCGATCGCACGTCACCGTCAAAGCCAAGTTCAGTTGAGCTGAGATGGTTTTGCGACCGAACCGAGGCATTGCATTCGGTCTCGTCAGCGAAACGCAGGTCAGTTCAACTGAATTTCGGGCTAGCGGAGCAAGCCACCCAGCAAGCTGCTCGCGCCGCCCTGGTCGGGGCTCGAAGCGCCCGAGCCCGCCAGTTGGCTGCGAATGAGCGTCTCGAGTTTCGGCAACGCCAGGCTCACGACGGTCGTCGCCAGCGCCGGGGCGAGGCCGGTCTTTTGCGAGACGAACTGCGCAATCGCCGGGGCGAACGATGCGAAGCTGCTGGCCGGGCCGGTCGCCGCCGCGCCGGGAGAGCCACCCAACAGCCCTGCCGCCATCGACGCCAGGCCTCCCGCGCCGCCGCCGCCCAACAGGTCACCGACCGCGCTGGCCACTCCGCTGCCCGACCCGAGTTGCGACATCGCGCCCTCGGCCGTCGCGGTGACCGCGCGCGTCGCTTGGTCGGCGCTCAACCCGTGCGCTTGCACGCTCTTCAACAGTTCTTCTCCGGTGCCAGACTTCAAGAGTTGGCCAACGAGTTCGTTCAACATGGTGGGCTCCGCGGTTCCGGAGGCTGCGAATTCAGCCGCTCGGGTTTCAGTGCACCGCTTGCGGCCGTTGACCGGCTGAGTCAACGAGGTTTTGACATTCGACGCGAAAAACTTGCGCCGAGGCGTCAACACTTGTCGCCGAAGACCACCGTCACGTCGAAGTCGGGCTGCACATTGACCGGGGCGATGAATTTCCATTCTGGGAGCGACTTGAGCAAGCAGCGCTCGACGACTTTGGGTCGGTCGTTCTTGACGGTGTTCGAAGTGACCTTCGCGGTGAGCAGCCGGCCCTTGTCGTCGAGCGTGACGTGCACGGTGATGGTGCCCGTGCGTGTCACCGTGCAGCCCTGCTTGTAGACGAGTGACATGCAGGTCGACGCGCCAGTCGAGCGCGCTTGGTCGATGTATTCGGCTGGGTAGGGCGGCAGCGGCGGCGCCGGTGACGGCGTCTGGGCCGCGATGAGCCACAGCGCGAGGGTGAGCATGGTGGCAGTCTGCCAGGTTTATTTGATTTGACTGAGTGTCAAACGAATTGAAGAGTCGCGTGGTGACGAGGCGCGGGTACGACATGAAGCGACGTGAGGGCGCGGTGACCCAGCGTCGACAGGCCGTGCTGAGAGCCGCGTACGCGCTGCTCGGCCAGGCGGGTACCACCGAGTTGACGGTCGACGCGGTCGCCCGCGCCGCCGGGGTGACTCGGGCCACCGTGCACAATCAGTTCGGGTCGCGACGTGGGTTGGTCGAAGCGGTGTTCGCTGACCTCGCACACCGCCTGGCCGCCGACGAGATTCATGAGGCACTCGGGCTCGACGATGTGGGGGAGGCGCTCAAGGCCGTGTGCCAGGTGAGCGCGCGTGCGTGGTGGGAACAGCGGGTGGTGGTGCGACGCGTGTTCGCGCTCGCCACGCTCGATGATGAAGTGGGTTCGCTCGTGCAGGCGGCCGAGCACGCGCGGAGACGACGGGTGCGGCCGTTGGTGAAACGCCTCGTCGACGGGGGCGTGGTTGAAGCGGGGCGGGTGAAAGAGGTGACGGCGGTGCTCGCGGCGGTGACGAGTTTCTGGGGCTTTGAAGCGGTGGCGTT
>JBGAIY010000350.1:0-8377 GCA_044225205.1 Myxococcaceae bacterium | reverse complement strand
CGCCAAGACGCGGAGCACGCCGGTCCACCGTGATTGGCCCAAGAAGGCGATGAGGTCTTGCAACGCGAAAGTGCCCACGTCGCCCGCCAGCACGACGCGCGGCCGCTTCTCGTAGATGCCGCCTTGGGCCGGCACCCGCAACAACAGCACCCAGTCGGGTGAGGTCGGCACCGCGCGAAAATAACCGGTGCGGCCCTGCAACGGTGACGGCGCGCTCGCGTCGACGAGCGTCGGTATGCCGCGTTGGTCGAAGACGAAGCGATCGTCCATCGTCAGTTGCTCGGCCAGGCGCTGTTGCCAGCGACCCAGTCTACCTCGTCGTCGATGGCGAGGCCGAAGGTTTCTGCCGACATGGGCAGCACCATTTTGCGCCCGTTGATGAAGACGGTGGGGGTCGAGTCGACGCCGGCGGCGCGGCCGGCTTCTTTCGAAGCGGTCAGCTCGTCGACGTACTTGTTGGCGGCGAGGGCTTTCGCGAAAGCGGCCGCGTCGAGCCCCAGCTTCTTCACCAGGTCTTTGATGGTGCCCTCGGCCAACACGGCTTGGTTTTCGAACAAGGCGTCGTGCATGGCCCAGAATTTTCCTCCGTCGCGGGCGAAGAGCGCGGCTTGCCCGGCCAACGTCGCGTGCGAATGCGCGGGGAGGGGAAACGCGGCCCAGCACAGGCGGGTACTCGCTTTCGTCTTCACCAGGTCTTCGATGAGCGGGCGCGCCGCGGCGCAGAACGGGCATTCGAAGTCGCTGAATTCGACGAGGGTGACCTTGGCGTCTTTCGGGCCCTGGCACAGCCGCTCGTCGGCGGCGAACTTGGTGCGCTTGCCGTTGAAGCTCTGGTTGTATTTCGACAGTTCAACCAAGATTTCGGTGGCCGGCGCGCCGTTGTTCGCGAAGGCCGCGGCCAAGCCCACGAGGCGCTTGGTGTGCTTGCACGCGTCGCCTTTCTTGATCGACGCGAGCAGGGTGAGCGGCCGGCCGCAGTAGTCGAACTCGTCGGTCAGCACCGAAACGAGCTCTTTTTGCGCGGGCGCGCCGAGGCGCGAAAAATCAAAGCCGGGTATGCCGGCCAGCGCCGCTTCTTGCGCAAAGCTCGACGCGGCCCACACGAACACGGCGACGACAGACCATTTCCCCAGTGACTTCGGCACGATGCCAAAGGTTGTACCGACCCGATTCTCGCTTGTAAAGCAACGCGAACCCTGCGTGAAACGTGGTGACATGAAGCGAATTCTCCTGGTGCACACGGGTGGCACGTTGGGCATGAGCGGGCGCCGGCCCGACGCCCTCAAACCCGGTTCGTTCTTTAAGACGGTGCGGCAACGTGTGCCCGAGCTGACGAAGCTGGCCCACCTCGAATTCGAACTTTTTTCAAACGTCGACTCGTGTGAAATGCAGCCCGAATTGTGGTCGCGGTTGGCCGAGCGGCTGTACCAGCGGCTGCCCGACTTCGACGGCGCCGTCGTCACCCACGGCACCGACACCTTGGCCGAAACGGCCTGTGCTTTGAGCTTCATGTTGCCGGGGTTGCGCAAGCCGGTCGTGCTGACCGGGGCCCAGCGGCCGCTGAGCGAAATTCGCACCGACGCGCGGCTCAACCTCATTGACGCGGTCACCGCGGCGCTGCACGGCCCCACCGAAGTGACGGTGTGTTTCGACTCGCACCTCTACCGAGGCAACCGCGTTCGCAAGGTGAGCATTTCAGAATACGACGCGTTCGATTCGCCGAACCACCCCGTGCTGGGCGTGCTCGGAGTGAATACCTCGTTCGAGCGAGGGCTCGAGCCCAAGGGGCGATTTCGGCTCGAACACACAGTGAACCCCAAAGTATTCTTGTTGCGCATTTTTCCTGGGCTAGACCCACGCATTCCCATGTCGATTCTGCCGAAGGTTGACGGCCTGGTTTTGGAGGCGTACGGGGCCGGCAATTTTCCCACGTCTGAGTTGTTTGGCCGATCGCTGAGACCGTTGTTTCAAGAGGCGCAACGTCACGAGGTGCCGGTGGTGGTGGTCAGTCAAGCGCAACGCAATGGGGTCGACCTGTCGCTGTATGAAGCAGGCAATGTCGCCCGAGACGCAGGGGCGGTGAGCGCCGGCGACATGACCGTGTCGGCAAGCGTGGTGAAGTTGATGCATGGGCTGGCCCGGTTTCGGGGGGCACCTTTGCGCAGGTACCTTGAACGATCAGTGGCGGGAGAGCGCACCTAGATGGTAGATTGGTAGGTGAAGTCTGTGAAAACACTCGAGAAGTCAAACTCGAAACCACTCTAGAGCAAGTCAACACGCCGTCTCGCGCAGCCGCGCTACCCGCAATGTCTGAGGACAAAACAGCAGTCCACAGCATCAACGATCTGTTGGGAACGTCACGCTCCAAGAGCTCGGCGTACCTGATCGTCATCAGCGCGAAGATCGCGGCGATGGTCGGCAAGATGATCAAGCTCGACAAGAACGAGATGGTCATGGGCCGCTCGCCCGACGTGCCCCTCCAAGTCGAAGACGACGGCGTTTCGCGCAAGCACTGCAAAATCGCCCAGTCGAGCAGCGGCCACTTTCAGCTCGTCGACCTGGGTTCGACGAACGGCACGTTCTTGAACGGCATCAAGGTCAACGTCGCCACGCTGCAAGACGGTGACAAAGTTCAAATCGGCGCGAACACCGTGCTGAAGTTCTCAATTCAAGACCAGCTCGAAGAACAGTACCAACGGTCGATTTACGAGAGTGCCACCCGCGACGGGCTCACCCGCATTTTCAACAAGAAGTACTTCAACGACACGCTCCGCAAAGAGTTTGCGTACTGCCTGCGGCACCGCGTGCCCATGTCGTTGGTGATGCTCGACATCGACCACTTCAAGAAAATCAACGACACCTTCGGCCACCCCGCGGGCGACTTCGTCTTGCAGCGGGTCGCGGGCAAAATTGGCGAGACGGTTCGCCAAGAAGACCTGTTCGCGCGCTACGGCGGCGAAGAATTCGCGCTGCTGCTGCGTGAATCGCAGTCTGATTCGGCGATTCGCTGCGCCGAACGGTGCCGGCGTGCGGTCGACACCGCTGACATCGTCTTCAACGGCACGCCCATCAAAGTCACCATCAGCTTGGGGGTCGCCACGTTGCTCGACTCCGACTTTGCCCAGCCCGAAGAACTGCTCGGAGCGGCCGACAAGTACCTGTACCGCGCCAAAGAACGTGGCCGAAACCGGGTCGACGCCTTCGAAATTTCGGGCGCTTAGACCTTCGACTGTCGTCGTTTCAGGCAGCTGGCGGTTGTCGACCAAAAAAGAGCCCCAAACTCAGACAACTTTTTCTCAGTGCTTGAGACAACTCCGCAAGGGGTCATCTCATGGCAATTGAAGGCATTTCAGACGCCGGGGTCTCGTATTCGGTGCCGGTCGAAACCGAGAGTTCCCAGTACCTCCCACCACCGCCGCCTCCCGAAGTGGTGGTGGTACCAGAAGCCCTGCAAGACGGGTTTCAAGCCACCGGCGACGGTGCGGTGAGCCTCGGCACAGAACCTGCCGCGACGGTCGACCCTTCTTCTTTTTCGGGCCCGGCGATGCGCGTCGGTGCGGGCGGGGTGCTGGTGCCCATCAGCGCGGCGGGCGACGAGTCGACGGTCGACGCGGGCACCATGAGTGGGTCGATTCAATTGGGCGGGCAGGGCTACACGGTCATCAAAGGTGAAGTGTATTCGGGTGGCGCCGTGGTCGGCACCATCGACGACGAGTTTCACTACGACGTCACCGTCAAAGGCGAGCACCTGACGGGTACGCTCGAAAACCTCACGCCGGAGATTTTGGCGGCGACGAACCGCCGCTACTCCGGAGAAGACGCCGCGAACCTCACGCCGGCGCGAGTCGAGCTGCGTGACGGCCGGCTGTCTCCTGAAGAAGTGAAGGCGCGCTATTCAGACTGGGGCAAAGGCCGCCTGCCCGACCTCGAATCACTCGTCAAAGAGGGCAAGTTGCAAGAGGCCTACACGTCGGCGACCAAGTGGGGCTTCTACCCGGAGCAGATCGCCGAGTACTTCAACCAGAAGAACGGCACGAACCTGCGCGGCGACGACGTTCGCGCGAGCTACCAGCCCAAGGCGTTTTCTGACCTCGAAGCCCAAGGGTACACGTGCGGTCGTTACCCCATGAACGTGCCGTTCAAGCTCCAGGCCTTCATCGACGAAGTGGCCCCCGACAAGCTCCCCGCGATGGACCAGGCGCTCAACACGCCGCTCACCATCGAAGACTATGTGAAGTCGAAGAACCCGACCTGGGCGGCGAAAGCCCGCGAACAAGTCGCGAAGAACGAAGCGATTCGCGCTGAAGAGGCACGGCTCGGTGTTTCGTTTGTCGTCGGCCCCTCCCGCCCACCAACCGCCGCTGTTGCTCCCGCGAAGGCGACGACCGGTGCGGCGCCGGCGACTCCCAGCGCCGCCGCACGGCCGAGCGCGCTCGAACGAACGGTCGACGCGGTGGTGGCTCAAAAAGCACCGCAGGCCGATGCCGAAACGCGCGTGCGTTTGCGCGAGGTCTTGTTGTCGTTGGCGAAGCAAACGAACCAGCGCAGCCCAGAGGCCGTCGAGCGGCTCATGCAGAGCAAAGACGCGTTGAAGGTGTTGAACGCCGCCAAGGCCGCACCCGCGCCCGCGCCCGCCCAATTCACCATCGGCGGCGCGCGGCCAGCCAAGCCGGTCTCTCCGAACCTCCCCGACGTGTCGCGCGAAGTCATACCCCTGTCGCTCGACGAATTTACCGCCAAGTACGGCATTGAATATGGAACCGACGGCTGGGTGAAGACCGACGGTCAGCCGCTGACCCTGCGTGAAGAGGCGATTGCGGTTCGGCGGGCGGCTTTGCTCGAAGGCCGGCACAGCGCCTTCGTCGATGTGGCCAACCGAAACGCGAAAGACGCGGGCACGGTGCTGACTTCGCAAAACCTCGACGTCTTTTACGGGCCGGCGAATGCCCCCAAAGACCAATGGGGCTTCACGGCGATGCGCCCCGCGTGGAACGGGCAAGGCACTCCGCCCGACGGCCTCGCTGCGAAGATCGGCACCGAAAAGAGCCACGTGCCGCCCCCCACCTGGAACGGGCCGTTGCCGTACGGGCCGGGGTCACGCTCGAAGTGGGTCATCAGTGGCGGTTCTGCCGACGAGCCACCCTTCATTCGGCCGAGCCGCTCGGTGTGGTCGGCGCTCCAAGCCACGGGCATGGGGGGCACCAAGTCTGACCTCGAAGACTTCTTGGCGCGTGAAGCGGCGCGCTACGAAACCGTGGGAAACCACAACGACTTCGTCGGCTTCTTTGCCCGCAATTTCGCCCTCTACGAGGCGTACAAGAAGGGTGACGCCGAGGCCTTCAAAGCCGCGTTGAAGAAGTAGTCTTCGGTCAAGCGGTCGGGGGCGGCAGCACCGGAGGAATGTGGGGGATGCCCGAATCACTGCTCTCGCTGGGCCGAATGTCGAGCGAGTCGGTGAATTCGACCCGGTTGCCCCCCCGCGCCATGGCCTCATTGAGGCCGTCTTGGGCTTGGCGCACGAGGTCTGAAAACCCGTAGTCGCGCCCGGGTTCTCCGGCGGCCACGCCCACCGAAATCGTCGGTCGAATGGCGGTGTCTTCGTGTTGCAAGGTGGCCCGCGCGACGCGCTCACAAATGCGGCGGGCGACGATCAGCGAACCCGCCAAGTCGGTGTGCGGCATGAGCAACAACACGCGGTCAGGCGAGTATTGCACCGGGTAGTCGGTGTCGCGCAGCGAGCGCCGCATGGCCAAAGCGAGCCCGCCCATCAACTGCGAATGCACGTCGGGGCTGATTTTCTGCTCGACCGGGTCGAAGGCCACCACCGCCAGCGCGAGTGGAAACCCGTACCGGCGGGCGCGCTTCACTTCGACGAACACCACTTCTTTGAAGTGGGCGAACGTGTAGAAGCTGGTGGTCGGGTCGAGAATGCCGTCGCCGGGTCGAACCGAAACGGCGCCGTCTTTGGGCGGTGCCGAGCGCAAGGCCCACTCGCCCAACCGCACCTTGAGGTCATTGACCGACAGGGGCAGCGGCACGACCGCGTCGGCCCAAGCGGCTTTGAACCCCTTGCTCTGCGCCGCGACCACCAGCGCCGTCGGCCGGGCCTCGCGCACGGCCTTGGCGACTTTCGCCGGAGACGGCAGCGTGCTGCCCAAGACGACGAGCTGCTCTTTGGCGAGTTGTTCGACGACCCGGCACGCGCTGACCTTGAGGCCCGCTTTCTTGAGCCCGGCGGCGAGGCCTTTGTACCGGGCGTTGTTCGGTTCGAGTATCGCGGCGGTCGACACTTTCATGCCTCGCAGTTTACGTAAGGTTTGCGCTCCGACGAGATTTCACGTGTCGTTTTTTTGGTGACCGGTGTGTGAATGTCGGTGGGCGACGCTTGGTGGTACAAAGAAACCGTGGCGATTTCACACAAGCAGGCCTTGCTTTGCCTCTCGGTGATGACCGCGAGCGTGGCCTGGGCGGGCAAAAACAAAGACGCCGAGACCGTGCCGCTCGTCGAACAAGTGGTTGACGGCTCGCTCGGGCCGAACCAGGCCGCCAACCGCATTTCGTACCTGGGCACCGAGCGCTTCGCGACCGACCTGTTGGTCGACCGGTTGCGCAAGTCGGCCGACCCCAAGGCCCGCTCGGCGATGCTGGAGGTGCTCGCCCAGGTCGCCGCGCCCAGCGACGACGGGGCCGTGGTCGTGGCTCGTTCGCTGACCGATGAAACGCTGGGCAACCGCATGGCGGCCGCCAAGGCGCTCGGCCGCATGCACGCGGCCGCGGCCGCTCCGAAGCTCGAGGCCATGTTGGCCGACAAGGCGTCGGGGGCTCGCCGTGAAGCGACCCGGGCCCTGGCCGCACTCGGCCGGCCCCAGTCGGGCGCCGCGCTCGCCGCCGCCGCGAAAGTCGAAACCGACCTCGACACGCGGGCGGCCATGCTGTGGGCCACCGGCAAGGCCGGCGACGCGAAACAAGCCCCCAAGCTCGAGTCGTTTCTCGAGAATGACTCCGAGTCGACTCGGGTGGCGGCCGCACAGGGGCTGTGTCTGCTGGGGGCGCCCAAAGGGGTGGCTTTCGCGAAGAAGTTGCTGACCTCGAGAGACAAGTACGAGCGGGTGCAAGGGGTGACGCTCTTCGAGGGCACCTCGCTCAAGTTGGCGGCTCCGGTGCTGAACCCCGTCTTCGAAGGCGTGCCAGGCGACGACGACCACGCGGTGCGCGCGGCGGCGGCCCGGGTCTTGGCCCAATTGGGCGACCCGTCGAAGACTGTGTGGTTGCTCAAGCAGAGCACCGCGTACGACGGCAAGTCGGCGCAGGTCGCCTACGAAAACGAAATCGAGAAGTTGCACCTCAAACCCGAGGCGAAGGCCGCGCTGTTGGGTGAGAAGGCGAAACCATGACGTGGGGGCTGGTGGTGGCGTGGAGTTTTTTGAGCGCGGCCCCCGCGCATGCGTCAGCGACGAGCCCGATGACCGAGTGGTCAGACGCCGAGCGAGACCAGCGGGTCGCGAGCGTGCATGGCGCGCCGTTGAGCGAGCGGGTGACGACGCTGAGCGAATCGTTCTTGGGTACCCCGTACCTGCTCTCGCCCCTGGGGGAGGGCCAAGGGCACGACCCCGACCCGCTCATTCGGTACGACGCGGTCGACTGCGTGACGTTGGTCGAAGAAGTCATGGCCTTGTCGCTCGCCCCCGACGCCGCCAGCCGCCTCGCTTGGCTCAACCGCGTTCGGTACGCCGGCGCCCCCGCGTGGGAAACCCGAAAACACATCATGGAGGCGCAGTGGTTGCCGCAGAACATTGCCGACGGCCTGTTGGTCGACGTGACGAGCCGGTACGGCGGCGCGAAGACCAAACGGGTCACCAAGTCGCTCACCGAGAAGGTGTGGCGCGAGAAAGCGGCGGTGGCGCTGGGGTTGCCCGCTTCGGCCCAGCCTTTGGGTACCTTCGCGCTCGACATTGTGCCGGCCGACGATGCGCTCAAAGCGCTGGCCGCCGCGCCGTCGGGCTTGGTGGTCGTGGTGGTTCGCGCCGACCGGCCGAAAGCGGTCACTCGGGTGTCGCACGTCGGTTTCTTGGTGCAGACGCCGAAGGGGCCGGTGCTGCGCCACGCGTCGCGGAGCTTTCACCGAGTCACCGACGAACCGCTGGCGCATTACCTCACGCGCAACCTCGACTTCGCCAAGTGGACGATTGAGGGCCTGGCACTGTTCGAGGTGACCGAGCCCAAGGCGGGGGTCGCGGCCCCAGCCCCAGCGGCCGAGTAGTCAGCCCTCGGTCTTGGTTTCTCCCGACATGGCTTCCTCTTCGGCGGCCTGGGCGTTCAGGCCGGCGTTCGCTTCAATGGCGGCCAGCTCTTCGGCGATGAGTGGCCCCACCGCCCC
>JBGAIY010000349.1:3059-8427 GCA_044225205.1 Myxococcaceae bacterium | reverse complement strand
AAGGCGCGGGCCCGACGTGACCAGGGCGCATGCGTGGCGATGCCGCCCAGCGCCTTGGCGACGAACGTGCTGGGTCGACCGAAGTCGACGAAGGCCAGCGTGCGGCGCAAGCCGAGGTCGTCACCTTCAGAGAATTCGCTGCTCTCTTCATGGGCGAAGGCGGTGCAGCCCAAGAAACGCAACGCGCTCGACCAAAAGGCGTCGCGGTGCACGGCGGGGTCGGTCGACACCAGCCTTGCCAATCGCACGGCCACGAGCGCGGTGCGCAGGCTCTTTTCGAGCGAAAAGCCGTCGGCCAAGTCGGTCGCGAGCGAGAGTGACCCGAGCAGTTCGGCCAGGCGAAACCCAGAATCGGCGGCGCGTTCGACACCCATGAAGGAGATGCCGCTATATACGCCGTCGTGCGACCCGTGGCGTTGACCATTGCCGGCTCTGACCCTTCGGGAGGCGCGGGGTTGCAGGCCGACCTCAAGACGTTTCACCAACACGGCGTGTACGGCATGAGCGTCGTCACCCTGCTCACGGTGCAAAATACCCGGGGCGTGACGAAGGTCGAGACGTTGTCGCCCGAGCTGGTCGACGCGCAGCTGCAGTCGGTCGTCGGCGACATTGCTCCCGGGGCGGCCAAGTCGGGAGCGCTCGGCAACCAGACGCTCGTCGCGTGGCTTGCTTCACGGGCGAAGACTTTCACGTTTCCCCTCGTGGTTGACCCGGTGATGATCAGCAAACACGGCCACCCGCTGCTCGACGAAGCGGCGCGAGCGACGGTGGTTCAGGCGCTGCTGCCCGTCACCTCGCTCGTCACACCGAACACCCACGAAGCCGCGGCGCTGACGGGGCGGGCGGTCGAAACCCTCGCCCAAGCGCGCGACGCGGCCCGCGCGTTGGTCGACCTCGGGGCGCGCTCGGCACTCGTCAAAGGCGGTCACCTCGAGGGGCGACCGGTCGACGTGCTCTGGCACGACGGCCAAGCGCATGAGTTTCACGCCGACCGCGTTCACACGTCGAGCACCCACGGCACCGGGTGCACGTTGTCAGCGGCCATTACCGCCCGCTTGGCAATGGGCACCACCCTGCCCGTCGCCGTCGACCTCGCCAAACGCTGGCTGACGGCGGCCCTGGCCACCGCCGAGCCGTTGGGTCACGGCGTCGGCCCCGTCAACCACTTCGCCCCCCTCGAAGGCTCGCGGTAGATCGAGACGTTGGAGCGCGGTGCCACACGTACGCGGTTGATCTTGAGCGGCTGGTCAACGGCCAGCTGAATCTCCCGATTGCGGCCGGCACGGCACTCGCGCTTGGTTTCGTCACGGCACGTATTTCACGTGCACGGCAAGCAACGCTCGAAACCGCCAACGCGATTGTTTCGTTGGCTCGGCCGACTGGGAGCGCCTGGTTCGCCACGACGGCGCGCACTCACGCGGTGCGGCGGCGTACTTCAGACGCACGCGTGCCCGCTCGATGCGCCGCACCCCGCACGTCCGTCAACGACATCGCGCACTTCAAGCGCACAGCACCATTCTCGAGCTGAACCACCACGACTCGTGGCCGTCACAGCGCTCGGTTCGGTGCGGCGGCGTATTTCAGACCCACGCTCTGGCCGCTCCATGTGCCGACGCCGTACGACTGGGAGCGGGCGGCGCGCACTTCAAGCGCACAGCAACCCCTCGACTGGAACCACCACGACTCGTGGCCGTCACCGCGCTCGGTTTGGTGCGGCGGCGCCTCCTTCAGGCCACGGGAGCTGACCACGCACTTCAGGGGCGCACCGCATGAACCACGTCGAGCCCGCTCGACTTGCCGCTGGCGTGACACACCGCGCACGACTCGAGCCCGCCGAAGGTATTCACCGCGGCGTGGGTCGCCACCGCCGGATCGTCGTGACAAGAAACACAGGCGGCCGTTTCAGGCGGAGTGGTCGTCACGCCGCCCGAGGTGAAGTACGGGGCGTCGCAAAACTCGTTCGCGTCGTCGGCCGGAGACTCGGTGCAGGTGAACGTCTCGCTCTTCGACGGCGCGGCCGACGTCGGCAGGGGCAGCTCGACGGAGGCCTTCGACACGTGGCACGCCGTGCAATCGCGGAGGTCGGCGGGGTACCGAACCTTCGACAAGTCGGTGGGGGTGCCCTGGGGGTTGGCCGCGCTGGGCGCCGGGAGCCCGCCAATGATGAACGGCGTCACGGTGTGCTGGGTACCGCGATGAACGGCGTGCACCAGGTCTTTGAAGTTGAGTGAACGGGCCAACACCGAAGTGCCTTCGACGCGCGCCACCCGCGACGCGTTCGTGAGCGACGGGGTGTGACAGAGCAAACAGTATTCGGCGCTGCGCAACCGGTACCCGTGGCCGACGAGCTCGGCGTGGCAGCTCTGGCACTTCTCGGTCGCGATGCTGGTTCGGCGAGCGACCGGCGTCGGGTCGGTGACGGCGAACCAGGTGACGGGGGTGTTCGCCCAAAAACGCTCGTTCCCAGGCTTGAGGTACGCTTCCAAGCCAACGGCGTAGGTGCCCTGCGCGTTCGCCGCCATCGGCGTTGGAAAGGTGTACGAGAACACGCCGTTCGAGGCGTCGACGGCCGTGAGCGTGCCGGTGGTGGAGCCCGACGGCGCCTGAATCACGAACGTGCTGACCGAAGACACGTCGGTGCTGGGGCCGGCCATCGTCGCCGCCAGTCGGTCGAGCTTCGCGGCGAAGAGGTCGCGTGGCACGCCGTCGACCGAAACCGAGAACACCATCACCGGCGTACTGCCCGGCGAGGTGTTGGTCATCGACCGAATGGCGAGCTGAATGACTGGCCGCGCAGGTGGTTGGTGGGCCGTGGTGATGGGCGCCGAGCCGGCCGTCGACCCGTGACAAGCACCACCGCAGGGCTGCGAAGCGACCACCCCACCGTCGTGCTGGCGCTGACCTGGCCCCGGCGTTGCGAAAACGACGTCGTCGTGACACGAGACGCAGCCAGCCTCCGAGGGGCTCGTCTGCCACCGGTCGGCTTGTGCGCCGCCGGCGTGGCAGCTCACGCATTCGCCCACATCGCGAGGAAACGCCACGCTCGACCAGTCTGACGTGTTGAGGCCGTACACCCCGCCGTCACGAACGCTCGGCAGGCTCGACCCCATGTGCAGCTTGTGAATCATCACGGTGAAATCGAGCGTGTTGCCGGTGACGGGGTCGGTCGACTGGGGCGTGTGACAGGTGACGCACCCTTCGACGCCCGAGCGAGTGCCCTGATGCGCGCGAAGCGTACCGTGACACTGGTTGCAGGCACCGTTGCTGACGACGGCTCGCGGGCTGCCGGCATCGCCGGTGCGCGGTATGAAATGCAAGGTCGCGCCAAAGACCGACCCGGCCCGAATGGCCCAAGCGGCGACGGTGTGGGTGCGGTCGTTCTTCGACGGGTCGGCGCGCGTGTGAAACGTGTAGCGATATCGCCCCTGAGCCACGCCGATTTCCACCAGTGAACCGCCGACGTCGACATCGGCCAGGGTGCCCGCATCGGCGCGCGTGGTGAACGCCACATACGGCAGGGGCTGATCATTCGAATCGACGGGCAGGTAGGCGAGTACGAACCCCAACTGCACCCGGTTGGCGGTGTACAAGCCGTTCACGTCGAGCGGGAGCCCGTTGGGGTCGGTCAGCTTGAAGTCGACGCTTGCCGTGCCATCGTTCGAAATGGCCGCGCTGTTGAGGGTGAGCACCACGCCGTCAGCGGTCAGGTACGCACTTCGGCCGTCGGTGCCATTCGCGCCGTCGGTGCCATTGGTGCCATCTCGACCAGCGTCGCCGTCTGCACCGTCGGCGCCGTTCGTGCCATTCTGGCCGTTCGTGCCATCGCGACCAGTGGCGCCGGTCGGCCCCGGCTGACCGGTCACGCCGGGCGCTCCGGGGTCTCCCTTCTCTCCTTTGGGCCCCAGGCATGCGCTGGCCAAGACACCGCACAACAGCCCCATTGCCACGACTTTCACGCGCGCCCCTCTTTCACTGAATCAGACCGTCGTCAGAACTTCGAATGTCAGCGCCGCGAAAAACGGCGAAGGTCAGTGCGAAGCGAGCAAGTCTTCGACCTTCACCGCCAGCGTGGCCGAGTCGGTCTTCACCGACCGCGTGGTGCCGACTTCGCCCAAACACAGCGACTCGACCGCCTGGGGCGACAGGCCGTTGAGCGCCGTGCCGTCGATGGAAACGACGAGCGTGCCCACGGCGAGGGCTTGGTGGGCCGCGTCGCTGTCGGCGAAGACGGCGGCGACTTCGTAGTCTCCATTCGCACGCGCACGCAGGGCGAAACCGAGGCGCGTCAATTCGTCGTGAATGTGGTCGCGGGTCTGGTACTTGCGAAGCGTGAGCAGGTTCTGGTCGTAGTCGACGGTGACGAGAAACTCGCGCAGCCATGAGCCCCCCAGCAACCCGTCGACCGGGTGCCCGACCTCGGCCGAGAGCGCCGGCCAGATGTTGCTGTCGAGCCCGGCGACCAGCACGCCCTGCACTTCGGCGCCGCCCACCGAGAACGACTTCGCCCGAGTGGTTCGAATGCCCGTCATGCCCATGACGGTCGACGCGCCGAGGCCACTGAGCGTCTTGCGGCCGTCGGCGGTCAGCGCGGTGAACACCGCGTCTGAGACGATGGCGAAGCTCGCCCCGGAGTCGAGAATGAAGTGGCGTTCGACACCTTCGACCAGGGCCGTCACCGCGATGCGGGTCGCCGGCGTCGAAATGAAGCTGGTCTGCCCACCCAGCATGATCGCGCCCAACCCTCCGCCTTCAATGGCGATGTCGGTCGACTGCGCGGTGGCGAGCGAGGCCGGCCATTCGCTCGGTACGCCGAGGTAGACGCGGGGCGCGCGGTAGTCGAACGAGGTCGTGAAATGGCACAGAAAGTCGCCACCCATCAACATGGGCACGGGGCCAGTGGCGAGCGAGGCCCCGACGGGGGCGCCCACCACCGACTCGTCGGTCACGGTCAGGCCACCCACCGTCACCGCGGGCCCGACGCCCTGACCTGTCGGCAACGCCGCGCCCGAGAAGAGCGAGGGGTCGACAATGGTCACCGGCGCGCCGGTATCGACGACGGCGACGTTCGTGGCCGGGCCGACACCCACCGGCACCACGAAGACTCCTGAGCTCAACCCCGCATCGACCGAGGTCGAGGTGCCTCCGTTGACCGTGAACGCGCCTTGGCCGCAGGGGTTTTTCGAAACAACGCCAGCGTCGACATTGGGGCGCGGCGCAGGCCCACACCCCACGAGCCCCACCGACGCCAGCACCATGACCGACAAACTCAAAGACCGAGCACGCATGGGCCGGCCTCTTGGCACGACTCGCGAACCACGTGCACACACGGTCGCGTCGAACCCCAAGTCAACTGCAGCGGTTACGGCCA
>JBGAIY010000349.1:977-3036 GCA_044225205.1 Myxococcaceae bacterium | reverse complement strand
GCAGCGGTTACGGCCACACGCCCGCTCCAGGCGAACGAAGCTCGCTCTAAGCGACCGGAGGCCGGCCGAGGTCAACCAAACTGAAGTCACCCTGTTCGATGAGCCCGTCGAAAGCGGCGACCCCCTCGGTCTTGATCAACCGATACTCAGACGGGTGAAGCAACACCACCCACAACAGCCCCACGGTCTGGTCGCCGACCGACATGGCGCCCAATTCCTCGGGTTCTCCGCGGGCTTCGTCGACCAGCACCGCCCGGCGACCCCATGCTTTCGGAGCGAGAGGCGTTTCAGGAATGCCGAACGGCACGGTGGCGTCGGCGCGCTCGGTCACGATGTGCGCCGCGACGTCGAACACGAAGTCAACGGCCTCGGTGGCGGTGGCGCCCCCCAAGTCAGTCGGCAGCGCGAGCAAAAATTCGGTGTCGAGCTGCGAAGACACGCCGACGGTGGCGAAGCGGGTCACCGGCTGCTCCTCGGTACCGAGAAATTCGTAGACCTCGATGACGTGGCCCGTTTCTTGGTGGCGAGCGACCACCCGGTGCAGCGGCATGCCCCAACATCGAATGTAGGCAGCGAGCACCACCGAGCGTCGAACGTCGTGGGCAAAGGTCTCGTCGGTGTCGGGGGCCGTCATCAGGTCACCACGGTTTCGCTGGGTTCAGGGCAGGCTCGATGCGCCCAAAGACGTTCTGGAGCAGGGCCTCGAGCGCTTGTTGTTCGGCCAATGAAAAGGCCGCCGGCAGGTGAGAATCGAGGTCGAGCACGGCGATGACTTGGCCGTGAGCAAACACCGGCAACACCAGCTCTGACTTGGTGCCGTCGTCGCAAGCAATGTGGCCTGCAAAAGCGCTCACGTCGGGCACGAGCTGAGACTGCCCGGTGCGAGCCGCGGCTCCGCAGACTCCACGTGAAAAGTCGATGCGCAAACACCCCATGGGCCCTTGGTACGGCCCCACCGCCAACATGGTTGGTGCGATGCGACGGTAAAACCCAACCCAACTCGCTTGGGGCAAAGTGTGCCACAACAAGGCCGCCAAGGTGGCTTGCACCGAAACCAAGTCAATTTCTCCCTCAAGAACTGAGAGAATTTGCGGCGCTGCCTCGGCCAGGCGAGCCACCCGAATGGGCTCGTTCAACAGCACCCCACGCGACACTGGGGGCAGTGCAATCCCTTCACTCATGACGGTTCATCCTTCACTTGCTTTGGAGCACATATGAAATCGAAGTTTCTGTGTTTAACAGCGGCCGTGGCCTTCGCCTGCTCGTTGCCCGGCTGTGGCAGCACGGGTGATGGCACCGACGGCGGTACCGGCGGCGGCACCGGCAAGCTCGACGCGGGCACCGGAGGGGGCAAAGGCGGCGGTTCTGGTGGCGGCTCCGGCGGAGGCGCGGGTGGTGGTCAAGGCGGCGGCTCTGGTGGTGGAGGTGGAAGTGCCGGTATTGACTCGGGAATTTCTACGGTCGACTCTGGCAGCCCGGTCGTTGACTCCGGCACGCCGGTGGTTGACTCCGGCACTCCTGAGGTCGACGCGGGTCAGCCCGAGGTCGACTCCGGCACGCCTGAAGTCGACGCAGGTCAGCCGGTCGACGCGGGGTTGCCCAGCACGACCGCGACGGCCATTGCGAGCGGGCGGCTGCATTCATGCGCCATCGTGGCGGGCGGCAAAGTTCGGTGTTGGGGCGCGAACGACCACGGCCAGCTCGGTCAAGGCACGGTCAACAGTGACATCGCGTTGAGCCCCGTCGAGGTGCCGGGGCTGACGAACGTGACGGCGATTGCGTCGTTCAATGATCACACCTGCGTCGTGGTGGGCGGCGGAGCGAAGTGCTGGGGCTACAACGCCCACAGCGAAGTCGGCGACAGCAACACCACCGACGTCGACGTGCCGAACGCGACCGACGTCGAAGGCCTGACTTCGGGGGTGGCCAACGTGGCGACGGGTGAGTCACACAGCTGCGCGTTGCTCACCGGCGGTGGCGTCAAGTGCTGGGGCTACAATTCGACGGGCGCCCTCGGCACCAACAACAACGACGACGCGCCCAAACCGGTCGACGTCAC
>JBGAIY010000349.1:0-912 GCA_044225205.1 Myxococcaceae bacterium | reverse complement strand
CGGTCGACGTCACCGGCCTTTCGTCGGGAGTCACGGCCATCGCCGCCGGTCGCGGAGCCACCTGCGCCGTCACCGCCACTGGCGCACTGCTCTGCTGGGGAGCGAATGACTACAGCCAGCTCGGCAATTCGACCGCGGGCGGCACGTCGCTGGTGCCCCTGGCCGTCGACAACATGAACACCGGCGTCACCGGCGTGTCGGTCGGGGCGAACCACGTCTGCGCGAGCACCACGACGGGCCTCAAGTGCTGGGGCGGCAACAAGTACGGCCAGGTCGGCAACGGGCAACACGGCCCGTCGGCCGCCGACGTGGGCACCGCCACCTCGGTCACGCCGTTCGCGGCTGCGGCGAAAGGCGTCGCCTGCGGCTTCTACTTCTCGTGCGGCATCACCAGCACGAACACCGTCAAATGCTGGGGCGACAAGGTCGGCAACAACACCCAAGTCGACATACCGAACGCGACCGACGTGGCGGGGCTGACCAACATCGTCTCGCTGTCGGCCAGCGAATCGCACATGTGCGCGCGAACCCAAACCGGCGCCGTCAAGTGCTGGGGCGTGAACGACGGCAACCAACTCGGCAACGGCACGCAGGTGAATTCGACCACGCCGGTGAATGTGCTGACGTTGCCGTAAGTCGACGGCCCCAGCACCGCAGGTGGGGGCGACCAACGCGACCGAGTCAGTGCTTCGGTCGCGTTGATCGGTGGTGGTCGCGCAAAATAGGCCGCTTCGAGGGTTGTGACCCACGGCTGCTTTGGCTACAGCGGGCGGCATGTGCGTCACGAGACCGCCGGGAGGCGGACAGTTGATGTCGACCAGCGGGAAGGAGGCCGTCGTGAGACGACCCTCGTGCTCCGCCTGGCGAAAGAAGCACCGCCAGTACCGAGTCTTGCGTGCAGCGTCATCGCGA
>JBGAIY010000001.1:43956-77962 GCA_044225205.1 Myxococcaceae bacterium | reverse complement strand
ACGCCCGGGGTCAGGCCATCGAGGTTTACGGCGCGGCCGACGACCAGCTCCGGCGAATCGTCTTTGCCGACGGGCGGCTGCTGCGCTTCACGTACAGCACTGCCACGACCGCCGCCACCGTCGCGCCGGCGCCGGGCTACCTGATTCGGGTCGAAGACCGCTTCGGCCGTGGTCTCGACTTCGAGTACCAGCTGCCTGCCGGCCGCCCGGCCAGCACCGGAGGCCTGTTGCTCCGTGCGCGCCAAGGAGCGACGACGGTCGCGACGTTCGGTTACGACGCGAGCGCGAACCTGACCGACGTCACGTGGGCCGACGGCCAACGTCGCTCATTTGTGTACGAAGACGCGCGCTGGCCTTGGGCGTTGACTGGTGTCGTCGATGAGCGCCGCGTGCGCTTCAGTGTGTTTGGCTATGACAGCGGAGGCCGCATTCAGTCGACCGAGCACGCGGGTGGCACAGACCGTTTCTCGGTCTCGTACACCACGCCACCGCGGGTCGACGTGACGGAAGTTGTCGGTGCCGACGAGAAGCTCACACGAACGTACAGCTGGGCGGCGCCGGTCGGCACGGTCATCACGTTGCCCAACCAGACCGTCAGTGCTCTGGGCGTGACGATGCGATTTGGCCAACCCCTGGTGACGAGTCGCGACCAACCGGCCGGAGCCGGCTGCGCCGCCGCGACGAGCACGACCACGTTCGACACCAATGGGTTCGTGGTCAGCGAAGACGACTTCAACGGCACCCGCACCTGTTCGGCCCGGCTCAACGCGGTCTCGCAGTATCGGGTCGAGGGCCTGCCCCCTGGTACCGACTGTTCAACGGTGGGCATGTATGACGCGGCGCTCCCCACGGGTGCCCGCCGAATCACCACCGAAACGCTCTCGAACTGGGCTTCGCCGAACATGGTGACGCGCATCGCCGAGCCCAACCGCATCACCACGTACGTGTTCAACGGCCAGGCCGACCCGACGCGCGGCAACGTCAAGACCTGGTGCGCGCCCGACGCGCCGTTGGTGGCGACGGGGCTCTTCGGCTTCGCCCAGCCCACGCCGCTGTTGGTGGTCTGCCGCGTCGTCGAGCAAGCGACGACCGACGCGAGAGGCACCCGGGGGTTCGCCGCGACGCTCGACACCTCGGTCGCTCCGCGGGTCACGACCTTCACCTACAACGCCGCGGGGCAGGTGCTCACCGAAGACGGCCCGCGTACCGACGTGGCCGACGTCACGACGTACAGCTACTACACCGACACGACGGCCGACCACTCCGTGGGAGACCTCGCGACCGTCACCACGCCCGCCGGCCTGACGACCAGCTACACCGCGTACAACGCAGCGGGCAAATGCCTCGCGTCTGTCGCGGGTACGGCCAAAACCACCTGGGTCTACGACGCACGCCAACGCCTGAAGGCGATGACCGACCTCAGCGGCACGGTGGTGTACACGTACGACCCCGCGGGGCGGGTCTCCAGCGTGAGCCGTCGCGGCGTCGAGTTGCAGACCTACGGGTACGACAACGCGGGCCAGCTGATTTCAATCACCGACTACGACGGCAACCGCACCGAATACGAACGCGATGTCATGGGCCAGATCACGACGACGCGAGTCAAGCGTTCTACTGGTGAGCTGCTGCGAACCACCATCACCGACTTCGATGCGCTCGGGCGCGTTCGTCGCCAAACCGGAGCCATTCAATGAAAACCGCGCGCCCCTTCACCTTGAACACTTTTCTGAAGTTGTCAGCAGGGTCGATGTTGGCCTGCTGGTGTCTGTTTGCCCAGAATGCCCACGCGCAGACGAAGAACCAGACGACGACGGCGCTCGTTGTCTCGCCTCCCACGGCCACCGTGGGCGGGCCGGTGTCTTTTCGCGCTTCGGTCAGCGGGTCGACGACGTGGCTGCAAGTCAATGTGTACGATGGCACAACGCTCATTGCGTATGCGTCTCGGCAGTCTCTCACCGCGGCCGAAACCGTACCGATGTCGGTGTACTTATCGACACTCGGCCCGCATGCGTTGACCGCGCGGTATTTGGGCAATGCGGCCGACGCCCCCAGCGTGTCAGCGCCGGTGGTGGTGAACGTCACGCAGGCTCCGACGCGCACGTTGCTGACGGCTCCGTCGGTGGGGGTGGCCGGCGTGCCCGTGACGATTCGAGTGCAAGTCGCGGGTTTTGGCCCGACGGGGCCCGGCGTGTTGGCCGTCACCCAAGGCGGGGTCACCACCACCCAGTCGGTGGTGCTCGGAGCGGCGTCGGCGCTGACGCTGCGGCCAGGCGTGGCGACCCTGACGGCCTCGTACCCTGGCGACACGCTGAACTTGCCCAGCAGCGCGGCACCGCTTTCAGTACGAGTCGACGCGCCCGTGCCGACGTCACCGACTCCCTCGGCCGCGTTCGAATACGACGCTGAAGGCCACCGAACGAGGGCCTCGGTTGGTGCGGCCGATGCGGGCGTCACCACCGTGACCCGGTACGACGGGCTCGGCCGGCCCGTGTCGACGACCAATGGCGCGAAAGGAGTGACCCAGTACGGTTTCGACGGAGTCGACCGGCCGCTCTACGTCGCCGACCCGAGAACACTGATTACGGAATACGTCACCGACGGCTTGGGCAACGCCCAGCTGCTCAGCCCTGATACGGGCGAGCGCAAAAATCGCTTCGACGAAGCCGGGAACCTGCTGTCGTCGACCGACGCGCGAGGGGCGGTGACGACCCTGACGTACGACGCCGCCAACCGGCCCCTGTCGGTAACGCAGGTGCTCGGCACCGAGCGTCGAACCACCGTGTTTGCCTATGAACAAACCGCTGAAGGGCGGCTCGCCTCCGCCCAAACACCCGAGACGGTGAGCACCTACACGTACCAACGGTTCGGGAAACTGACGTCTGAGACCCGAACCATTGCGGCGATGCCGGGTACGAACGCAGCCGCGGTCACGCTCGCGCTCTCGTACTCGTACGATGCGTACGGTCAGCTGAGTTCGGTGCTCTACCCGTCGGGGCGACGCGTGTACTTCACTTCATTCGGGCAAAACCCCACGTCAATTTCGTTGATGAATCTTCCGCTCCTCAGTGAAATTCAAAGCGGGCCTTCAGGGCTCGCCGAGTCGTGGAATTGGAACATGAGCGCCGGCCTCGTCACCCACCTGCGGTCCTTCGATTCAGCGGGGCGAATGGTGAGGTACCCCCTGGGCAAGCTGATGCGCGACGTGAAGTACGACTCGGTCGGCCTGCCGGTGACGTACTCGCACTTCGACCCCATTCAAAACACCACCGTCGCGGCCGAAGACCAGGCGTTCGCCTACGACCCGCTGGGGCGGCTGGTGAGCGCGACCAGAGGCGCCGCCACCACGACGTTTGAATATGACGAAAATGGCAACCGCCGCAGCCAAACCGTCGCCGGGCAGACGCGGCTGTTCACCGTCAGCCCAACCAGCAACGCCTTGCTCTCGGCGACGAACCCTGCCCAGGCCTTCACGTACGATGCGGTCGGTAACACGTTGGCCAACGGCCGATACGTCGCAACGTACTCAGCGGCGAACCGACTCAGCTCGTTGACGGTCGGTGGCGTGACGACCTTTTCGACCTACGACGAACGTGGCCGACGGGTGCGCAAGTTCAGCAGCACGGGCCCGGCGTCGACGGTGTTGTACGCCTATGACGCCAAAGATCACCTCGTTGGAGAGTACGGCGCCTCGGGAGAGACGCTGCGTGAGTTCATTTGGCTTGGCGACATACCAGTCGTGATGATGGTACCGAATGCAAACACCGCTGCTGGCGTCGACGCGTATTTCATTCATGCCGACCACCTCAACACGCCGAGGGTTGTGGTTGACCGAAGTGGGGCCATTCGCTGGCGGTGGTTGAACGCCGACCCCTTCGGCGCGGGTGCGCCAGAGCCCATCGCGGGTGGGGTGACGTGTCACTTGCGCTTGCCCGGGCAGGTGTTCGACCCCGAGACGGGGCTGCACGCGAATCACCATCGCGACTACGACCCGGTGTTGGGCCGCTACCTTCAGTCTGACCCGATTGGGCTCGCCGGAGGCTTGAACACCTACGTCTTCGTCAACAACAGCCCGACGAGCGCGGTCGACGCCGATGGCCGCGTGGCCGTGGCGCTGCTGCCCGCCGCGGCGGCCTTGGCGGCGGCGGCCGGTACCGTCGCGCTCTCCCAGTCGTCAAAAGACACACGGCTCAAGTACGAGATCGAGCGTTTGGCGTCTCGAATTCGAGAGGCGTGCCGCAAATGCCCGCCGTGCGAGCCCGTGGTCGGCACCGGCTGTTGGATTCGCGACACCGGCCACTTTCACAAAGGGCTCGACCCGCACTACCACATCGCCATCAGGCAGCAGGACTCGAACACCTGCAAATGCTCGTGGGACAAAAAGAAAGACGACAAATTCACCTTCGCCGAAGCGCCGCCGGCGTTGGTGCCGTGCACGTCGTACCCGAGCTTTCTCAACGAGTGACCCGCCTCGACGTTGAGCCTTGTCGGCGCCGGAGACACCGCATGCCTCTTAGCCCAGACACGCTGAACCTCTGGGCTCTGGGGGGCAGCAACTCGTCGCGCTGTTGCTGAGCGCAGCCCTGGGTATCGTGCCGACGCCCGCTGCTCGGTCATTTGCACGCCGAGTTCTGGCGGGCGTCGCCTTCACGTTCGGTGCTCGCCATCGACCGCGCAGCGACCTCAAGCTCAGAACCAGCCCGACTCGGGGAGCTCGCTCAACACTCCTCCGTCGCGGGTGCAAACAGTCGAAGTCGCCCAAGCCGCAACCTTTGTGACGCAAAGGTGTTCAGGTCCCCGCTTCGAACCGAGAGGGCGCTGTTACCGTCGTGACGGAAAACCGGGGAGTGTTGATCATGTCGTCTCCGAAGATCGGGAGCTCGAAGGGTACGGCGGGCGCGCTCGACCGTTCAGCCGACACACCGGTGTCTCGTTCGCAGCCAAAGAAGGTTGCGCCTGAGCCGTGCGTCGTGATTCGGGCGTACGACAACTACCAAGGTCGCATCGAAGTGAACGAAGTCTGCGAGAGCGATTTTGAAGCGTTCAACAACACGCGGTGGGCGCACAGCCGACCTGCGCCGATTCAGGCTTCAGAGCCCGGGCGCCCAGCCGCTCAGGCCGCCGCACCATCGGCGGCTTCGGCGGCGAAGAACGCTTTCAACACGTTGCTCTCCTATGCAGCCGACGTCGACCACCACATCGGCGATGGCCCCTATCTCGACCGGCTCGAAGCCATGAACGACGCCTTGTCGGCGCAGACCCGGGCGGCCGCAGGAGTGAGCGCCGCCTACGACGCGTTGCTCGCCCGCCGGGAGAGGCTCGAGGAGCTGATGGCCAATCTGCCCGATGGCTCACCCAAGTTCGAGGCGATGTCTGAGCGCTCCCAAGACATGGCGAAAAAGTTGATGATCATGCAACGAGATGCCGACGTCACCGTGCTCGGCCGAACCCGGGGCATGCGCGAAAACTTCTCTTACAGTGACCCCTTTCCACTGTGCGGAGTGCAGGACTGGGACATTGAGCCCGAAGACGATTCTTGACGAGTCGCCAAGCACCGTGGGGCTTTTCGGCGGCGGCGCAGGTGTGCGAGGGTGTCGCCCTTCTCGCCGCTCGGAGCGCCCATGCGCAAGACCCTCGTGCCGATGCTGCTGTTCGCGGGAGCCTGCGGTCGCACCCCGTTCGCCGGGCCCGCCGATGCGGGGGCAAGTGGCTGGGTCGAACCGCTGTGCGACGGCGCTCGTTGCGGCCAGCGGCTGGCCCGTTCACTCGGGAGCGCCTGCCTCATTCGCGACGGCGGTGAGCTGTGGTGTTGGGGCGCCAACGCTCGAGGTCAGCTCGGTACGGCCGCCTCGAATGACAAGGTGCGCCCGACCAAGGTCGCCGGGCTGCCGCCGGTGACGCAAGTCGTGACGGGCTCGTACCACGCTTGCGCGCTGTCGACGGTGGGCGAGGTGTGGTGCTGGGGTGACGACCGCTTCGGTCAGCTCGGCGACGGTCACTTCGAAGGCGCAGCCCACGAGTCTTTTCGAGAGACCCCCGCGGCGTTGAAGCTCCCCGCGGCCGCGCGGCAATTGCGCGTCACCGAGGTCACCACCTGCGCCGACCTGGTCGACGGCCAAACCTGGTGCTGGGGCCGCTACGATCAGGCCCATTTGCCTTGGGTCTACGACACCGAAGCCGTGTCGAATGGCGAAGTGCTCACCATTGCTCCGCCGGGGTACCAAACGTCGTGCGTCTTGGCGCCCTCGGGCGACGTGGCCTGCGCGAGACCGAGCGAGTCGCTCGACGCTTGGCTTGCCACCAAACGGGTGAACCTCTCCGCACCGGCCGTCGCCGTCGCTTCGGCGATGCCCGCCGAAACGGCGTGCGCCCTTCACGCGACCGGCCGAGTCTCGTGCTGGGGGTTGTGGAACTCCGTCACGACGCCCGAGCCGCCTTTTGCCGTCGAGGGCGTTGAAGTCACCGGGCTCTGGGCGGGCTGGCTGAATTTCTGTGGGCTGACCAAGAACCGACGGCTCGTTTGCTTCAGCGCCATGACCGCCCCCGTCGTGCAGACGCTCGCGGCCCGCGACGTCGTCGACTTCGCACTCGGTGGTTGGGGGCTGTGCGCGCGACAGGCCACCGGTGAGGTGCTGTGCACCAACTCGCTGGGTGATCAACACGACGGGTCGGCCGAGCCACTCGAGTTGGTGAACGGGTTTCCGCCCTGAGTCGGCCGGCTTTCGCTTTCGTCGCCCAGGCCAGGAGTCACTGGTAAGCAAAGTAAAATCAAAATGTTACGTGCACAAAGCAACCCATCACTGACGTGTGCGACAATGTCGGTATGCTTCCGTTGTTAACGCCGAAGTTGCCTGAGGTGCCAGACCGGCGCGGGCAAGACTCGGTGAAAGACCTCTTTCAAGGCATCGAGAAGACCGAGCATGAGCGCCGCTCGTTTCGCGAACGGCGGGCGACGCCGCGGGTGGCGGTAACTTTGACGCTCGAGGTCGACGACGAAGAAGCGGGCCGCACGGTGGTGCACCGCACGCACGACTTGTCGACGTTTGGCTTGTCCATCAGCACGGGAGCGACTCCGAGAAAGGGCTCGAAGCTCAAGGTGCGCGTGTTTTTGGCCGACGACTCGACCGAGCCCCTCGAGTTCACCGGCGAAGTGCTGGGCGCTTTTGACGCGAATGGCGGCGCCCGGCTCAAATTCATTCGGCCGGCGGTCACCTCGGTGAGGCGGCTGCACCGGTTCTTGAAGTAGGCGTCAGGCCGGCCACCGGTCTCCGCAAACCCAAGGCACCACCGAGCACGCGACGCGGGCGGCGAGCGCCTCTCTTTGGCGGAGTTCTGAGGGCTCTCCAAGGCCCCAGCCGATGTCGTTGATGGGCTGGCCCACGCCTTCGAACCCGTTGGCGTACGGCAAAAAGTACTTCGCGTCGGCCGCGGCGCAAGCCTGTGCCGCACCCGACACGCCGGCCGTCGTCGCGGGCAGGCAACCGGCGCGGTATTCGGCGAAGAGGTGCCGCAGTTCTGAGAACTGCAAGGCGGCCCAGTAGTGGCTCAGCCCGCCAAAGAACGGCGACTCGAATTCACGCAAGCACGCGAGCACGGCGTCGACCGGGCCGAGCCGGGCGCGGGTTTCGGCGAGCACCGTGGCCATGTCGCCCGCGGGGTCGGCGCCCGAGTCGACGAGTACGGCACATGACAGTTGAGGGGTCTTGAGCCAATAGCAGTTGCCCTGGTTTCGCACTCCACGCGGGGCGGCGACCGCCCGGGCTGGTTGCTCACCGTAGAACGGCAGCACGTGAATTTCGATGTCGCCCACGACCAGCGACTCTCCCCAGCTTGGGCTCACGACCCGCTGGTGGCAGGCCTCGAGAACTGGCCCGAACCGACAAAAAGTCAACAAGCTCTCGGCTTCGACGCGCGGGGTAACGACGAGGGTCTGTTCGTCTCGAGCGGCCGCCAACAGCGACGGCAGATGCCAGTGGTCGTCGTGACCGTGGCTCAACAGCACCGCGTCGACGGGCGCCTGGGGGCTGGGCCACGGGCAACCCGCCATGAACGGAAAACGCCGCTGGAGCGCGATGGGGTCGATCACCACGGAGGTCGTCAGCGAGCGAATCAAAAGGCTCGCGTGTTCACGGCGGTAGATGCCCGGCGCGTGGGCGGCCTGCCACCCCGGGGCGCGCCGTTCTTGTGCGATGAGCGTCTCCCACGTCGGGTCGTCGATGATGTCACGGTGTTCGGTGGCGGGCTCACCTCGCCCGAGCGACCGAAAGAATTCGGCGACCCGGGGCACGTCGCCTTCGTCGACGGCGAACGCGGTTTGCCGGCCGTCGCATTCATGGGCGAACGCGTAAGGGCCTCTCGTTGGGTACAGCACGTCGTCGGTCACCATTCGGCCGCCGTCGTGGCACGCCTCGGGCCGAAGAACCGGCCGTTCGAGGGTACCGTTGACCCGGTGAAAGAGCGCGGCGCAGGTGTCGGGGTCGAGCTTGGCGTCGACCATGTCACGCAGCAGCTCGGCGAACGGCAGCCCAAAGAGCCGCGGCAAAGAAGCAAAATCGACTGCCCAGTCGGTCAAGGCGCCACCTCGTGTTCGTCGCTCTGGAGCTTCTGCATTTCGACCAGCGCCGCGTACATGCCTTTCGCCGCCACCAGTTCGTCATGGGTGCCCGTTTCGACGATGTGGCCTTTGTCCATCACGACGATGCGGTCGGCCCGGCTCACCGTGCTGAGCCGGTGTGCGATGACGACTCGGGTGCAGCGGAGCTGCTCGATTTGTTCTTGAACTTTGCGCTCGGTGCGAGAATCGAGAGCGTTCGTGGCCTCATCGAGAAACAAGATGGCCGGGTGAGCGGCGAGCGCGCGCGCAATCGACAAGCGCTGCCGCTGACCGCCTGACAGGCTCGCCCCCATTTCACTGAGCACCGTCTCGTACTTCATGGGCAGCGCGTCAATTTCATCATGAACGCACGCTCGCTTCGCCGCTTCGATGACGCGCTCGAGGGGCATCATGGGGTCGCTGAGGGCAATGTTTCGGCGAATGTCGCCCCGAAAGAGCGCCGGGGTTTGCAAAACGACACCCAACTGCCGCCGCAAGTCGCGCAAGAACAGCTCGCTGATGGGCGCGTCGTCGTACCGAATTTCACCGGCGCTCGGCACGTACAGCCCGAGCAACAGGTGGGCGAGCGTCGACTTGCCGGCTCCCGACGGCCCGACGATGGCGACGAATTGACCCGGCTCGATGTCGAGCGAGACGCCGTCGACCACCAACGGCAGGTTGGGGCCAAACCGAAACGACACGTTCTCGACCGAAATTTTGCCGGTGAGCCTTGAGAGCGGCCGGTAGTCGCCCACTTTTTGCTCGGGCTCGGCGTCGAGCACGTCGTCGATTCGAGTGAGAAATGAGCCGACTTGTTGAACCTGCAAAGCGGTCGCGACGAGGTTGGCGATGGGAGTCAAGAACCCGACCGCCAGTGCGTTGAGCGCCAGCATTCGCCCCAGCGACATTTGACCGTCGAGCACCATCGACGCGCCCAGCAGCAAGACGACCAAAGGCGAGGCCAGTCGCAAGGTTTGACCCAGCGATTCGGTCATCGACGAGAGGTTGCCGCGGTTCAACGTCACATTGAGCACGTCGGCATACAGGCCCGACCAGTGCTGCAAGGCCCGGTCTTCGATGCCCATGCCCTTGAGGGTCTGCACTCCGGTGAAGAGCTCAAGTTCGTAGCTGCGCGACCGAACGACGACCTCGAGTTCGCGCGCCATGTAGTCGGCTTGCTGCTTTCGGGAGGCCCAAAACACCAAGCCCTGCACCGCCGCCAAAGCCACGGCCACCGACGCCAAGGTCGGGCTCGCCAGCAAAATCAGCACCAAGAAGACCAGCACGAGCGTGCCGTCGAGCACCGCGGTCAACACGCCGTTGGTCAGCAGCTCTCGAACCTGGCTGATGCTGTCGAGCCGGGTCATGAGGTCTCCCGCGGCTCGGGCCTGAAAGAACGAGAACGGCAGCCGCATCAGGTGGTCGAGAAACCGCGAGGCGAGGCTCGCGTCGAGCATCACGCGCAACTGATTGAGCAGCTGCATGCGAACGTACGACACGAAAAACTGAAACAACATGATGATGGCCGAGCCGACGGTGAACACCCACAGCAGCGACCGGTCGGCCGTGGGCACGATTCGCTCGACCACCACGCCGATGAGCGACGGCAACGCCAGTGCGAACACCTGCAACATCAGCGAGGCCCACAGCACGCGCGCCAACAGGGGCTTGTAGGCCAAAATGGCCTTGAGGTACCGGGTCGAGCGATTCGGCTTGGTGACGCGCTCGAAGTCTTCACCGGGCTCAAACATCAACGCCACGCCCGTGAACGAACGGGCAAACTGCTCGTGCGAGACTTCGCGTGGCCCGACGTTCGGGTCGACGATTCGAACTCCCGTGCGACTGACGCGGTCGAAGACCACGAAATGCCGAAATTCCCAATGCAGAATCGAACCGCGGGTCAAAATGGGCAGCTGGTCGAGTTCGACCTTCGCGGCCCGCGCGACCAAGCCAAAGCGGCTGCCGGCGTCGAGAATTTCGAGCGCGTTGATGCCGAGCGACGTCATCCCCATGGCCGCGTGCAATTCGTCGAGTCGGGTGGGGCGCCCGTAGAGCCCCAACACCATGGCCAGACACGCGGCGCCGCAGTCTGAGCTCGCGACCTGAGCGACGTACGGTATTCGGTGCTCGGTGAGGCGACGGCCAATGTCACGCAGCCCGGGAAAGCGATCGAGCCACGTTTCGTCTTGTGGCACTTCGGTCGATTCAGAACCCATAGGGAGGAAGCGCCAATTCGAGAATGGGAAAAATGGTCAGCCACCCCGACCGCTGCCGGGTCTGCACCCGGGCCGTGCCGGGCATGCCCCGAAAATAGTGGTATGTCTTGCCCTTCGAAACGAAGGTCGTGCCGTCGAGCAGTGCACTCACCACGATGACCGGCCCCGTCGTTCGTGTGGCCGTCTCGCCCAGGGTCGTGCCAATGGCCCGTCGCAGTTCTGACGGCCCGAGCAATTCTTCACTGACTTCGTGCGCCGTCAGCCAATGGTATTCGTACGGAAAGCCGTCGAGTTCGAGCCGCACGCGCTGGTCTTTCTGAATGAACGGCCGACTTCGGCCCGGCAACACCACCACGACCCGTGGCTGGGCGCCCTCACGTTGAACGGTCGCCACGATTTGGCCCGGGTTGAGAAAGTCGCCCTCTTTGACGCGCCACTCGAGCAACACGCCGTCGAACGGGCTGCGGAGGTACCGCTCGCCGAGCCGCAGTTGCGTGCGCTCGAGGTCGACCCGCAGGCTCGCGAGGTTCTGGCGAATGGTCGAATCAAATGGGCTGGCGAGCGACTGCAACAGCTGTCGGCGAAAGGCCTCTTCGAGGTTCTCTCGTTCACCCAATTCGCTGCTGGCGTTGAGCACGGCGATGACGTCACCCTCGTGCACCGGTTGACCGGCGGCCACCACCGGCCGCCCCACCCGCCCACTCACCGTCGCCACGACGTCAGAGGTGCTCAGCTCGACGAAGGCCTGGCCCTCTTCGAATTCGCTCACCTGAATGACGCTCATGAACACGGCGGCCACGACAAACAGGGCCGTCACCACCCAATACAGCCACCGCTGCCAGCGGGGCTCGAGCCGCAGCAGCACCCCTTCGACCGAAGGGTTGGCGTGTCGGTCAATGGCCTCTTTGCGAAACAGGGTCTGCGCGGTCGAACTCACGGGGTGCCTCGCGCTTTCGCTGCTTGCGTTCGAAACAGCCGCGCGGCCATGTCGTAAAGAATCGCCTCTTGGGCCCGCTGATCTGCCCGAAGCACACGGTTCGCGGTCATGTGAATCAAACCGTCGACCAGGGCTTCACGTTGTGCGGCCGTGCCCTCGGCTGGCCACGCCTCAATGACCGGGCGCAGGGCCTGTGTTCGTTCAGCGAAGATGACCCGGGCCGACGCCGCGAGCGGGTGGTCTTTGAACAAGAGCGCCTCGAGCTCGGCGCGGTGTTCACGAAAGCGCTGACTCAGCCCGTCTTGAAAGCGGCCGGCATCGACCAAGAGTTCAGCGGCGAATTGTGCGGCGAGCCGCTTGAACAACAGCGCGGCGGCGTCGACGTCGGGTACCCACTGGCACGCCAGGTCACCAATGCTCAGCAACGCCAATTGCCACCGCGGCAGGGGGCCACCTCCGTCGGCCAACAAGCGAAGTACCGCCTGACTGTCGGCGTGAAAGGCGCGTTCGGCGTGTTCGACGAAGCCGGGCCCGCCGTACCGCTCGACCTCTTGCACGTAGGTGTCGAACTGCATTCGATGCAACAGCCCTTTGGCCAAGAGCGGCTCGGTGTCGCGCTCGAGGGCTTCGCGGGCAGCACCCAGAACCCCCGGAGCGCCCGACAGGCGCAAGCGCAGGTGAGGCTCGCCGTCATCGTAGCGCACGAAAAACCAGCGTTCGACGCCCTCGAGGGCGACCCACTTCGTCAGAGAGCCATCGAGCACCAGGCCGTCGAGCGTCAACGGGCCTCCGTAGAGTTTCGCGTAGAGCCAGCGCCCGCCTGGCCCGTGCCGCCGAGACGCCAGGTCAGACGCTTTCGCGCCCGAGAGCACCGCGGGCTTCTTTTTCGCGGCGCGAAATGGCAACACGAATTCGTTCGCGAGGGGTCGGCCGTCGTCGGTCGTCGCATGGGCCGCCCCGACCGGAAACGCCTCGGTCACTTCGAGATCACCGTCGCGCGAGGCCTCGTCGACGAGCAAGCCGACCGCGGTCGGGTTTTGCAGGTCGACCAAGGTCTGCAGGTCGCTTTCGCCAAAGCGAACCCACCTCGGCCAACCGAGCCGCTTGGCGGTTGCCCGTACGTCGGCAGGGCTTCCCCAGCCCGCCCGTTCGGCCTTGGAGACCCGCCACCGGGCGGGGGCCAACACGACACGGCCCAGCCGAACCCGAGGCAGAAATTCGGCGTTCGACAGCGGGCCCCAGGCGAACGAGAGACCCCCGGGGTATTCTTGGTGCTGCAGCAGGCCCAAGAAGCGGTACACCGGCGTGCCGTCGACGAAGAAGTTGTGAGCGCAGCTGATGCGCGGCACCACCCGGCGGCCCAGCTTTTTCGACCACAGGTGAATTCGGTCGCCGACCACCGAGACCAACAGGTCTTCGGCGGTCAGCCACCTTTCTGGGGCCGTGCCGCCGATACCCATGAACACCAATTCGGGCTCGAAGAGCACGGGGCGACGGGCGATGTTCGTGGCGCGCGACTGTGGGTCAGAGACGAGTTCGACGAACAGCGGGTCGTCACCCGGCGCGCACACGAATTCTTTGAGCTGCGCTTCGAGGTCGGGTTGATCAGTCGCGAAGCGGCCGAGCAGCCCACTCGCGCCAGCGAAGGCCACCAAGCGCAGCACCGTTTCGCCGCGACCGGCGTCAACCGCTTCGGCCGACTCCGCGTAGAGCTCGACCATCAATGCAAAGTCACCGGGCATCGGCGGCGCCTGGGGGTTTTCGAGGGCGCGCACGTCGGCTTCGGTCAAGTCGAGGGTCGTCGCGCCACTTCGCCAAACGCCTTCGAGACGGCGCAGCAAGTAGCCCTCTTTGTCTGACCAGGTGTCAGGGCGCTCGGGTGGCACGAGCGGCAACTTTTGCAGGAGCGGTTCAGACGAATTGGCCAGGCCCAGCCGAAGGCCAATGCCCGTCTCTTCGTCGAGCGCCTCGAGCAGTGGCACGACCGCGTCGTCGTAGCGAGCCTGAAAACGTTTGCAGAACTGCTCGAGCAGCGGGTTTGCCGGGGGGCGACCCAGCCGCCGCAGCACCTCGACCGCCGGCAGCAACGACTGCACGTAGCGGCGCTGGAGCTGAAGCCCGGGCGCCACGCGGTTGGAGTCGACATGCAAGAGCTGGCCGCGCGGCATGGGCTGCCCGGTCAACTCCGCGAGCGCTTCGAGTTGGTCGAGCACGCGCTCGAGTGAAACCTCGCCCCGCTCGAACGAGCGCAGGGTCGAAAGGCTCGTGACGAAACATTCGCGAACCGGCCCCTCGGGCAAATGGAGCGCCAAGTCGGCCTGGGTGTCAGGCCCAGTCAACGGGAGCCACAGCGGCACGAGCACCTGCTCCTGCTGCAGTTGGGCGATGAAGCCCCCCGCTTCTTCTTCGTCGACGTCGGAGTGCAAGGCCCTGACCACTTGCACCAGCTGAGCGGTCGTCGCTCCGGCGCTCGCCGCTTCGAGCACCCGGGCAATGGCCGCAGACCGCTCGACGGTTGCCTGGCTGCCCGCCTCGGGGCGAAGAGCGTGGTGTTCGAAACCCACTTCAAGGTGGCCGAGCGAATGGCGTGGCGATAGGCCAGCCGGCGCAGCAACTCAGCGTCGATGCGCGCGCGCCCCCGGGCCTGGCTCGACCCAAGGTCGAGCTTCGACGGCCCGTCGTTGGCGATGCGCCCGAACGAGTGTGACGCCAACAGCCCAAACGGCGTGCACCGCGAAGTCGCTCGAATGAAATAGCGAGCAAGCGACCGCAAGAGTGACTCTTGGTGGCCAGGGCTCGCTGTCTCGAAACTCGCCAAGTGGGCGCTCAGCTCGGGTGAACCGCTGATCAGCGCAGAACGAAAGCGCGGCGCCTTGAACCACTCAAGCAAGGCGTTGGGGGCCCCTCCCCATTTTTCGTACTCGTCGAAGGGCAGGAGAGGCGTTCTCAGGCCGAAAAAGGGAGCGCATTCAAACACGTGAAAATCACCGTTGGTGGCGGGGCGTTGGCCATCAAAAAACCCCGCCAAGTGACCTTGGCGGGGCTCTTGCCGCGAGGCAAGTTTGCACCACGGTTATTGAAGCTTCGTCCACCACTTGGTGCCGCCGACCACGCCGGTCAGCAACGAGAGTTCGGCGTTCGACAAGCTGCGAATCGTCTGCTTCTTCACTTCAAGCTTTTTGCTCATGGTAGGTCTTTCAGAGGAGAGGTGTGTACATAGGCCACAGCGGCCCATACGGACCCTAAGGTCGACAATTTGGAATTGTCAATGCCACTGAAATTCATAAACGACTGTTATTGCTATGAAATTCTTGGGATGATGAGCACGTAAAAAAGATTCTCGAAAGCTGGCAGCACGTTGGGGAGCTCTTGTACCGAGGTCTGTCGAGACAGTCGGGTTGAAAAAACAGGGTCGACCCCGGTCAAAAACAGCTGATGACGGGGCGGGTACAAACGCCCCAGAGCAGCGTGCAGCGCTTCGGGCTCCAACACTTGGCCGAGCACGACGTCAATGCGGGGTGACACGTCAGGCTGGGTGATGCGACCGGTGCGGAGCTGGAACTCGCGACCGTGAATGGGGGCGTTGAGCCAAATCACGTCGAGAAATGACATGCCGGGTACGATGCGCAGGTCGACCCGCCCGGCGGCCGCGTGCTGTTGAAGGTGCTCGGGCGTATCGACCCAAATGAGAGGGTTGCCACTCCACAGGTAGGTGATTCGCCGGCCGCGGTTCGCGAGGTGAACCAGCCGTTCGGCGATCAACCGGTAAAAGTGACCGCGGTTCAAACCGGGCACCGAATACAGGCTCGCCACGTTCACCACTTTGCGGCCAGCCAAGAACTTCTGAAGAAACGGGCGCTCACGGTTCCATTCGCCGAGGTCTTGACACCAAATCTCGTCGGCGCGCTCAATGGCTTCGACGGCTCCGAGCGTCAAATGCGACGCCTCGCCGGGGCCCACGCCGACCAACTCCACGAACCCCCGAAGTCGGTTCGTCGTCATGACAACACCCTCAGCATGTCGGCGTTCACCATGTGTTGCAGCAGGGCGAGCGCGCGAGGTTGCTCGGGCTCGGGGTAGGCCGAAACGAACGCTCGGGCTGAGCGGGGCCGTCGAAACACGTCGAACGCGTGAAGGTAGCTGCCCCGCTCTGGCGAGAGTGCGACCAGCGTCGGGGCGTTGACACACTGCATGAACCGGCGCGCCCGTGGGCGACGCTCGAAGCGTGCGGTTTCAACCGACGGTTGCCCTCGCCCAAAACAAAACGCGCGCACCGCTGGCGACCCACCGACTTCACGTGAAATCGTCTCGAGGTCGAAGCGGCTCGAGACGACGAGCGGCTGGGAGGCGACGAGCCGGGTCTCGTTGCTCCATGAGCGACGGGGTTGTCGGTTGGGCACCAAGTGAAAGGTCTCGAGCTCGGCCCACCATTGAGCACTCAGCAGGTCGCTCGTGGGTACGTCGTGTTCGCCCAACGCGTTTCGCACCTCGAGCGACAGGGTGGCCAAGCGCGCCTGGTTTTCGATGAGTTGATCGAGCGTCGTCATCACCAACGAACCCCAGCGGTCTTCGCCGTCGAGCCGCAGGGTGCACTCGAGCGACACCGGCACGCCCCCCAAGCGAGCCAGCCCCCGCTCGAGCGAGTCACCCGGCGCTTGAGGCTGCCAGCTCACCCCCAGACATTGGGTCGGGTGTCGACGAAAATACGACCGGAGCGCTTTGGCCTCGGCGGCCGTTGGCGACACCGAAAACGACCGGCGGTTCAAGTCGGTGACGACCGCCGCGGGGCCTCCCCGAAACGCAGACACCAGGCGCGGGTCGACCAACGGGCCAAAGGCCACGACGCATTCGGTTGGCCCTTTGTGCCGTAGCCAGGCGTCGACGAGCAGTTGGGCGAATGGCACCTCGCCGTCGCGGTCGACCTGAATCGTCACCGGGCGCGGGCTTGGCAGTGACGCGAGTGGAGATTCGGGGAGCCAACGTTCGAAACACGCGCCGAACCACCCCAACGGGCCGAACGTTCGTGGCGTGGCGACCCTCGCGTCGAAGTACCAGTGCTCACCCGTGGCCAGGGCATGAAAATAGTCAGCCCGGTCTTCGGGTCGAACCATGCCTTTCGGCGCGTTCGCCTCGAGCAGCCCGGCCAGGCGAGCGCAACGGTAGCGCGCCCAGACTTCGAGCCCCACGAGCGACGGCTGCGCCTCGAGCTGCGCCGTCTGTCGGCGAATTTCGGCCCGAAGCTGTTGGCGAAACGGGGCGCCGAGCAAGTGACGCTGAAAGGCGTCATTGAGGTCGACGCGGTGCACGTCGTCGCGCCAAACCCCGGGCGCTGCGACCCTCCCATCGCTCCATGGAGGTCGCACGACGACTCGTGGTACGGGCCTTGGCATGCGCCGGTTGTAGGCGGCGCCCGCTTCAAAAATCGAGGTGAACTTTGTTCGACCCATTCGCACCGCGGCGCATTTTCAGCTTCTTGGCCGTGTTGAGCACCAGCCTCATCGCCCACGCTGGCGACGAGGGGGGCCGTTTCGGCTCGGGCACGGGCATCATTGTACCGACCGCCCAAGCAGACCTCTCGTTCGAGACCGAGGGCGTGTTGGCCTCGGTGTCGGTCGAGGTCGGTTCGTCGGTCAAAGCCGGTACCGAGCTCGCTCGCATTGCGCGGCCGGTACTCACCCAAAACCTCGTCGCGTTGAAGGCAGAGCTGTTGTTGACCCAGACCGAACTCAAACGGGCGACCGCCCTGTTGACGCTCGCCGAAGCGCGCTTGGCCCGAGAGCGCAAAATCGCCCACCTCGAGTCGGCCGAATTGGTTGAACAGGCCGCGTCGCAGGAGTCGGTCGCGCGGCTCGACGTGGCCATGGCCTCGGCGCGGGTCGAACAAACCCAAGCCCGGGTACGCGCGATGGAAGCGCAGGTCGACCAAAATGTGCTCCGCGCCCCGTTCGACGGCGTGGTCACCGAACTGCCTCGGTCGCCGGGGGCCTGGGTCGGGCCCCAAACACCGGTCGCTCGCCTCATTTCAAACAGCCGAAAGCTGCGGGCGGCACTCTCGGTGACTCAGCTCCCGCAGTTGCAAGTCGGCTCGGTGCTGTCGCTTCAGTTGCCCGAATTCAAACGCGCCTTGACCGCGAGGGTGACGGCCATCGTGCCCGAAATCGACGCGGCTTCGCGCTTGGTACGGCTCGAAGCGACGCTGTTGAGCCCACCCGACGAGGTCTCACGGCTGCCAGCGGGCACCATGGCCAACGTGACGTTCAAGACGCCATAGTCGCTTTGGTTTTTTGGTAAACACGGCTCGCATGGTGGCCAGACTCGACCCTGAATCGCTGTTGCGAGTGCCGCTGGTCGACCAGTTTCTCAATGACGCTCAAGTCGGCAGGGTGCCTCGGGCCATCGACCTTGCGTGGAGCCAACGCAAACATTTGCCGGAGACGCTGATCGGCTTCAACCCCGTTCACAGCGCGGTTTACTATGCGCAGGGGTCGGCCATGGCGGCGTGGCTCGAGCGGCCGCGGGCTTCGGCGCGGGCGCTCAACTTTCAAGACTTCTTGGCGCGTGACGTGATGTTCGCGGTGCACGACTACCTGCACGCCTGGGCGTACTTGGCCATCAACGAGTTGATGCCCGACCTGGGCTTCGGCACCGCGCCAATCACGACCAAGAACCGCGAAGCCTTCGTTTTTTGTCATTTGCTGACCGAGGCGGTCGCCACGGTCGGGCTCGACTATTGGTACTTGTCGACGGTGAAGCTGAACGAAGTGTGCCCCATTGGCACCCGGCTCGAGACGCTGACGACGCCGTACCACGAGCAGTACAAAAGCGAATACCACCGCTTCAACCCCGCGTTTGAAGTTCAGAGCGAAGGCTTCTTTCGAGAACTGACCGAATTCTATTGTTCGGGCCGCTTCTTCGGCTTCGGGCTCGACGACGTGAAGAACAGCGCAGTCTTGCTCAGTTGGCTCCAGCACGAGCTTCGCTACGGCGAGCTGCAGCGGGTGTACGTGCGCCAGTGGTTCGACTTGCTGGCGGGCGTCGGCCCGGTGACCAATACCGAGCACTACGCCGCGCCGACCCGTTGCAACGCCCGATGGCAAAAGAGGCTGATGACCGACCTTGGCAGCCTGCTGTGGGAAAAAGTGAAGAAGGGAACCTTGCACCGGTTTCGTTTCGCATTTGACCGCAAGCGGGTCTGGCGCAGCCCCACCAGCGCCCCGCTCGACTTTCGCTTTCTCAATTGGAACGGCATGCGCGACGCGAGCTTGGCGGGCATTGAGAACCACGCGAACGCCGTCACCATTGTGCCTCGGCTGGCCTACCAGCTGATCATCGCCCGGCCTTTTGCCAAGTTCGAACCGGCCGAAGTCGAAAACCTGGTGAAGCTGTGCAACGTCGGGGGCCTCTCAACGCTGCAGCTGTTGTTGCGACGGGTCGAGCCGCTTGAACCAGAAGTCGCCGAACCGCGCGACCTGTTCTTGCTGAGCTGAACCGCCTTCAGGCCGAGTCACGGGCTTTGCGGAGCACGGCTTCGAGCAGCTGAATCGAGTAGGGCTTCGCCAAGTGAAAGAGCCGGTCGCCGGTGGGCTCGGCTTCGGCGCTGTAACCGCTCGACAGCACAATGGGCAACTTCGGCGCGAGCCGGCGAATTTCTTCAGCCGCTTCGGTGCCGCTCATTTCGGGCATCGTTACGTCCATCAACACGACTTGCCAGGCGTCGGGTGTTTTGCGCACGCGGTCGACCGCTTGGCGGCCGGTTTCGGCTTCATCGACCACGCAGCCGAGCATTTCGAGCAGCCGCCGAGCCGACCGTCGCAACAGGGCCTCGTCGTCGACGACCAGCACCTTGAGGTCGATTTTCGAGCTCTCTTGGCCGGGGGCCGCGGCCGGCTTGTCGAGCGGGGCGTCGAGGGCGGGCAAGTCGACGGTGAAGGTCGACCCCACGCCGACGGTGCTCTCGAGGCCAATGGAGCCGCCGTGTGATTTGAGAATGCCGGCGAGGGCGGCAAGCCCGAGCCCACGCCCCGAGCCTTTGGTGCTGAAGAACGGGTCGAAAATGCGCGCTTGCACTTCGGGTGACATGCCGCCGCCGGTGTCGGTCACCGTCAAACGCACGACCGGGCCCCTGACCGCACCCGAGCGCGTGCTGGCCAAAGGCTCGGTGATGGTGAGCGATTCGGTTTTCAACGTGACGGTGCCTTCACGGTCTCCAATGGCCTCGGCCGCGTTGGTGATGAGGTTCATGACCACCTGCTGCAGTTGAGCGGGGTCTCCGCGCACGGCGGGCAACTTGGCCTCGAGCACCCGCTTGAGGGCCACCTTTCGCGACACCGACACCGACAACAAGTCGCCCATGGCGGTGACGACGTCGTTCAAGTCGACCGGGCGCTGAGCGACGGGGGCGCGGCCGGCGTACGCCAAGAGCTGACGCGTCAACACCGTGGCCCGAGAGACCGCGAGCGACGCGGTCTGCAAGGGTTCAGACACGTCTTTGCCGTTCTCGGCCCGACGCGCGGCCAATTCGAGACTCGACCCCAGCACCGTCAGCAGGTTGTTGAAGTCGTGGGCAATGCCGCCCGCCAGCAACCCCAACCCTTCGAGCTTCTGGGCCTGTACCCGTCGGCCTTCTTCTTCGACCTCGTGGGTGATGTCGCGCACCGAGCCGACGAAGCGCACCCCGCGGCCCGCGCCGTCACGCACCACGACCCCGGTTGAAATGGCGTGCAACACGGCGCCATCGCGGCGACGCAGGCGGTGGCGAATGCTGTACGTTGGGGTCTCCCCGCGAATCGCCTTCGCAATGGCCTCGCGCACGGCGTCGCGGTCACCTTCGTGAACAATGAGGTCCCACGGAGTGGGGGGCCATTCTTCGGGGGCGTACCCCAGCCAGTCTCGAGCCTGCGGCGAGCCGAGCACCCGGTTGGTCTTCAGGTCGCCGTCCCAGATGTATTCGCTCGAGGCGGTGACCGCGAGGCGCAAGGTCTCTTCGTTGTCACGGGCCTGCTTGAGGCTGCGCTCGAGTTCAGCTTGCTGGGCCTCGCGTCGCTTCATTTCGTTCGGCACCCAGGTGCGGGCCAGCCGCACCAACACCACGACCGCGACCACCACGTTGAGCACTTTGACGGCGGTCAGGGAGCCGGGGGCGCCCAAGTCTTTGGCCCACCCAGGCAACAGCCCATAGTTGCCGCCCCACACCAGCCCGAAATACGCGCTCTCGACGAGGCTCTTGAACGCGTCGAGCGCGAGCACGGTGAGCAACATGCCAATGAGGGGGTCTCCCGCGACGGCACGCCGGTGACGCAAGTACAGGCCGAAAATCAGGCCCCAGAGCAGGGCGAGCACCCCGTACGTGACGATCGCCGCGACGGCTGCGTTCATGACCGGTCAACCTTTCGACGCATGAAGGTGACTTCGACCTCAGGACAGCACTTGTGAATTCGCCATTTTACACAGCCCATTCCCGTGTGCCCGAAATCATCGCGAAACAAGGTGTGGTAGGTCGTGGCGACCGTGGGTGCGCACGTCACGCCTGATCAGCTCGGTTCGTTTTTGGCCGGGGCGCTGGCGAAAGACGCCACGGCTGACGTTGAAGCGCACATCGACGCGTGCGAGGCCTGCCGGCAGCTCATCAGCGAGACGGTGAGGCAGCGGCACGCGCAACAGGCGGCGCTGGCGCCCACGATGATGAGCCAGTCTGACGCCAAGTTGCCGGTGGTGGTGGGAGACGTCGTCGACGGCCGATACCGCATCGAGCGGTTGTTGGGCGTGGGGGGCATGGGCTGCGTGTTCGAAGCGCACCACACGCACCTCAACCAACGAATGGCGCTGAAGTTCATGCTGCCCGAGCTGATTCGCGACCCCAACGCGGTCGACCGCTTCACCCGCGAGGCACGCGCCGCGGTTCGCTTGGTCACCGACCACGTGGGGCGGGTGCTCGACTTGGGGGTGCTGCCATCGGGCACGCCGTACCTCGTCATGGAGTTCTTGCAAGGCGAAACCGTCGAACAGCGACTCGCCCGCGAAGGCCCCTTTCAGAAGGGCGTGGCCATTCGGGTCGTGCGCGACGCCATGGAGGCCCTCGCCGAGGCGCACGACTTGGGCATCGTTCACCGCGACCTCAAGCCCGCGAACCTGTTCTTGTCGAGGCGGTCGAGCGGGGTCGAAGTGGTGAAGGTGCTCGACTTCGGCATCGCCAAGAGCATCGACCCCGACATCGAAGCGGGTCTGGGCAACACCTCGCGCCGCACTCTGCTGGGCTCGCCCCTGTACATGGCTCCCGAGCAGCTGTCGGGCCGCGACGTCGACGCGAAAGTCGATGTGTGGGCGCTGGGGTGCACGCTCTACCAATTGCTGACGGGTGAAACACCGTTTCGCGGCAACGACTTGGTCGAACTGATGTTCGCCATTCAGACCCGGCCTCACGTGCCGCTCGCGCTGCGCGTGCCGGCGGCCAAGTCGCTGTCGGCCGTGGTCGATGCCTGCCTGCAAAAAGACCCGCTGCAGCGCGTGTCGTCGATGGCCGCGCTGAGGGCCATGCTCGACGCCGCCGAAGCCCAAGACCTCGCCGAAGCGGTCAGCGTTGCCGACGCCCCACCCGCTGCTGCCCGCGCGTCGCCAGGTTCGGTCAGGGCGCTGCCGGCGGCCCCGTCTCCCGTGCGGTGGGTGGCGGTTGGCGCCGGCCTCGTCTTGCTCGGCGCCCTCGGGTGGAAAGTCATCGCCCAGTCGCGAACAGTGGCGGCGCCGCCTTCGTTGCCAGCGCCGCGACCGGTGACCGTGTCGACCCAAGTCGCCGAAAAGGCACCAGCGCCACCCCCGCCCGAAGCGCGAGCCGAAGAACCGACCGCGGTCGTTCGAGCGCCAGTCAACCCTCCGGCGGCCACGAAGCCCCTTCGTGACGTGAAGGCACCGCCCCCGCCGGCGGTGCCCACCGTGACGAAAGCAAAAGCACCTCCGTCACCCGAACCTGGGCCGCCGCCACCAGCACCAGCCAAGCGCGACGTACTCGACGACCGGCTCTGAAGAACCGGTCAACCCTCCAGCGGCGAACCCCTTCGCGACAACCGTGACGAAAGCGAAGCACGTCTGGTTCGTGCTTCTTGTGCGCGAAACAAAACGCCATTTCGCTTGAGAAACTTACGGCAAACGCGACTGCAGGTTGGTCGCTTCGCTCTCGGAGGCGACGAAGAGGGCGGCGGCCTGTTCGAGTGACGGGCTCAGGTCGGGCTTGCGCTGAAGCTTGCGTGACTGTTCGACGGTCAACACCCGCGAGATGCCCAGGCGCACACCCGAGACATCAAATGGAAACACAGCGCCCATTCGGCCGATGCGGGCGGTGTACGCAAGCAGCCGCAACAAGTCGCTTCGCACTGAACGGTGGAGCGACTCGTCGATGGTGCCGTCGAGGCTGACAGCCAACTGGTGCTCGATGCCGTTCTCGAGCGGGCGAATTTGGTAGCTGACGAGGTACTGCTGAAACAGCTCATGCCGCATTTGCTGGGCCTTCAAACCACCGGTGTGAAACGCCTCGATGCACCGGTCTTGAATGTCGAGCGCTACCCGCGCGAGCTGCACCAGTTGCGCCGGCTGGAGCATCAGCGTCTTGCGCTTCGCAACTGAGAACAAACCGCTGAGGCCCACGGGCCTGGCATCGCATACAGTTTCACTGCAACGCAACTCGAGAATCTCTTGTTCTTTCAAGGTATTGAAACTGTAAAATTTCAAATCACCCCACGAAGCTGCGCGCCGAATACGCCGCGCTCGGCAACACCGGCCGCGACGCGTTCTTGCGGGTCATGGTCGCGACCGAACTGCCCGATGAGGCCTTCGCCAAAGCCTGGCGTGCGGGGCTCATCGTGTATTGGAACCTCATCGAGACGAGCCCGACGCTCCGCGCGCCGAAGGTGCAGGCCTCGTTGAAGAAGTGGGCAGGCGACCGCGCGCTGGTCGACGCCATTCGCGCGGTGGTCGTCAGCAAGGTGGGCGTGTTTCCTCGAATGTTGGGCGTGCTCGCGGCCGACGGTTCGGCCGACGCGCTCGACGCGATGATGGGGTACTTCGCGGCGGCCGAAGTCGAAAAAGACCAGAAAGTGAACGTCTTTCGTGAGCTGCGGCACCTGCCCGACCCCACTCCCGAAGTGAAGACCATGTTGGCCCGCGTCGAGGCGGCGTTCGACCAACGAACCAACGAGTCTTTGGCCCACGCGTTTCTCGCTTCGATTGGCGTCGATGCGACGGGGCAATTCAAGCTCTCGTTCTGGCGTCAAGGGCACAGCGTCGAAGCGCAAACCACCGTCGGCTTGGGAGTCGACATCGACTCGACGCAAGCCAATTGGTTTACCCTGACCGTGTCGGTCATTCACGGCGCAGCGAAGCGGCTCGAAGCGACTCCCGCCGGCGTTCGCGGTGACGACCTGGAGTTGCCGGGCAGCGACCTGCACCCGGAGCGCCTGCACGCGTTGTACGGGGTATTGGCCCAGCGCTTCGCCGGGCTCGACCTGGGGCCCGTCACGTCGTTCCACACCAGTGCGCGTGGGTCAGCCCGCAAGCGCCTCGAAGCCTGGGCCCTGAATTCGGGCGAGCCCTAAAACGGCGAGCCGAACCCCAACACCGAGGCGAGCGAGCGCACGTGGCGCCACACGCCTTGAATGCCGGTGCCGGGGTTCGCGGCATTGCCCTCGATGGTGTTGACGGTGCCGTCGGCATTCACCTTCTCGACGATGCCGATGTGGTCAGCCACCTTGTCGTGGTTCCAATCGAAGAGCACGAGGTCGCCCGCTTCGGGCGATGACCGCCCCTTCCACAGGCCCTGGTCTTTGAGCTGCTTCACGACGTTCGGGCAGTACGCCTCGTTCATGGTGCCGCCGGCTTGGTTCACGACCCAGCTCGCGAAATCGGCACAGTACTTTTCTTGGCCGCGGCCGAACGCGGCGGGGTACTTCGTCACGTCGCCGTCGTTGTTGTTGGTGCGCTCACAGGTGCCAATTTCGCCGCGCGCGCACGAAAGAATTTGCTCACGAAACGCGGTGGCCGGGCTCGGCGGCAAGGTGATGGCGGTCGAACTGACGGCGTTCTGCGCCGGTGGCGGGGTGGCGCTCAAGGTAGGCATGCCCTGCAACTGCCGCGTCGACCCGGTCGGCGTCACTTCGAAGCTCGAACCCAGCGACGCCGAGGTGCTCGACACCAACGCCGCGCTCAGCGCCGCCCAGGTCGTGGGCCCGACGATGCCGTCACGCACCAGACCGCGCGACGCTTGAAAGCGCTTCACCGCCGCTTCGGTGTTCGGCCCGAAAATGCCGTCGACCCCGCGCGGGTTGAAGCCGGCCTCGGCCAACATCGACTGCAGCGTCGACACCATGTTGCCCTGCGAGCCCAGCCTGAGCAGCGACGACTGCGAGACCTGCGTCGGTGCACGATTCGAACGACCAATCGCCATGACCATGACCAGTTGTCGACCCTCGCCGAAGCCAAGTTGCTTATGAATTTCGGGTGGTTGCGAGGCCTACATGTCGGTTGGAGTACGCGCACTCCGGTGCTCACCAGCTCGCTCCCTCGAGGTTTCTCAAAGACCGATTCGAATGATCAGCCGTTGAAGCCAAAAGTTCACACCCGAATTTTTCTCGAAAGGCTCCGGTATGACCTTCGGCTCGAACCCCTTTTCTGGTTGGCGCGCAGCGCTCTTCTTGGTGCTGGCGGGGCTCTCCCTGCCCGCTTTCGCCCAGTACTCGAAGTTCGCCGGCATGAACGCGCCGGCCGCGCCACGCACCGAGAGCTACCGAGACGACAAGACGGGCGAGACCAAGCAGCGGGTGGTCGAGGTGCCGCTGTCGGTGCCGAAAGACGGGTACGGCAACGCCAATGGCAACCAGTTCGACCTCGCGGTCGACGGCGCGTTCGACGGGCAGACCATTGCCGTGCTGCAACTGTACACCGGCGAGGGCTTCGACTTTTCGCTGCCCAAGGCCGCGCTCAAAGAGAAGGGCTTCTCGATTTACCGTTGGCAAAACGCGCCGCCGTCACCCGAGGTGCTCGAGGCGTCGCTCCAGAAGGCCTGCCAGCTCTGGGTGATTTCTGATTCGACCCGCAAGCTGAACGCCAAGCACCTGGCGGTCATCAAGCGCTTCTTCGACGCGGGTCACGGGGTCTACATCTGGGGAGACAACGAACCGTACTACGCCGACGCGAACGCGGTGGGCGAGGCGCTGCTCGGCGTGAAAATGCTGGGCAACGTGCCGGGTGACGTGACGGTGCCCCTGCAAAAAGAAGCGAACAAGGTGGGCGTTTTGCGCCGTCACCTGCTGACGACAGGCCTCGAGTACCTCTACGAAGGCATCACCATCGCGACGATTCAACCGAACCCGGTGCTGAGCCCGTTGTTGTACGGCTCGGCCAACAATTGGGTCGCCGGCTTCTACGAGCGTGACGGCCGCCGCGCCATTTTCGACGGCGGCTTCACCCGCCTCTACTACAAGTGGGACACTGCGGGCACCGCGCGCTACGTGAAGAATTCGGCGGCGTGGCTGGTCAACGCCGAACGCTTCGCTGAGACGAAGGGTTCGGCCGGCCTCGACGTCAAGGGTCGACCGTGACCGTCAGCATCACCGACCGAGTCGTCACCACGATGGGGCCGCCAACCAGCAACGGCGGCGTCGCGATGACAAAGAGCGCCAGCGAGCCCGGCTGCGTCGGCGCCGTCACTTGCACCGTGCCGTCGCTCGCGAGGGTGACCACCTGGGCACCGACCACCGTTTGAAAGCGGCTCCCGTCAGGCCGCGGTTGCGAGACCGCCAAGCTGAAGGGCGTGCCGGCTTTCGACCTGCACAGCAAGATCCGCTCTTGTTGACACCCAAAACGCCACGACCGAGCCACCGCGCCTCTCGGCTCAAACCGCGGTTTCGCGCTTTGAACACCTTGGTCTTCGGGCTTAGCACGAGGTGGCGTGTGCATGGCTTGGCTTTCGCCGCGAACGAAAATACTTTTATGGCATGAACCTTCGATTCTTGGGCGCGTCGGTGGCGTTGGTTGTTTTGGTTTCCTGCGGTCAGAACGCGATCGGTCAGATGTTGATCTCTGCGGGCTCAAGCTTGCGTGAAGCGAGTGTGGCCCACGCTGATGAAGACGCAGGGTCGTCGTCTCCGGCGACACCATCTGCGACCAGCGCGACGACAGCGACCGGCTGCGCGCAATGGCAAGTGAAGGTGTTCATCGCAGACTCCTTGTTCGCTCAAGATGCCCAGTGCGAGCAAATCGTGCGAGACGTACCTGAGGGGTGGGAGCCATTCGCGGCGCATGACAACGTGATTACGCTCCGTCGCTGCAAACGCTAGGGCGTCCCCCGGCGACGAATGGGTTTGGCACTACGTCCCGATCAATTGGTTGCTCTTCACAGACAAGACAACGAACTCGACGATGAAACCGATTCGGGAGCGACTCTCTTCAGCGCTCGTGGTCGCAGCGTTTTGCTCTTTCGTCTGTTGCCTGGTGAACGCGTTCGACCGCCTGTTCCCTCAAAGTTCGCCGCCTCGGCGACTCCGACATTCGCTGCCAACGCGGCGATGAGCCTTCTTGGGCTCGGACGCTACGTGGGTCGGTCGGGCTCCTGGGCACATCTGTCGCGTCAGCTGCCTACGCGGTGCGAAGCGCCGGGCCGCATTGGCGGCACAGCGCTCGGTCTCGCGAGACGCACTGGTCGCAGGCGAACGAACCACACCGGTCACAAGTGATCACGGTCATCGCTCTGTCGGTGGCGGGGTGCCCGCGTCGACGAAGGCCTGCAATTGCTCGAGGGCGGTCAGCGCGGCGGTGCGCACCGGGTAGATCGGTTCGCAGCCATGAATCAAGATGCCTCCGTCGGGCTGGTTGGCGGTATGGCACTGCTCTCCCTCGGTCGATGGGTCGGTGATCAGGGGCTCGACGAGGCCGATGGCCCTGGGTGAGCCGATGCTGCCCAACGCGGCGACGGTTGCCCGACGAACAGAGAGGTCGGGGTCTTTCAAAAGTGGCGCCAAGGCCAAAGACACTTCGTCGCGAAAGGCCAACGTCGGTTGCTGCTTGCAAGTCGACAGCGAATGCACCGATTCGTTCAGGTCAATCGTCGTGGTCCACAGCTTACCGGTCCCTTGCAGGCTCGAGCGCACGGGTCGACGGCTGGCCGCTCGAGCAGACGACCGAGCGCATCAATGGCTCTGACGCGAAACCAGCGGAGGTCATCGCGATTCGCCGAGTCTGACGGTGCCGATGCGAAATGAAGAAGCTGTGGCACCGCCGCCTCGCCTTGACTGTTCACCCAGCGCGCCAGGCCGTCAATCTGCGAGGCGTAAGCTTCGGGGCCGCGCTTCTCAAAACGCGCAAGTGCGGCGGCTCGCAAGGGCTCGGGAGCCGTTGCCAAGCGGGCCTTCAGTCGACCGGGGTCGATGTCGCGAAACGCGGTAAGAATGGCTCCCCGATAAAAGCGAGCGACGTCGTACCCGCCGTTCTCGAGAAGGTTGGGCTGTTCGCCGAACACCTGCGCTCTCGGGTTGAGAGCCAAAAGCACGGTCGCGTTGCACGGGTGATGCTTGACCTTCAGGCGAAGCTGGGCCTGTACCAACTTGGCCTCGTCGTAGGGCAGGCCAGTGCCGCACATGCCACCGCCGATGGGCCGACGTTGGTGCAACAGAAGCGCTTCGTCGTCGTTGCCGAGCAATTCATCGAGTTCGGCCAGGCGCGCCATGATGTGGGCGAGCCGAGAAGAGCCCATGTCGAATTCTGATTCTTCGTGGCCCCGAATACGGCCAGGAAAGCCGAACGACGCGATGAAGGAGCGCGCAGCGTTGACGGTTTCTTGAACGTCGCCCGCGAGTTGTGCCTGTTGGTAGTGCGCCCACAATGCTTCTCGCTTGGGGTCGGGCTGACCAGCCTTGTTCCATGCGGGGTACTCATCGTCGGGCCGAGTCGGTTCAATGGAGTCACGAATCGCGGCCATGAAGTAAGCGAGGTCGTTCAGTTCGGAGGGAGTCGGCCGTTCGACGTTCGGGCGCAGCACGACGAAGTCGGCCAGGCCGGCCTTGGCCGCGGCGACCTCCTGCGCCGTCGGAGGGACACAGCGCCCCGCCGGCAACTCCGAGCGCACAAGCACGTCTTGAAAGACCCCCACGTATTCACCACGCGCTTCGAGTCGCAGCACCAGCGACGCTGACGCGGGGGTGGCCTTTCTTCTCCACAGTTGGAGCGCGGTCGCGCGCGCCGAATGGTCGAACAACCCAGTCGGTTGACAGCTCGTCTGCCTCAGACAGACCGCGTACAGCCGCGCAATCATCGAGACCAACTCGTCTTCGGTCAGCGATTCGGCCTTCTGGGTCTCGAGCAGGGTCGCCCATTCTGCTTCGGCCTGCTTCTGCACGACGTCAGGTGTCGCTGCCACAGTCAGAGCGATGGCGGCAGAAGCGAGTACCGAAAGGGCCACGGATCGTGAACGATACCCGAGCCTCGTGCGTATCGGCTGATGGGCCCGAGAGAATGTTGCTGAGCTTGCCCCGAGGTCTCGTTCGAACTCGTTGATTTTCTTTGCGGTTCTGAGCGAATGAGGCCGCATGAACCCCGTGTCTGCATTCACGAAGGTGTTGGTGGTCGACCTCGAAGCGTCGGTGCGGTTTTACACGAGCCTCGGCTTCACCGAAGTCGGCCGCGACTCGACGTTCGTTCGCCTGCACTGGCCGCCGGCCGGCGACCTGTTCTTGGTGGCGATACCGAAGTCGGTGAACGTCGACGGCAAGCGCGGTTGGGGCGTGTTGCTCGGCTTCACCACCCTGCCCGGCCACTCGGTCGACGCGGTCGCCAGCAAAGCCACGGCGCTGGGAGCCAAAGTACAAGGCCCCGACGATTCGCCCTGGCACACCCGCGAAGTCGTGGTCACCGACCTCGACGGGTACCGCCTCAACTTCATTGAACCCGCGGCAGAACTTGGCGCGCCCAGCCCGGCCACGAATTGATGACCTGACTTCATCGCCGCCATCGTCGAGTGGCCCGAAGACTCGCGCGTGCAACGCGAATTGATGAGCGCGGCTCTTCGTCGCGAAACTTCTCGCAAGCGGCCGGTCGAGGCCAAGACGTGATGGGGTCTCCACCGGTCTTCGCCGCGCGGGAGACGCACCGCTCGTGGGTTCAAACCCGTGTTGGACGGCTGCCGGGTTCGCTGAAGCTCTCGCACATCGCGTTGTCGTAAGCGTCACCGACACCCTCATCTGTTGCTCGGGCGGAATCGAGGGGCGACCGCCGCCGGCGTACATCTCGTCGAAGAGGGGCGACAGCTTCTTCAGCTGCTCATCGCCATCGTCTTGATGCGGCGAATCGGGTGGTCTTTCGGCACCGGCTGGGCCGGCTGCACAAGCGAGAAACCCGTCTGCTGCTTCAGTTCTCCACGCTGTCGCTGCGGGCGAGGGGTTTCAGCAGCCTGCTCATGGGGGAATTGCGGCGGTGGCCGTCTTCGCAGGCTCTGAGTCGTGACGACGCACTTGGAGTAGTCGAACCGCGTGTCTCAAGCACGCCGACCGATATACACGTCACCGTGGTCTCGGATCACATGCGCGGGTAAAAGGGCAACCTATGGGCATCAGCGCTGGCGCAGCCGTTTTCATTCAGGGCATCGGGCACAACACCGACGTTCTCGAGGGGGCATCGATGAAGCACCTCGACGCCGACGCGTTAAATGAAGAGTTCGACCTTTTGGTGCTTGAGCATAGGAAAGCGAACGTGACCGCGGTGGTGGTGCGCCTCGAGGAGTGTTTCGACATCTTCGCCCGCGTTGCCGCGCGCCTGGCGAAGACGCTGGGCCGTCGAACGTGGTCGTACTGGGAGTTGTCTGGGACTGAAATTGGAATGGGGGTCACCGCATTTGACACGCAGGGGGGCAAGCGTTGGGCCGCAGAGTCACAGTCGGAGCAGCCCTATTGGCGAATGGCGGCCGACTTCAAGGGGCGCCCCAAGAAGCCCTTGTTCGGTCTCGGGCTGAGTCCTGTGTTGAGGCTCGACGAAGAGCCCGGTTGGAAGTCAAAATCGCGCCGCCTCATGGCTTTCTCGGAAGCCAAGCGAGCCGCCCTGACTCTCGAAGCGAAACGCCGGGCTGACGACGCTGCCGCACGCGACTTGGCGAATCGCCACTACGAGGCAAAGCGAGCCCGTGAAGAGGAGCAACTGGCCCAGGCGCGTCGGCAGGAAGCCGAAGCAGAGTCACGCCGCCTCATCAATCGAACCCCAGCGCTCGGTGAGCCGAAGCAGGTGCTGCTGCCTCAGTCGTTGCATGTCGAAGCACAGAAGTTGGTGAAACGATACGGAGTCGAGTTGTCTTGGGTCTGGCAAGCAGCGATCGAGCGCGCCACGCCCTGGAAGTTTCCAAAAACCGCACTGGGCGCCGTACCGCTCACCAATCCTCAACCTGCAACTTTGGTGGTGAGCCCGGCCCTGGCGCAAGCACTCGCCAAGAGTTCGATCATGCGCGCTGATGAGACAGTCGGCTCCTTCGAGGAGCTCGTTCGTGTCGCGGTGTCGGTCGGCCTCGATCAGCTCAAAGAGGACCTGAAGGAAGACCAACAAAAACTCAGTCGCCTTGCTCGAAAATCGGGTTCCCAGCCAAGGAAGTAGACGCGAGACAGCGAGGCGAGAGGAAGTTCAACAGGCATCTCCCGGTTTTCTCGCGCTAATCCTTCCCGCCGCGGAGCGACCTTCGACGTTCGACTGAAATGAATGAACGACCCTCGACGGGTGACCGACCAACATGGTGTCTGCACTTTCGGTCATCGCCGCGTTGGGCCTGGCGTCGTCGCTTGCCAGTACCGAGTACCCTGCTCCGCCGCTCATCGAAGCGCCCGAAGCGCCACCTCCCGTGCCGTCGGTGACGAAGGTGGAGCCCGCGCCCAGTGCTCCGAGCGAAGTGCCGCTCTTTCAAATCGCCGCGCTGGCGACCGCGAGCGTCACGACCAGCGGCACGACCGGGTATGGGGCGCTCTTCGGAGCCCGTGGCGAAATCGACGTTTGGCGAATCGGCCTCAACGTCAGCTACGGGCGGGCGGCGAACCTCGTCGAGGGGCTGTCAGAGACGACCGAAGTCGTGGCGTTGGTGGGCTACTCGGTCATGGCCAATCGCTGGGGGCGCGTTCGGGTGTTGGGCGGCCTCGACACGCGCTCGGCGGCCAGTGGGCTGGCGGTGGGCCCCGCGTTCGGCCTCAACGCCCGGCTGGGGTGGGCCCTCTTGCAGGCCGATGTGTCGACGACGCTCACCCCGGGGCCGTTTCGTCGGCTCGAAGCGCGGGCGGCCCTCGTGCTGAAGGGCGGCCTGTTCGAACTGCATCGTGGGTACCAAGCGACCTTCGTCGACACGACCACGACCGGTACGCTGGCGACGTTGTTTTCGTCTCCCGCGGCGGGGCCGTACGTCGCGTTGGGCGTGGCGCTGTGAAGGCCTGATCAGTAGCAGGGCGTCGAGTACGTCACTTCGACTTTGGCACCCGACGGCGTGTTGACCGTGTCGGCCAAAATCACCGAATTGCTCGCTGGGTCGAGCGACCAGTTGGTGATGGGCGCGCCGTTGACGGTGACGGTGACCGGTTGGCCCGGGTCGACCGTGGTGGTGAGGTACAGCGTGTCACGCGGCCCAAGCGCATTGCGGCCAATGGCTTCGAGGTCTTTGGCCCAGTCTTTGGTGCAAATGTCGGCTTGCACGCCTTTGGTGGCAGCAACGATGGGAGCGTAGCGCCCCATGTCGATGGTGCTGTCGATGCTGCAGCCGGGCGGCAACGGGTTGCTGAACGGGCCGATGACGCTGAAGCTGAACAACCACGTCTTTTGCGGAGGCACCAAGCCCAAGAACCGGTTGAGGTAATACGCCGCGGTGTTGCTCGACTGATCAGGCGCGTCAGACACGACGACCACGCTCAGCGACGCGTCGGGCCGCAAAAAGCCACGGTTGGCGGTGGCGGTGAGCGGTACCGTGAGCGCCTTGAGCGCCGCCGAGAGCGGCTGTTCTTGCCCTGAGCCGCTGGTGCCCACGTTCACCTTCGCCGCGAAGAGCTTCGCCACATTCGGGGTCGACGGGGTCAACACCATGGGGTTACCGGGGCCTCGCAGCAACTGGCCCTGAGCGCCCGTGGGTGAGTCGTCGGTGGTGGTCACGGCGATTTGGTACGGCACGCCCATTTTCGTCGCGTACGAAATGAACGAACCGAAGTTCGACGCCAATTCGGCCTGCTCGTCGAACATCGAGCAGCTGTTGTCGACCACGAAGAGCAGGTCGGCCGGAGCACGCTCGGGTTCGACGAACGAATCGACGTTCACGCTCGTGCTCGCTCCCACTCCCGTCAGGGCGACGTGCACGGTTTTCTTTTCGCCGGCCTCGTTCGCGTCGATTTGCAAGTCGCCGTCGTTGCGCATGAGGTCATTGGGCCCGTAGTTCAACGACAACGTCACCGGCGCCCCGGGGAACAAGGTCGTGCCCGCCGACGGCCCCACGACGACGGTGAAGCGCGAAGGTTGCGGCACGACGCGAACCGCATCGAGAACGATGTTGCTGGCGCAGGCGTTGTACAGCGTCACCGAGCGACTCGCCGAATGGCAGCCGATTTTCACGGTGCCAAAGTCGAGCGCGCTCGGGGTCGTCACCAGGCACGGAGAGACCCGCACCCCGAGGGGCACCAACCCCATGGGCGTGGCTTTCGAATTGACTGAAAAACGCAAGAACCCCGTCAGCATGTCGCCGTCTTGCGCACTGCTGGGCACGGTGACTTGAACTTCGACGACGCCCGTCTGGTGCGGGCCGATGTTCAGGTTCGGCGCCCAAGTGGTACCGAAGGCCGGGTCGCTCCCAGGGGCGATTTCGAGACCACTCACAAGACACGCGGTGTCGCTCGAATTCACCAACAGCACCGTTCGGTTCAACCGCGAGCCGCGCGGCAAGTCTCCGAACGAGACCGACGTCGGGTCGACCGAGAGCGTGCACAACCCCGCCGCCAGGGGGGTCGCCGTGAGCCGCAGCGTGGCGGCCGGCGTCAGCGGGTCGTTCGAATACACCGTCAACGTGGCGTCTTGGGGGGTCGTCGACCAGGGCGTGAAATGCACGTCGAGGTCGAGGGTGTTCTTGCCAGCCACGGCCGGCAGCCCCTTCGCGTTGTCCCAGTCGGGCGGCAGCGACACGGTGAAGGCGGTGGCCGTCGTTTCGGGCGTGTTGGCTTGAATCGAGACGAAGGGCGGCCCGCCGCCGGGCCCCAAGAACAAGTTGTTCTCAGTGCTGTCGGGCGCCGT
>JBGAIY010000001.1:2953-43950 GCA_044225205.1 Myxococcaceae bacterium | reverse complement strand
GGCGCCGTCGGCGGCGTACCCACGTTCGAAATGGTCACCCGCCTCGAAGTGGGCAACGGCGTGGTTTGCGTGGCGTAAGGCACGGCTCCGAAGGGCAACACCAGGTCGGGCTTCAACCGAATGCGCGGGCCGCCGCCGGCGCAACTCAAGGGCACCCTCAGCGTTCGCACCGGGGCCGTGGCCAGCTCGACCACGAGGTTGCCGGTCTTCGGGCCAATGCTGGTCATCTTGCACGTCACGGTGACGGCGCGGTCTTGCTTCGAAGCGAAGTCGACTTGGTTCGGCCCCTGCATGCCGAACCCGGCGCCTTCGACGGTGAAAGACGCGTGCAACGACACACTCGCGCGGTTGGTGAACGTCACCTGTCGTGTCACCATTTCGTTGAGCGGCAGGTGCCCGAAGTCGACGGCGGTGGGCGACCAGGTCAGTGCGTCATTCGAGCCCACCGCCACCAAGCGCGTCGACGCTTCGGGGCAGTTGGCCGACCGGCGCACCGTCATGGTGGCCGAGTAGGGTCGCTCCGCCAACGGCGTGAAGGTGAACGTGACGTCGGCGGTTTCTCCCGAGGCCACGGCTTCGGGGGGTTGGCCAGCGAGCGCGAACGACGCCGCGTCGTCTCCCGAAACGACGCCGAAGGTGGGCGTCTGCCGAAGCCCGGAGTTGTTTTGCAGGTGCATCGAAGCGCTCGCCTGGGTCGTCAGCGGCACGGAGCCGAAGTCGACTTCTTTGGGCACGAGGCAGTCTCGGCCGACGGCCTGCGCCACCAGCTCGAGCGACACGGTGCCTTCGCCGTCGCGGGTGCCTTGCGTTTCAATGTGAAAGACGGCGCGGTGTTCGACCGTCGCCAACGTGGCGTCGTCGTCTTGCGGAGGTGAAAATGAAATGGCCAGCGTCGCCTCGTCTTGCGACTGGAGGTCGGTGTTGCTGGGCAGCTCGAGGGTGAACGCGGTGCTGCCCGAGACCTGGGTGAGCCGCACGAGTTTGACGGTGCCGTCTCCGACGTTGCGGAGGCGGGCCTGGCCGGTGCCTTGGGTCAGCATGGCCACGGGCTCGAGCGTGAGGGTGCCTTCGCGGGTCAGCGATTCACTGCCGTCACCCAGCGGCACGACGAGCTCGACGTCACCAAAGCGGTTCGACAACGTGTTGCGGTTGCACTGACAGCCAGCCGCCGCGAGCGCGAACAGCGCCGCCCCAAACCACCACGTTGCACGCATGGGGAGAATGTTGCTCCAGACTGCCTGGGCACTCAACCCTGGCCGTGCGGCGCTCATTCGGCGAGAGTGTCGTCGGTTTCCACCCATGTTCAACCCTCGTTGGTTGCTGTTTGTCGTGACGGTCGGTGTCGTGTGGGGCGTGGTCGCGGCTTGCCCCGGCACGGCGCCGTGTTCGGCCAAAGCCTGCCCCGACGGCTGCTGCGCTGACGGTGAATGCCTCAGCGGGCACTCGCGGTTCACCTGTGGCTCGGGGGGCGGCGCGTGCGTCGCTTGCAGTGCCACCGAATTGTGCGCCGAGGGCCATTGCCAACAAGACCCCCGACTCGACCCCGACAGCGGCCAATTGTTGTGTGCCTGCTCGGTGGGCTGCTGTTTGCCCGACGGCGGGTGCCCTTCAGGCAACTTGCCCGAGGCCTGTGGCGCGGTGCGAACGCTCTGCCAAACCTGCGAAAAGGGTGAACGTTGCGAGCGCGGGGCGTGTACGGCGGCCGCGTGCACGGGGTGCATCGACCCGACGGGCCAATGCCTGCCCGGCACCACCGACATCGCGTGCGGCGGCGACGGCGGCTTCTGTTTCGGCTGTTTGGCGGGCCAGCGGTGCGTGGGCGGGCACTGCGAAGACGCTCCGTGCAACGTGTCGACCTGCGCGTCGGGGTGCTGCAATGTGGCGCAGCGGTGCATCGCCCCGCCCACCAACTCGGAGTGTGGGGTCGGCGCTCAACCGTGCGTGGCCTGCGACAGCACGTTTCGGTGCACCAACGGCGTCTGCCAATAGCCCGCGGGTTGGTTCCAAAGTTCAGCCGAGCCGAAACGTGGCCATGCGCCGGAGGCCCGCCGCCTGGAACTCACGTGTCGTTGGGAGTGAACACCACGAAATATTGATCAGCGAGAAACGAATGCTCGACGAGGAGACGGTAACCGGCCTCTTCGAATTCTCGCCGCACCACGTCGACCGGTACTTTCGCGGCGTCGTGGGGGCCGCGCTTCGAACCCATTTTGAAGTCGATGATCGCGACCCGGCCTTTCGGCTTGAGCGACGATTTGAGCCGAGCGAAGTACTCGGGGCGGTGCTCAAGGTGGTGGTAGGTGTCGACCACGGTAATCAGGTCGACCGGCGCGGGTATTTTCGGGTCGTCGGGCAGCGCCAACACCGCGGAGAGGTTCGACAACCCTTCGCGCTCGGCCCGTTGGTTCAGGTACGTCACCATCGACGACTCAATGTCGATGCCGTAAACGACGCGGGCCACCTTGGCGAACCGCACTGGAAAGTAGCCAGTCGCCGCGCCGATGTCGGCCACCGCCATTGACCCGTTCAATTCGAGCGCGCTCACCACGGCCCCCGGCTGCTGCCATTCGTCACGCGAGGGGTCTTCGAACGCCTTGGCCCACGCATCGGCATCGTCGAACGAGTGGTGCTCGCCCGCTGAATGCGCACACGACGCCAACGACAAAAAAACCCAGACGAGACTTCGAACCGGCATGCGGTGTCTTTGACTCAAGTGCGCGCCGCCGTCGACCATTCGCGATCGCCCAAACTTCAAGCGGTTACGAGACAAGTACGACACGGCTGTCGCAGTGGTTGTGAACAGGGTGTCAGGCGACTTGTGAATGTTCAGAGAATTCGAAGAGTTACGGCGTCTCAAGGTAAGGTATTCGCGCTCGTTTTGGGTCTGAAGTCTGCAGAGCGTACAAACCACATGACCATGGTTCGGGTTTTCAGCGGCACGTTGTTGCTTGTGGCGGGGTGTAGCTCCGCCACGCTGCTGCCCGTCAATGCGCGTGACGGGGGTGTGGTGCCCAAGCTCGATGCCGGGCGTGATGCCGCCGTGGTGCTGCCGGTTGGTGACGCGGGGTCGACGGTTGATTCACAGGCCTGCGAGCGGTTGATTCAAAAGCGCTGTGCGTACCTGCAGCGGTGTGGGCTCATTGCCGACGATGAAGCGACCCTGGCCCAGTGCGCTGAGTACTTCACCGTGACGTGGTGTGGGCCCACCAAGTGGCTTGCGCGAGTGGCTCCGGGCGTGGCGACGCTGAAGTACGACGCGACCAAGGCGGCGGAGTGCGCCAATGCGTATGTGGCTCGCGCGTGCACCGACTGGGCAACCGAGCCGACGGCGTGTGGCCAGTTCTTGCTGCCCAACGCGCAGCCGAAACAACCCTGCTACGACGGCTACCAAGAGTGCATTGAAGGCGCGTGCCGGGGCGTGTCGTGCAGCGACCGCCGCTGTCGGCCACTCGGCGTCGAAGGCGACGACTGCCGCGTCAGCACCGACTGCGTGAGCGGGCTCTACTGCCGAACGACGTCGACCCCGGGAGTCGGCGTGTGCAGCCCGCCCGCCACGGTCGGTGACAGCTGCATGAACTCGAACGAGTGCGCCGAGGGGCTGACCTGTTTGGGGCAGTGCCTCGCGTTGCCCAAGCCCGGAGACGCCTGCGTGATGGGCCGCTGCGATGCCAATGCCTACTGCGGCCAAACACCCGACGGAGGCGTGTGCTTCGAAAAGGTCGCGCGGGGGTTGCCGTGCGTGAGCGACACCCAGTGCACCGCGGGTTCGGTGTGTGACACCCAGTCGCTCAGCTGCGTGGCGTCGGTCGTCGACGTCAACGGCCCGTGCAGCGAGCGCCAGACCTGCGCGAGCGGGCTCATTTGCGCGGGCCTCACGGCGAACACGGTCGGCTTGTGCGTGAAGCCCCGCGGGTTCGGCGAAACCTGCACCCGTTCTGAAGAATGCCAGGCCCACCTGGCCTGCACGGTGGCCGACGGAGGCTACGGCGAGTGTGACTCGCGCGGCGAAACCGGTGCTCCGTGCTTCTCCGCCCGAGACTGCAGCGTCTTCATGACGTGTCTCAAAGGGGCCTGCGCGCCTCGGCCGATGACGGGCCAACCGTGCAGCCCGCAGACCCCGTGCTTGTGGGGCGCGTGCACGCCCATGCCGAGCGACGGGGGCTACCTCTGCACCGACTTCGGAGGCCCAGGCGCACGCTGCAGCGACGACCACGAATGCGCGTCGGGGCGCTGCGTGTCGGGCCAATGCCTCGCGGCGTGCACCCCGTAGCCATGCGAGCTTGGGGGCTCGTGCCATTGCTGTCGGCGGCGTGTGCGGCTCATCAACCGGCTCCACCCGACGAGCACGCGATGTTGAATTCAACCGACCGAGCCCTCATCGAGCGGCAAGCCCACGCCGTGGAGACGTGGCTCGACGGGGTGCCTTCGTGCGACGGCGTCGTCTTTTCGGCGCCGGTCACAGCCGAGGGCCCACTTCGACCGGGCAGCGCCGCGTGCACGCAGCTGTTGTGCATGCGGGGCGTGAACGTCGACCCCGCCCTCAGCGTTTCGAACGGGGGCGTCACGCACGACTTTTCACTGGCTCCCGGAGCGCCCTCGCGCCCGTACCGAGAGAGCCGAGCGAAGTACGAAGAAGCACCGTGCTGCAACGGGTGCGGCTTCGCTTGGAGCATCGAGGTCGACGGTCGACGCATCGAGCTCGCCGACCTGGGCCGTGGGGCGACCGATTGCAGCTTGGGCGCCATTGCGCGCGTCGCCGAGCGCTACACGGTGCGGGCCTGGGGCGAGTGGGTTGATCAACCTGGAGCGGGCCGGCAGCTCAAAGCCGAGGGGTTTTGCGTGGTGCGGCGGCCGTGACGAACTTCGCCGACTGACGCTCGTACCGGCCGGTGGGTAGCCCCCGGCCTTGGGTTGGGCTAGGCCTCTTCGCCGCATGAACCCGACCCCGGTGATTCCGTCGAAAGTGGTGGCTCCCCTGCCCTTGCCCGGGCCTGAAACCGGCGTCGTGTCGGTCGACAAGACGCTGCGCTTGGGGCTCGACAACTTGAAGCAGCTGCAGGCCGACCGCGGCAGCTGGCCCGGTGACTATGGCGGGCCCATGTTCTTGTTGCCCATGTACGTGGCGCTGACGTGGGCGACCGGCCGCGTGCCGCAGTCAGACCGGCGCGAGCAGCTGCTCACCTACTTTACGAACGTGCAGCGCGCCGACGGCAGCATCGGGCTCCACGCCGAAGCGACGTCGGGCAGCATGTTCACCACCGCGCTGTCGTACGTGTCGATGCGGGTGCTGGGGCTCGGCCCCGAAGACGAACGAATGGTGCGCATGCGCGGGTGGCTTCGCGACCACGGCTCTCCGCTGGGGGCCGCGTCGTGGGGCAAGTTCACCTTGTGCTTGCTCGGCCTGTACGACTGGCGCGGCATTCACCCGCTGCAACCCGAATTTTGGCTCTTGCCCAAAGACGCGCCGATGCACCCCAGGCGGCTGTGGTGCCACGCGCGGCAAGTGTACCTGCCCATGGCCTGGCTGTACGGCATGCGTTCGACCATGCCGAGCGGCGACCCGTTGCAGCGCGCGCTGCGCGACGAGCTGTACGACGGCCGCTGGTCGTCAATCGCGTGGGAACAGCACCGCGACACGGTCTCGAAAGCCGACGACTACCGGCCCACGACGCCCGGGCTCAAAGCCACCTACCTCGCTGAAAACACGTACGAAAGGCTGCCCTTCAAGCCGCTGCGAAAGCGCGCGCTGGCCGAATGCCTCAAGCACATTCAATACGAAGACCGCGTGACCAACGACATTGACATTGGGCCGGTCAACGCGGTGCTCAACACCTTCGTGCACCACTTTCGGGGCGCCGAGGGCCGGGCCGAATTCGAGCGGGGCTTCGCCGCGCTCGAACCGTACCTGTGGCTCGGTCACGACGGGCTCAAAATGCAGGGCTACAACAACAGCGAGCTGTGGGACACCGCCTTCGCGGTGCAAGCCATTCTGGCCACGCCCGCCGCGTGGCACGACGAGCGCGTGCTGCACAAGGCCTACGGCTACCTGCGCGACAACCAAATTCTCGAAGACGTGCCCGACGCCGAAGCCCACTACCGGCACGCGTCGAAGGGCGGCTGGCCGTTTTCGAACCGCGCCCACGGCTGGCCCATTACCGACTGCACGTCTGAAGGCTTCAAGTGCGCGCTCGCCCTCGAGGGGCGGTATTCACACAATGAAGAAATACCGTTGTCGCTCTTGCGCGACTCGGTGCGGCTCATTCTGTCTTGGCAAAACGAAGACGGCGGCTGGGCCACCTACGAAAAGCAACGCGCCGGAGCGTGGATGGAGCAGTTCAACCCCTCGCAAGTGTTCGGCGACATCATGGTCGACTATTCGTACGTCGAATGCACGAGCGCCTGCCTTCAGGCGCTGGTCGCGGCCAAGCGTCGCTTCGGCGGTGAATTCGAGCTCGACGAGGCCATTGCCCGAGGCGTGGCGTTCTTGCGTTCGGCGCAGCGGCCCGACGGCAGCTTCGAAGGGTGTTGGGCGGTGTGCTTCACCTACGGCACGTGGTTCGGGGTCACCGGCTTGTTGGCCGCCGGGGTGTCTGTGCACGACGCGGCCATTCGCCGGGCGTGCCAGTTCTTGCTGAAGAAGCAGCGGGCCGACGGCAGCTGGTCAGAACACGGCAACACCTGCCGCGAGCGCGAATGGGTCGAAGGCGAGCGCGGGCACGTCGCCCAGACGTCGTGGGCGTTGCTGGCACTGGTGCGGGCGCAAGAACCCAACCACGAAGCGTTGCACCGAGCGGCGGCTTTCTTGTGCGGCCGACAAGAGGCCGACGGGAGCTGGGCGCGCGAGCCGTTGGTCGGCGTGTTCAACCGCACCTGCCTCATCAACTACGACAACTACCGACACTACTTTCCCGTCTGGGCGCTCGCGAAGTACCGGGCGTTGTTCAACGAGCAGGCTCACGGCTGAGCCGCGCGTCGATTTCGCCGAGCTGCTGACCAAGGCCACGGCGGCCGACCTGTTCGAAAGTGCGGCGAATTTGTTTGAGCTGATCAACCGAGTGTTTCTCGGCCGACCAATGCGGCTCGATGGCTGCTCGGTACAGCTCGCCGAAGCGGGCCTTGGCGCGGTCGGGTTTTGCCCAGTGGGCTGGGCCACCGTCTCTTTGAGTTTGGGGAAACAGGCGGCGCGCCCGTGAAAGAGCACCAGTTGGGTCAGCTGCTCTTGTCGGTGCGTGGCCAGCTTGCGCCATTGGTGAACGGGCCCAAGTTCCAGTCGCTCAGCCAGAGGAGCCCGTGACCAACCGGTGAAGAAACGTGCTGAGCACCTCCCGGGTCTCGAGCCGAAATCGCTCTTCAAGGGTCTCTCCGGTCGAGGCCAGCGGCGTGGTCGCGAGCGAGGCCTCGAACTGGGTGAAGGAGGGCCTGCAATTCGTACAGCTCGGCGATCAACCGAAGCGCTCATGCGAGCTGAAACGACGTGCCGGTGAGCTGCTCAGACACCGCCCACAACCGCGCGGCGACTTCGGGGTCACGCGAAGCCGCGCTCGAGGCGACCACGGTGGGCGTGCCGCGCAGCTGAAACGGCCCGCCCGGCCCAATGTATTGGCCGCCTTCGACGTCGGGGTGCGTGGCGGCGTAAAGCGTGGGCCACGCGCCCTGATCAGGCGACTGGGCCAACGTTCGCTCTCCCAGCTTCATGACCGCGGTGCCCAGCCACGACTTCTCGAGCCTCGGGCCCTCGAGCATCAAGTTCGTGCGGGCGTACCCGGGGTGACAGGCGAGCGCGATGGCACGACGCTTCGCGGCTCGAAGCCGCCGTTCGAGTTCGAACGCAAACAGCAGGTTGGCCAGCTTCGACTGACCGTAGGCCAACCACTTGCGATACGACTTTTCACCGTTGAGGTTGTCGAACCGAACGGTGCCCCAACGGTGAGCGGTGCTCGCCACCACCACCACCCGCCCCTGCGGCGCACGGTCGACCGCTGGCCACAGCTGGGCCGTGAGCGCAAAGTGACCCAAGTGATTCGTACCGAATTGCGTTTCGAACCCGTCGACCGTCTTGCCGAATGGCAGCGCCATGACCCCGGCGTTGTTGATGAGCAGGTCGACCTGGGCAAACCGCTCGAGCACCTGCGTCGCGAAGGAGCGCACCGAGGCCAGCGAGCTCAAGTCGAGCGGCATCACCCGGGCGTCGGCCGACGGCAGCTCGAGCCGAATCGCCCGGGCGGCGTCTTCGCCCTTGCCGGCGTTGCGACACGCGAGCACCACGGTCGCGTTTTTCGCGGCCAACATCTTCGCCGCCGAAAAGCCGATGCCCGAATTGGCCCCGGTGATGATGGCGATTTTGCCTGTCTGATCAGGCGCGTCGGCGAGGGTCCAACGAGTCATGGGGCTTGTCTACCGCCGTTGACCGCTTCGGTCGACCCTTGCTACGCGCAGACCCGTGCGCACCCGGCTGGCCGTCTTTGACGACGTGGTTGAAGCCGAACACGTAATGACCGCGCTCAACGACGCCGGCATCGTCGCGGTCGACTCGGTTCGGTCACAGGCGCTCTCGGGCATCGGCGGGTCGGCGCTCAATGAATTCGTCATCGACGTCGAGGAAGCCGACTTGGAAAAAGCGAGCGGCGTGCTGAAGGCCCTCAGACCAGCGGCGCCCACGACGGCGCCGCCTGCCGACGTGGCCCTTCGACCCTCCGTCGCGGCGAGCTACCGCCGGGGCGCGAACGCCGGCTTGGTGCTCAGCAGCGGCATGGTGCTGCTGACGTTGGTACAGGGCGAGTTCGCTCCGGCCGCGTTCATTGGCGCCGCCATCGACTTCTTCATTTGGCGGCGCTTGCACGAGCCCGACCCCACCGTGCGCGGCGTCGCACGCGTTCGAGTCTGGGCCATGGTGCGCCTCGCCTTCGGAGTGCTGATGAACGCCGTTTCGGGGGCCAGTGGCGTGACCGCCGCGTGGGTGGTGGTGGCGGGTCTGGTCGTGGCGCTGCTCTTTTACTTGCCGGCCCCCGAACCCTCAGCGAACTGAGTTCTGCAGGTCGAGTCGCACGTTCGACTCGAGGGCCGACTGCAATTCACCGAACAAGCGCCCCACTTCGTCGCGCGAGACTTTGGCCCCCGCGCCGTGCTGCTCGAGCCGATTCAAGGTCGCGTAGGCCAGCATCAGCGAAATGCCGGTGAAACCGAGGTAGCCCTTCGGCGCGCCGCCCTGCTGGAGCGCTTGCACATACGCATTCGCCTGGTCGAGGTCGGCCCGTGCCAGCGCCAAGACCTGGGCCCGGGTCACGTCGGGCGGCAAGTAAACCCGGCCGTCACGCGCGTCGTCTCCAGTGTCTTTGAGAATGTTGACGAGCTGGAGCCCCTCACCGAACGCCACCATGCGACCGTTGAGCGACGAGGCGACCGCCTGGAGCGACGGGGTGTCGTGCACGAAGACCTCGGTCAACAGCTCTCCGACGATGCCGGCGACGAGGTAGCAGTAGTCGGTCAGGTCTTTGAGCGAACCGAGCTTCAAGTTGCCCCGCTCGTCGGCCCGCGCCACGACCGCGGCCATGCCCTCGCTCGTGCGCACCGAGTGTTTCACCAAAATCTGTTGAAGCGCGGGCGGCATGCTCTGCAACTCGGCCAAGACCTCGGCCGTTTTTTCGAGCAATTCGAGGTACCCCGCGTGCTCGACCGGGGGAGCCTCGAGCCACTGCGACACCAACGGCCCGGCCGCTCTCGACGCGTCGGGGCGCTTCACCAACGCAATGAAGGCTTCGAGCGCGGCGATGCGCTTCGAGCGCGGCCACGCCGTCGCGTCTTCGAACGTGTCGGCGATGCGAAAGAGCAAATAGGCCACCGACACCGCTTTGCGGGTTGGCTCCGGCAACAGCGGTATCGCCAGTGCAAACGTGCGGCTCGTCTTCTGCAGCAAGTCGTCGAGGTCGGCCATGGAACCTGCGCGTACACCGTGATTTGCCCGCCTTCAAACCCCACGTCGAACGCTTCTGACAAACGTTAGAAAATCGTGTTCGGTTTAGTTGAAAGCGACCGAAAGACGGGTGATAGCTGCGCCCCATGATTGGCAGCGACGTCGTCATCGTCGGTGGTGGCTTTTCAGGTTTGGCGGCGGCGGCGGCGTTGTCTGGGCAAGGCGCGCGGGTGTTGGTGCTCGAACGCGCCCAGACGCACGACCCGCTCTTTCGGGGCGAGCTCATTCACCCGCGTGGCGTGCGGGCGCTCAACCAACTCGGCTTGAGCGACGCGCTCTTCGAAGCGGGCGGGGTCGAAGTCAGCGGCTTCGCGGCCTCTCCCGGAGCGACGGGCGAGGCGGTGCTCTTGCCGTACCGTGAAGGCGCGGGCCCAGGCCTCGGCATCGACCACCCGCTCATGGTCATGACGCTGCGCCGAGAAGTCGGCGCCCGCCACAACGTCAAAATCGTCACCGGTCAAGCCGTGAGCGACTTCACCCGCGAAGGAGAGCGCATCACCGGCGTCACCACCGCCGGCGGGGCCTCGCACCGGGCCGACTTGGTGGTGCTCGCCGATGGGCGCAATTCGCGGTTGCGCGCGCGGCTGGGTCTCGAACCCGACATCACGTTGCTCTCGTACACGGTCGCCTTTGGGGTCGAAGGCACCGACCTGCCCTGGGGCATGCGAGGGCATGTGTTTCTGGGCGGCCCCGGCCCGATTCTCGCGTACCCCTACGGGCACGGCAAAGTTCGTTTCTGCGTCGACGTGCCGCTCGGCGCCGCGAAGGGCAAGCAGGCCCTCATTTCGTACATCACCCAAAGCTACGCCCCGCACGTCCCCAACCCCCTGCGCGACGCGATGGTCAAGGCGGTCACCGAGCGGCCGTTCGAAGGGTGCGCCAACCATTCGATGCTGACGCGTGCGTGCGCGGCTCCCGGAGTGGTGATGATTGGCGACGCCGGTGGCTGTGCCCACCCGCTGACCGCGTCGGGCATGACGAACGGCATGAATGACGTTCTCACCTTGGCCGAAACCGTCGGCGCGCGCGGCACGTCAGACGAAGCCCTCAACGAATACCAGCGCCGCCGGTACGACTTCGTGCGCATGCGCGAGGTCTTCACCGACGCGCTGTACGAAGTGTTTCGCGGTTCTGACGCCGGCTCGCAGGCACTCCAGGCCGGCGTGTTTCGGTACTGGCGCAGAAGCGCCGCCCGGCGCGCCTCGATGGACATTTTGTCGGGCGAAGACGTGCGAACGAAGGCCTTCGTCGCCGAGTACAGCCGGGTGTTCGGCACGTCAGCCGTGCAGGTGCTGTCGGGCGTGCTCGAGCAACCGGCCTTGAAGCAGCGCGCCAACATCTTGAAATCGCTTACAAAAACCAGCCTCAGCCGACTCGAGGTGGCCGTGCAGAAGACGGCCAAGACCTTCGTCAACCGGTACCGGCTCGGGTTGCATCAGGTGCCCACGAACCCTCCGGCTCCGTAGCGCAGACGCGCCTGGCCCGCGACGCGCTCGTCCTTACTTCGCCGCTCCGCGTTTGACCGTGGCGTGCGCTTCGATGCGCTCCCACATGCGCAGGTAGAATTCGGCGCTGCGAAAGAGCGGGTGCAACAGGTGCGGCTGGCCTGACGCCCGCGCCACGTTGGCCGAGTCTTGGAGCAGATCAGGCAACATGCCGTAGTGGGCCATGCCGTCGAGGTTCACGTCGAACTCGCGGGTACCGGCCTGCGAGCGCACGAGCCCCGGGTTCGGCCCTTCGCTCATCGCCGCCCAGCGCTCGGCCACCAAGCGGTTGTCGACGCGGCGACCCAACGCCAAGTCGGGCGCCACTTCGGCCCACGCCCGCACTTCGGCGGCGTCGTAGGGCGCGTCGTCTCCCGACGCGTGCTGCTCGAACCGAAAGCGGCCGAGCGACGTCGGTGGCGTCTGGTAGTGCACCCCATTTCGCTGAGCGAGCGCCTGGGCTCGCATGCGGCCACCCGCACGGCGCACCCGGTCGCCTCGGGCCCCCGGGCACGCGTCGACGCCGAAGCGGGGCGCGGGCATGGTCGCGAAGCCGCCGACGTCTGACGCGAGGGCCACCTGGCCCTCGGCACCGGGCATGACTTCTTGGGCGTACTCGAGCAATTGCAGAAAGCCCTTCGACGAACCGTCACAGTCGAGCGGTATTCGGCCGCGCCAACTGATGCCGACGCCTCCAGACACCAACTGCACGCCGACCATGCCGCCCAACGCACCGATGGCCTTGAGCTGCGCGTGGGTACGACTGCGGTCAGAGCGAATTTTTCGCGCGTCGGCCACGCCATAGCGCTCGGGGTCTTCGCCGAAGGCCACCGGGAGCGGCCGGGCGTCGAAGCCCCCGTCGGGTGAATAGGTGACGGCGGTGCCGAACGAGAGGTCGCGAAAATGGGTGTGCGAGCTCATCACCGGCACTTGGTGGGCTTGGGCCAGCGCCAAGGTTTCGTCGACTCCCTGTTGAGACATGTGTTCCACGTCGACGATGAAGCCGCGGTTGAGCAACTCGGTGACGAAACGCTCACCCGTGGCCGTCAGCCCGCTGCTGGCCGAAATCGCCGCGGCGGGAGGAAACGCGCGCTGGCCGGTCACTCCCGCGAGCACCCCCACCAGGGTCGTGACGGGTTCGGTGGGCACATGGGCGGGGTCGAACCGAACGCCGGCATCGAACGCCTCGCCGGTGGCGTAGAAGGCACCGGTGTCGACCCAGTTCATGGCGTTGAGCACGGGGTCGAACACCGCGGGCTGCCCGAAGGCATTGGTCGTGAGGTGAATCGGCAGCACGTGGCGCACCCCATGGGCCCACAAGGTGTCGAGCACCTCGTCGATGGTCTTCTTCGGGTCGGGGCCCCCTGCTGCCTCGCGCGACCAGTTCGCAATCGCTTGGAGTGCGGGCAATGGCGGCGAAGTCGTGGGCCGGCCCGTCGAAGAACAGCCGCGCGGCCCCGACTTGCAGCTCCAGCGCCTGGTCGTCGTCGAGCGGCACCGGAGTGCGCTCGCCTTTCACGGAGAAGGGGTTCGACCACGCGTAGGCCCGACCCAGCATCGGCGTGTTTTGCACGTCGACTTGCACGAGGCGCACCCCGCCCTGCCACGCGCGGCGAACCCAGTCGACGTACGCCTGCTGGTGCACGAGCGAGTCGTAGCGCGGCCAGCCTTCGAAGCTGGGGTACCCTGTCGTTCGGTGAGCGCGCTCGGGGAGCACCGCCGTGCTGAAGCCGCGGCCGTCGTCGCCGTGATCTCGTTTGCACGACGCGAGGGCCTGCGGCATGCCGTTGGGTGCCGACGGGCTGCCGTGCAGCACCCTCCCCCCAAAGCCCAAGTGGTTGAAGAAGTGTGCGTGGAGGTCGGCGATGCCCCACACTTCGCCGGGAGCGACGTCGGTGCCTTGCCAGTAGTCGCCCCCGAGCGGTACCTGCGCGGTGAAGGGTGCCGCCGCGAGAAGAACGCCACAGAGGGTCAACATGCGTGCTCTTTAACCCGAAGTTCAGTTGAGCTCTCGAGTACCGAACGCTGCGCGCTTCATTCGGTCTCGCCAGCGAAACGGAGATCAGCCCACTGAACTTCGGGCTATAGAGCGGCCATGGCCTCTCTTCACAAGCGAACGCTGTTCATTTCGGGCGCCAGCCGCGGCATTGGGCTCGCCATTGCCGTTCGAGCCGCGCGAGACGGCGCGAACGTCGTCGTCGCCGCCAAGACCACCGACCCCCACCCGAAACTCCCGGGTACCATTTTCACCGCGGCCAAAGAAATTGAAGACGCCGGTGGCCGGGCGTTGCCGCTCATGTGCGACATTCGCTCAGAAGAGCAGGTGCACGAAGCGGTGCAGAAGGCCGTCAGCACGTTCGGCGGCATCGACGTGTGCATCAACAACGCGAGCGCGATCAGTCTCACGGGCACGCTCGAGACGCCAATGAAGAAGTACGACCTGATGCACCAAATCAACGCACGCGGCACGTTTCTCGTCAGTCAAATGTGCTTGCCGCACTTGCTGCGCTCGAAGCACGCGCCGCACATCTTGAACCTGTCTCCGCCGCTCAACATGCACCCCAAGTGGTTCGGCCCCCACGTGGCCTACACCATGGCGAAGTTCGGCATGTCGATGTGCGTGTTGGGCATGGCCGAAGAATTCAAAGGCCAGGTCGCGGTGAATGCGCTGTGGCCCCGCACCACCATCGCCACCGCCGCGGTCAACATGCTGGGTGGCGACGACATGATGAAGGCGAGCCGTACCCCCGACATCATGGCCGACGCGGCCCACGCCATTCTCACCAAAGGCGTCGAATTCAGCGGCAACTTCTGCGTCGACGAAGACCTGCTCCGCTCGACCGGAGTGACCGACTTCGCCAAGTACCGAGTCGACCCGAAGGTCGACCCGCTGCCCGACTTCTTTCTCGACTGAGCGCTTCGATGCCGGTCGCCGACGTTGGCCGGTGTCGAACTCGGCTCGACCGCGCTCGCCCAATGAAGCGGGCCGTCAGGGGCGCCACGTCGCAGCGGCCTGCTGGAGCGCTTTCGCGGCATCACGTACTTCCGTCAGGCGCGCCGTCGACCAGCCGGCCGACCGCTGCTCGTCTTCGGCGTGACTTGATTCGCCCAAGCCCGAGTCTTTGTGGTGCTTCATCATGCCCAACATGAGCTCGCGCACCTCGTCGGCGTTTTCGAGCCCGGCCAGCGCAACCACGTGCAGGTTCTCACCCTTCCCCGCTCCGGCGTCGGCCCCGGCGGTCGACAGGGTCAGGGTCTTGAAACCAAAGAGCCGCTCGAGCGGCCCTTGGGTCACCTCGAGGTTTTGCACATTCGCGTAGCTCACCGTCACCTCACGCCGGGTGACCGCGCCCGAACTCACCCGCAGGCTCCGGTCACCGACGAGGTAGTGCCGAAGCTCCCAGTCGACGCGCGTCACGACCAAGGCCAACCCCACGATGATCAGCTCGAGCACCGCCAACGCGACGCTCAGCCCGACGCCCACCGCCTCGAACTTCGCGACCAGCGCAAACGCCAGCACCCCGACGCCGATGACCTGGTTGAGCAAACCGAACAGGGTGGCGACGTACCGAAACGACAACCACGCGTCTGACGGTTTGAGTTCTCGCACCAGCGAGCTGCCTTCGGGCAAGTGGGGCGGTCGCGGGTCGAGCTTGAGCAGTGGCAAGAACAACGGCTTGATCAACCGAAGGAGCGGTTCCACCTTACTTGGCCCTCTGGCTCAAGGCCGTGGCGGTGGCCCGCAGCGCGTCGCGAATTTCAACCAACAGCGCGTCGGCGCCGGTCGACTGCGCCGTGGTTGGCACCGGTGAACGCACGCCCCGCATGCAGGCGTACAAATAGTCTCGAATGGCGTCGGCGTCGCTCACCCCCACGATGGTCAAATTGCCGCTCGCCCCCGACCCCGCCGTCTGCACCGTGATGGTGCCGATGCCCAACCAGCGCTCGAGCAGGTTCTGCGACAAGTGAATGTCTTGCATGCGGGCGTAGGTGAGCTGCATTTCACGGCGAAACAAAATGCCGTACCCCATCGACACGCCCTCGTCGGTGAAGCGGTACCAGAGCGTGTGGTACCGAAAGTACAGCGGCAGCAACGCCAACGGCGCCGCGCACAACAACGCCAACGACGTGACCAGGTAGTAGGTGAACAACGCCGGCTGCGGCTTGACGATGGCGTGTACCCGACGCTTCAACGCTTCAAAACGAGTGTCGTTCATTTTAGTATGTTTGCTTATTTTCTGCGAAGGCGTACGGCGCTGAACCAGAGGGCGGCCCCCCGCACGATGGCCAAGCCGGCGGCGCCGAACCCGACCCACGGCAGCACGGTGAACGTCGCGAAGGCCCAAGCGGCGAGCGCTTCTTCGTCTTCGGCCTCGAAGCCCCTGACGGCGGTGACGCCCAACACCAGGCCCACGACCAGCGCCAGCACGCCCCCGAAGGCCAGCCAGTAGAGGCCGGTGGTGCGAGCGTCTCCGGCAAGGCCGAGCTCGGTCAACGACAGGAGGCGGGGGGCGAGCGGGTCGATTCGCAATTCGAGGTTGGGCGCCGGCAGGGCGTGCGGCGCGGGGCCGTCGGGCAGGGCGTTGAGCAGCACCGTCATCGACTCGGGGTCGAGCGCTTGATCGGCGAGGGCCTTGGCGATTTCAGCTCGGCTTTTGCCTTCGGCGTGCAGCGCCCGCGCGACTTCCCACGGGGTGCGCGAAGGCGGTGCGTCAGGCGTCATGGGCCACACCGTCGGGCAGGAGGGGTGACTTGTCAATTCACCGTCGGGTCTGCCATGGAGGAACCTCATTCACATGCAGACCGAGTTTGACGTGATTGTCGTAGGGCTGGGCCACGCCGGGTGCGAAGCCGCGCTCGCGTGTGCCCGCATGGGGCTTCGAACGTTGGGCCTCACCCTGCGGGCCGACCGAATCGCCGTCATGAGCTGCAACCCGGCCATCGGTGGCACCGCCAAAGGTCACCTCGTGCGCGAAATCGACGCCCTCGGCGGTGAAATGGGCCGCGCCGCCGACCTCAGCGGTACGCACTTCGTGACCCTCAACGCGTCAAAGGGCCCCGCGGTGCGCGCGACCCGCGTGCTGTGCGACCGTGACGTGTACGCGGCCACGGTCTCGGCCGTGCTGCGAACCCAACCGGGCCTCACCTTGGCCGAGGGCGAAGTGGCCGAGCTGCTCGCCGAAGCGGGCAGGGTGACCGGCGTTCAGCTCGCCGACGGCACCTCGTTTTCGGCCTCGGCCGTGGTCGTCACCACCGGTACGTTTCTGCAAGCCCTCATGCACCAAGGCGCTCGCCAAGAAGTCGGGGGTCGGCTCGGCGACGCGGCGGCGACCGGGCTCTCGGGCTCGCTGCGCCGGCTGGGCTTCGAACTCGGCCGTTTCAAGACCGGCACGCCTCCGCGGCTCGCCCGCGAGTCGATTGACTGGGCCCGCTGCGAGCCCCAACCAGGCGACCCCACGCCTCACCCCGTCTCGTGGCGAACCCCCGCGTCGCCGTTTCCGCTCCAGCCCCAACTCCACTGCGCCGTCACCCACACGAACGCCGATACCCACCGAATATTACGAGACAATTTGCATTGTTCGCCCCTGTACCAGGGCGCCATTGTCGGCCGGGGCCCGCGCTACTGCCCGTCGCTCGAAGACAAGGTCGTTCGCTTCGCACACAAAGCGCGGCACACCATTTTTCTCGAGCCCGAAGGGCCGACGTCGCCGTTGGTGTACCCGGCCGGCCTGTCGACGAGCCTCCCCGCTGAAGTGCAGGTCGCTTTCTTGCGCACCATTCGCGGCCTCGAGAACGTCGAAGTCGTTCGCCCGGGCTACGCCGTCGAGTACGACTATTCACCACCCACCCAGCTTGGCCCGACGCTCGAGACCAAGCGGGTGCGCGGCCTGTATTTCGCCGGGCAGCTCAACGGCACCTCCGGCTACGAAGAAGCCGCGTTTCAAGGGCTCTTGGCCGGCATCAACGCCGGCCTTCAGGTCAAAGGCGAACCCGAGCTCGTGCTCGGCCGCCACGAAGCCCATGGGGCGGTGCTGCTCGACGAATTGGTCAGCAAAGGTGTCGACGAGCCGTTTCGCATGCTCACCAGCCGTTCGGAGCACCGTCTGACCCTCCGCGAAGGCAACGCCGTGTTTCGGCTGCACCGCCACGGCCACCGCGTCGGCCTCGTGCCACCCGAGGCGCTCGAACGCACCGTGCACCGACAAGCGCTCATCGCCCAGGAACTCAAGCGCCTCGACGCCACCCGGTTGCTGACCCGGCTCCGCCGGCCCGAAGTGACGTACGCCTCGCTCGAAAGCGAAGACCCCACCCGACCCGCGCTCGGCCCCGAAGTCACCGCCGAGGTCGAAATTGAAGCGAAATATGCCGGTTACATTGCCATGGCCGAGGCGCAGTGGGCCCGGCGCGCCGACGTTCACGACAGCTGGCGGTTTCCTCCCGGGTTCGCCTTTGGCGACGTTCGGGGGCTCTCGGCCGAGGTGCGCGAACGCCTCACCAAGGCACAGCCCACCACGGTCGGTCACGCTCGCAAACTCGCCGGCGTCACCCCCGCCGCCATTGGCTTGCTGCTCGTGCACCTCAAGCGCGTCGCGACGTGAAGTGTGGTGTGCGGGGCTGTTGTGCAGAACCCTGTGGGCAACCCGTGACCCGCTCGTTCTGCGAATCGTTTCGGGGAGTTGAACTCGAGTGAAGGTGAGGCCGCTGTGGAGAATTCGCCGCAATCGTTGTTGGCCGACGGCCTGAAGGCCGTGGGGGTCGACGTCGCCGCCGCCGTGCAAGAACGGCTGTGGTCGTATGCCGTCACACTCCTGAAGTGGAACGAGAAGGTCAACCTCACCGCCATTACCAAGCCTTCGGAAGTGGTTGAAAAGCACCTCGTCGACTCGCTCGCGGTTTGGCACGAAGTCGTCGGCGAGTCGGTGCTCGACCTCGGGGCGGGCGCCGGCCTGCCCGGCATACCCCTCGCCATCGCCCGACCCGAACTTCGGGTGACGTTGGTCGACACCGTCGGCAAGAAGGTGGCGTTCATGAAGTCGGCCATTGCCGGCGCCGGCCTCACGGGCAGGGTGCGTGCGGTTCACGCCCGGGCCGAGGGCGCCCCCCAAGCCGAAGGTCTCGACCGCGCCCAGGTTCTCATTTCACGCGCCTTCATGGACGTTGGGCCCTGGCTGCTTTTGGCGAAGCACTACGTGCTGCCCGGAGGCCGGGTCGTCGCCATGCTCGGCCAGACCCCCGCCGAGACACAGCTGCGGCAACATGCTCAAGAGGCCGGCCTGACCCTGGTGACCCGACGAACCTACGAGTTGCCATTTTCAGGTGACCCCCGAGGCGTGGCCGTGTTTGCAGCGCCGTGAAGCCGGCGGTGTTTCACGTGGAACATGCAGCGGGCTCCAAGTCGGCAACGCGGTTTCGATCACCGGCGCATTCGCCTTCGCCAGCCAGTGACGCCGTTGCGGCCACTGAAGATTCGCAAGCAGTCAGTGCTCACCCCGGTTGCCGGGCGCAATTTCAAGCGAGGCGGGCGCCTGAAGCCATGCCCAGCCCAATGAGCAACCGAGTTCAGCATCTGGAGCGGTGAACAAGGCGCAGGCGGCGGGTGCGGGGAGTGGAGCCGAAGTCGCCGAGGCGTCAAAAAGGAAAGCCGAAGCGTCAGCGGCCTTCTCGGCTTCGTCGGCGGCGGCTTGGGCCTTCAAAGCCGAAACCGCCAAGCCAGGCAATGCAGCGTGACACCCGGGCCGAGCGCGTGGGCGGTCACGCGGTTCGTTCGCGCTCTGCGACCGCCGCTCAGCGCATCGAAGCGAAGCGCTGAACGCGTTGATGTCAGAGGTGGCGCCTCCGCTGCGGCCCGTCGTGGTGGCTCCGCCTCCGGCGGCCTGGGTAGCGACGAACTTCTTGAAGAACCTGTTCTTGGCCCGAAGCGTGAGCGCGAGCCGAAATCGTGCCCCCGGCCCGGGCGCCCCCGCCTTCACCTCGCGAAAGACATTTGACGAACCGCGACCAAGTGCACCCCCGCGCCGCCTCGAATACCTGCGCGCCACCAGCGGCTGCGGGAGAGTCGTGTCGGGTGATCGCTTACGTCACCTGAGCTTGAGGTCATGGCAGTGCGTTGGGCGACAAGCATCTGCGTTGCTCAAGAGCTGCCCAAGCCGAAGCAGAACCCACCCGGAGTGGACAGTGTTGCCGTTTGGGCGGTCGGCGTCGGCGTGGGAGTCGTTTGGCAGCTCGTCGGCTCAGTGCGAATGGAGTGCGCGGCTGGTGGCAAACGACGTGCGAGGCGAAGCTGCCGGGGCACACCATGGTTCATCGACTCAGCAACGTCGAATACAACAACACCGTGCGCGACCTGATGCTGACGACGTCGACTCGCCAGTTCGTCGATTGGTTCTTCGGTTTTTTCGAATCGGTCAGACGTGCTCACGGTTTCTGACGCGAAGGCTGATGAGAAGCTGGCCGACGAGTTCGTCGCCAGCAAGGTGCGGGCTACGCCCAGCTCGCCGGCTGCGCGGCGGAGACGGCTGTTCTGAAGTCGACGAATCAGTCAGCGCTGGCCGCTGTCGCGCTGTTTGGCGCCACCGAACCTCGGCCCGCGTGTTCCACGTGAAACACTGAGGGCACTGTTCCACGTGAAACAGTTCGTTCACACACTCAACGGGGTCAAAAAAAGCACCCGAAGCAAACAACCCGACCACATTGTCAGACCACTGTCGTATGACCACCAACCATGGGCCGAATTTTCTGCATTTCGAACCAAAAGGGTGGGGTGGGTAAAACCACCACCGCCATCAACCTGGCCGCGAGCCTGGCAGCCGCCGAACGCAAGACCCTGTTGGTCGACCTCGACCCGCAAGGCAATGCGGGCAGCGGGCTCGGCCTCGACCGTTCAACGCTCACCGGCAGTGTCTACGACGGGCTCATCAACGGCCGTAACCTCGCAGATTTCGTACACCCGACCGAGCTTCGCTACCTCGACGTGGTGCCCGCCACACCCGACCTCACCGGCGCCGAAGTCGAGCTCGTCAACGTCGCTCGGCGCGAGTTCAAGCTCAAAGAAGCCTTGGGGGCGCTGGCGAAAAAGTACGACTTCGTGCTCATCGACTGCCCCCCGTCGTTGGGCCTGTTGACGCTCAACGCACTGACGGCGGCCGATGCCGTCTTGGTGCCCCTGCAATGCGAGTACTACGCGATGGAAGGGCTGGCCCAGCTCATGTCGACCATTGAACTCGTGCAACAACAGCTCAACCCCAAGCTCGAGGTCGAGGGCATCGTGCTGACCATGTTCGACCAGCGCGCGAACATCAGTCACCAGGTGGCCGAAGAGGTGCGACGCGTGTTTCCTCAACTGGTGTTCGGCGCGGTGGTGCCTCGCAACGTTCGCCTCGCCGAATCGCCCAGTTTCGGCAAACCCGTGTTGCTGTACGACATCAAGTCGAAGGGGTGCGAGGCGTACTTGGCCGTGGCGCGTGAGTTGTTGCGGCGTGAAAAGAACCGGGTGCGCCGAACCAAGCGCGTGGCTTGAACCTTTTTGACCCTCGAGAACCACCATGCCCACCGTGATGAAAATGCCCGCTCCGCAGCAACGCAAGCCCGCCTTGGGGCGCGGGTTGGGAGCGCTCCTGGCCGACGCCCGGCCGACGTCTTCGGCCGCCGGAGCCGGCGTCGCCAAGCTGCCGATTGAGCAGATTCATGCCGACCGAGCCAACCCCAGAAAAGACTTCGACGAAGCGGCCCTTGAAGAGCTCGCCGTCTCGCTCAAGAACCAAGGGGTGCTCCAGCCGGTTCTGGTGCGTCGTGACGGCAAAGGGTACCGGCTCATCGCCGGCGAACGTCGCTGGAGAGCGGCTCAACGAGCGGGCCTGACCGAGCTGCCGGCCATCATTCGTGAAGCGAGCGACGCCGAGGCCTACGAGTTGGCCTTGGTCGAGAACATTCAGCGCGCCGACCTCAACCCTCTCGAAGAAGCCGAAGCCTTTCGGCGTCTCATCGAAGAACGAAAGCTGACCCAAGAACAAGCCGCCGACCGAGTGGGCAAAGACCGGTCGACCGTCGCGAACGCGCTGCGATTGTTGGCATTGCCGAACGAAGTGAAGCAGCTGTTGGTCGAGGGAGACCTCGACATGGGTCACGCCCGGGCGATTTTAGGGCTGGCCAAACCGGGGGAGATGGTGGCATTGGCTCGGGCGGTCATCACCGAGAAGCTGACGGTGCGAGACACCGAAGCCCGGGTCAAAGCGGTGAAGGGCGTTTCGGCGCCCGGCAAGAAGAAGCGGGGGCAGGTACGGGCGAGCCCAGAAGCACGAAAGCTGGTTGAAGACCTGCAACGTCGACTGGGTACGAAAGTTCGCCTGGTCGAACGGGGCGGTGGCAAAGGGAGTCTCGAAATCGAGTTCTTCAGTTTCGAAGACCTCGACCGAATCATTGGCCTCATCAAGCGCTAGACGAGGGTCGAATCATGGCGTTGTTCAGCGGTGAAAAGACGGGAGTACCTCCCGGAAAAGAGGAAAAAATCGTGTCAGCAACTCGCGCAGGTGAACTCCACACGTTGCTCGGCAAGGGGAGCGAATTCGAGGGCAAGTTGACCTTCGAAGGCCAAGTTCGCATCGACGGCAAGTACCAGGGCCAAATCGCCACCAAAGACATCATCATCATTGGTGAAAGCGCCAAGGTGATGGCCGACATCAGCGCTGGCACGGTCGTCATCAACGGCACCGTCGAAGGCACGATTCGCGCGACCCAAATGGTCGAACTTCACCCGCCCGCACGCGTGAAGGGCGTCATCGAATCACCCGCCACGTCGATGGAAAAAGGGGCCATTTTCGAGGGCAGCATGAAAATGGAGAACCTCGCCCAGAAGTCGTCGACCCCGCCTCCGCCACCCGGGCCGGCGAAGTGACGTGAAGTGGGTGTGGGCAGCAGCGGTGGTGGCGCTGGGGGCGTGCCGTGAGAAGCCGGCCGCCAAAGCGCCCCATGAACTGCGCGTACCATTGCCTGACGGGTGGGTCGCCACCGGCTCGAACGAGCGCCTCTTCGCGGGGCCTCGTGGCACCACGGTCGTGTCATTCGAATCGAAGCTCGACGAGCTGCCCGACGCCGACGCCCTCGTCGCCGCCGTCAACGCACAGAAAGTCACCGGCGTTCAAACCGTTGTCGCTCCGGGCTTCGTCGGCGCGCGCTACGCCGTCGAAGGGCAAGATGCGTTCGTCGGGGTGAAGCAGGTGGGAGCCCGCACCGTGTGGTGCGCCTCGCTCCAGGGCGCCTCCGATGCCGAAGTGGCCACGGGCTTCACCGTCTGCCGCGACATCGACCAGCGGTGAGTCGTTTCGTATGTACGCTTAGTAACTCCACGGAAACCGTTTGAAGTTGCGCTTGCGCTTCTGAACGAACGCGTCACGGCCTTCGCGCGCTTCTTCGGTGCCGTAAGCGAGCCGGGTCGCTTCGCCCGCGAACAATTGCTGCCCGACGAGCCCGTCGTCAGGCAGGTTGAAGCCGTACTTGAGCATCTTGATGGCGGTCGGGCTCTTGGTGTTGATCTCCGCGGCCCACTCGAGCGCCACCGCCTCGAGCCGGGCGTGCGGCACGACGGCGTTGACCATGCCCATGTCGAACGCCTCCTGGGCCGAGTGGTTGCGGCCGACAAAGAAGATTTCGCGGGCCCGCTTCTGGCCGACCTGCCGCGCGAGCAGCGCCGAGCCATAGCCCGAATCGAAACTGGCGACGTCGGGGTCGGTCTGTTTGAAAATCGCATGTTCGGCGCTCGCGAGCGTGAGGTCGCACACCACGTGCAGGCTGTGGCCACCGCCCACCGCCCACCCCGGCACCACGGCCATCACCACCTTCGGCATGAACCGAATTTGCCGCTGCACCTCGAGAATGTGCAGGCGGCCCAGACCCGCGGGGTCGAGCGCGCGGTCGGCCTTTTCGTATTGGTACCCGTCTTTGCCGCGAATGCGTTGGTCACCACCCGAGCAAAACGCCCACCCACCGTCTTTCGGAGACGGCCCGTTGCCGGTGAGCAGCACGCAACCGACGTCGGTCATGAAACGCGTCGCTTCGAGAGCTCGCGCCAACTCGTCGACGGTGCGCGGCCGAAACGCGTTTCGCACTTCAGGGCGGTTGAAGGCGATTCGCACCGTGCCCTGTCGGCGCGCGCGGTGAAAGGTGATGTCGCGAAACGCGAAGCCCTTCACGGGTTTCCACTGCGAGGCGTCAAAAATGTCGGAGACCATGCGCGGGCTCTATACGCTCCGGCTGCGACGAATGCTCGCGTCGCATCGAATGCTCGGCGAACGCGAAGGCGAAGCATTGCGCGGAGTCGAACTCATCTCCGGCCGACCTACCACCACGCCCCTGTTCGCGAGGAACGCACAGTGGCTCGAGTCGCCCACGCGGGCGATGCAACGCGACAACTGCCGACCGGAGCTTGTAGGCACACCGCCAGAGCCCCCCCCGCGTGCGTGGCCCACTTGCCGATGGCTCAACTGCTCGTCGCCGAAGCGTGCACCGAGCCTGGTCGGCGCATGGCACCCAGGATGCTCCCGCTCAAGAAAAAGCCACTTCGGCAACGGCCGCTGAGCGGGCCCGAGTCACCAAAGGGAGTCACGCCCGCCCCATGACACCCATTGACACCCCGTCTGCGCCGCACAGCCCACGGTGCTCGCCGAGGCCGCGTACCCCCCCGAAAAACGCGTGAGAGGCACCCGGGCCCTCCACTCCGAGTTCAAGACGGAGGCTGCACCAACGAGACCCGAGCGGTGAGCGGCTGCAGCGTCAAGCGAAGAGCCCTTTGACAACCCCGTCTGCGCCGCATAGCCCACGACCGATGAGTGACTTCATCGACTGGCAACGAAGCCTCGAACAGGGTCTCGCGCTTTCGCCACCCGGCCGTGAAATGCTCGCCCATTTTTGCCGTCACGTGCGCAGCATCGAGCGCGTCGAGGGCAGCGGTTGGAAACTCGGCCTGCCCCCAATGGAAGACGGCGAACCACTCGACGATGACACCGACGAGCTGGTTCGGCTTCAGCTGAGCGGGCCCTCGCCGTACGCCCCGGCGCCCGGCATGCCCGCCAGCATTGCGGCGTTGGTTCGCCTCCACACCCAGTGGGAACTGTTGGCCGGAGAGGAGCGCAAGGCCTTCTTTGGAGGCCTCACCCAGACCGGCCGGCTCGAGAGCAATGAAACCATCACCGACCCCGACTTCGAGCCGGCATTTCTCGAGGCTCACCGTCGCTCGAAGCTCACCAGCGAAGCCGACAACCCCGTCGTGGTCGAATGCTGGCCCAACGGGTGGGCGGTGGTCGACGTCACCACCGTGAACGCCATTGGCGAACCGACGCTCCGCTGGCTCAGCGACGAAGTGCGTCGGCCCGGAGTGGCCCTCTGGCCGAACGCGACGTTGGGCGAGGCGGTGGTGCTGACGGTGCTGTCGACCGCACTGGGTCACCACCCACGCTGGCTCAACGAGCACCGCTGACCCACGACCGCCATACCACCAAGAACTCGCCGGCCGAGCGCTGGCGCAGTGCGTCGAATTCTCTTGGCGTGAATAAAAATTGAATATACATGCGCCCCTCATGCAGGTTCGAAAAATCGGCATCTTCGGTGCATCGGGGTACTCGGGGCTCGAGCTGACCCGGTTGCTCTCGACGCACCGTGGGGTGGCGCTCTCGTTTCTGACGAGCGACCGCTGGGTCGGGCAGCCGGTGGCCGAGCGAGCGCGGGTGGCCAGTTCGCTCCACTATGCATCGGTCGCTGACGGGGTGGCCGCGGCCAAGAGTTGTGACTCGGTGCTGCTCGCGACCCCGGCCGAATCTTCGCTCGAGTTGGTGCCCGCCCTTCGGGCCGCCGGCGTCAAGGTCGTCGACCTGGCTGGCACCTTTCGGCTCAAGAACACCGCCGCGTACCCCCAGTTTTACCGGTTCGAACACACGGCGCCGGCACTGCTCGAAGACGCGGTCTACGGCCTGCCTGAATTGTTTCGCGACGCCACGCGCGGGCGGGCGTTGGTGGCGAACCCGGGCTGCTTCGCCACGGCCGCCGCACTCTCGCTCGCCCCGTTGTTGAAGGCCGAGCTCGTCGAACCCGACTCGGTGGTCATCAACACCGCGTCGGGCGTGTCGGGCGCCGGTCGAAAAGCGACCGAAGAATTCACCTTCATGGAAATTGGCGACGACTTTCGGGCGTATCGAGTGCTCAGCCACCAACACACGCCCGAAATCGAACAAACCCTTTCGCGGGTCACGCCCGGTGGCACGGCGGTATCGGTCGTCTTCACACCGCACCTGTTGCCCACCAAGCGCGGCATTCTGTGCACGAGCGTCGCGACCTTGAAAGCCGGGGTCGACCCCGAGCGGGTCACCGAGGCCTTCACCGCCGCGTTTGCGAACGAGCCCCTCGTGCAACTCGCGCCGTCACCCGAAGCGGTGCGCGTGGCCGACGTCGCACACACCAACCGGTGCGTCGTGGGAGTGGCCACCAAGGGCCGCCACGTGGTCTCGATTTCGGCGCTCGACAATTTGCTCAAAGGTGCTGCGAGCCAAGCGGTGCAGAACCTGAACCTGCAATTGGGGTTCGCCGAAACCGAAGGGCTGGTCTGACGTGGCGGTGGCGCGGGGGTTCACGTTCGCGGGTGTGCACGCGGGCATCAAGCCATTCAAAAAAGACCTGGCGCTCATCGTCAGTGAGAGGCCGTGCGCGGCGGCGGCGGCACTCACCATCAACGCGGCGAAAGCGGCGCCGGTCGTCGACTGCCAGCGACGGCTGCCAGCCGCTCAAGTGCGAGCCATTTTGGTGAATTCGGGCAACGCCAACGCGCTCACCGGCCCCGAGGGCCAAAGCGACGTGACGGAGTTGTGCTCCGCGGTGGGCCGCGTGCTCGAAGTCGACGGCGCCGCGGTGTTGATGGCGTCGACCGGCGTCATCGGCCAGCGGTTGCCGAAGGCCAAAATCATCGACGCGCTGCCCAAACTCAAGGCGCAACTCAAAGGCGGCCCCGAATCGGCCGCCGAAGCCATTCTCACCACCGACACGCACATCAAAGTGGCTTCGCGCAGCGTGAAGCTGGGCCGCAAAGACGGGCGCCTCACCGCCATTTGCAAAGGCTCGGGCATGATTGCCCCCCAGCTCGCGTCGACCATCGCCGTCATCTGCACCGACGTGGCCATCACGCCGGTGTTGCTGCAGCGGGCGCTCCTGGAGTCGATGGACGGGAGCTTCAACAACCTCACCATTGACAACGACATGAGCACCAACGACGCGGTGCTCGCGTTGGCCAACGGCGTGTCGGGCAACCCCGAAATCACCGACGAAGGTTCGCCAGAATACGAATTGTTCGTCGGGCAACTCCGCTCGCTCTGCGTCGAGTTGGCCAAAGAAGTGGCCAAAGACGGGGAGGGTGCCACCAAGCTGCTCGAGGTCACCGTCGAGGGGGCGCCGTCGAAGGCGGTCGCGACCGACTTGGCCAAAGCGGTGGCGGGTTCGACCTTGGTGAAAGCCGCCGTCTTCGGCGCCGACCCCAACTGGGGCCGCATTCTGGCGACGGTGGGCGCGCGCGTCGGCAGCCAGCGCTACCCCGTCGACCCGACGGCGGCGAAAGTCACGGTGCAGGGCATGGTCGTCTACGACCAGAAGCCCGTGCTCGAAGCCGCGGCGGCGGTGGCTTCTTCACAGACGAGCCAAAACGACGCGAATGAAGGCCCGTCGGGGCACGCGCGGCTGCGCTCACGCATGCGCGCCCCCGAGGTGACCGTGGTCGTCGACCTGCGCAGTGGCCCCGCCGCCGCCACCGCGTGGGGCTGCGACCTGTCGTACGACTACGTCAAAATCAACGCCGACTACTCGTCGCTCTTGGTGCAGACCGCCGACGGCAGCGTCGCGAAAGACGACCGGCTCACCAATTATTCACCCAAGTTCAAAGTGAATTTGGTGACCCAAGCACTCAGCTACATCAGCCGCTTCGCGGGCAAGCGGGTGGTGCTCAAGTTGGGCCGCCAAGCCATGAGCAAAGACTCGTTGCGCGCGTCGATCGCCGAAGACGTGAACCTGCTGCGCGCGGTGGGCATGGTGCCCATCATCGTTCATGGCGAAAGCCCCGAGGGCTCGTCGAAAGGCGACGCGAATTCACGCGAAATGGTGCTCAACGGGCAGACCAACACCGAGCTCGTCACCCTGCTCAACCGCACCGGCACCCAGGCCATTGGCATTTCGGGGCTCGACGCGTCGTTTCTCAAAGCCAAGCGGGCGGGCGACGAACGCGGAGAAGTCACCGAAATCAACCGCGACCTGCTCGACATGTTCTTGCAGCGCAACTACGTGCCCGTGGTGTCTCCGGTCGGGTTTCTCGACGACGGCACGACGCTGGCGCTCGAACCTGATCAGGTCGCTTCAGAAATTGCCGCGGCCTCGCAAGCCTCGAAGCTCGTGTACTTGGTCGGCGTGCCGGGCTTCGTGCAAGAAGACACCCTGCTGGCCCAGCTCACGACCACCTCGCTGCGCGAAAAGCTCGAGGCCGGCGCGTTCAACCGCAACCTCACCCGCAAAGGCCGCTGTGCGATTTCGGCGCTCGAGCGCGGGGTCGAGCGGGTGCACGTCATCGACGCGCGAACGCCGCATTCGATCATCGCCGAGTTCTTCACCGACCAAGGCATCGGCTCGCTGGTGACCCATGGCTGACATCGCCACCCACCGCGCCCGCCGCGAAGTCATTCGCCGGCTCTTGCGCACCCAACTCGTCACCACCCAAGAAACCTTGGGTGAACTGCTCAAGCGCGAAGGCATCGACGTCACCCAAGCCACGCTCAGCCGAGACCTCGCGAAAATCAAAGCCCGCAGGGTCACGTTGCCCGACGGGGGCACGGTGTACGAATTGACCGACACCCCGGTCAGCGCGGGCGACGAGCGGTTGCGGGCCGTGCACCATTTGGTCACCACCGTCGACGACTCCGATGCCATGGTGGTGGTGCGAACCCTGCCCGGCGGCGCTTCGGCCGTCGCGGCAGCGCTCGATTCGGCCCGACCCGCCGGAGTGCTCGGCAGCATCGCCGGTGACGACACCATTTTCTTGGTGCCCCACCGTGGCATCAAACCCGCTCGCGTCAAACGCGACCTTCTCACACTGTGGAAAAAGGGAGTCTCTTCATGACCTTGGCGAAAACCGACGCCGCTGGGAGCCGCGGCCTGTTGCCCGAGGTGCTCGCTTTTTCAAGCTCGCTCTCACTCGACCGCCAGCTGTTGCGCGAAGACGTGGTGGGCTCGCTCGCGCACGTCACCATGCTCGGGCGCCAACACGTCATACCCTCGGCCGACGCCCGCGCCATTCGCGACGGCTTGGTCGCCCTGTGGCAACGGCACGAGCGTGGCGAGCTCGAATTGCCCGACGAAGAAGACGTGCACATGGCCATCGAAGTCGAGCTCAACCGCACCATCGGCAAGCCGGCGGCGCTGCTGCATTCGGCCCGGTCGCGCAACGACCAGGTCGCCACCGACTTGCGGCTCCACGTGCGCGACGCGTGCGCGAAAGCGGTGCAGACGCTCGCCATGCTCATCGGCGACTTGGTGGCGCGCGCCCGACTCGAGCACGACGTGCTGCTGCCGAGCTACACACACCGCCAACGCGCCCAGCCCATTTCGCTCGCGTACTGGCTCGCGTCGTACGGCGCGGCGTTTCTGCGCGACGCCCAGGCCTTCACCTTCGCGCTCGAACAAGCCGACGTGCTCTCGCTCGGGGTCGGCGCCATCAGCGGCACGTCGCTCACCATCAACCGAGAAGTGACTCGGCAGTTGCTCGGCTTTTCTCGCATTTCGATCAACGGGCTCGACACCGTGGGCGAGCGCGACTTCGCGATGGACTATTTGTATGCCACCGCGCGCTTCTTCGTGCACGCGAGCCGCTGGTCGACCGACCTCATTGACTTCACCACCAGCGAATTCGGCTTCGCCACGCTCTCGGGAGACATTTCGATGGGGTCGTCGATGATGCCGCAGAAGAAAAACCCCGACGTCTTCGAGCTCGTGCGCGGCAAGAGCGGCCGGGCCATTGGCAATTTGGTCGCCTTGCTCACCACGGTGAAGGGCCTGCCCGGCGGCTACAACCGCGACTTGCAAGAAGATCGGGCCACCCTGCTCGAAACCGGGCCGCTGCTCTTCGGCTCCCTCGACGTGCTGCGGCTCGCGCTGCCGCGCATCACCTTCAACGCCGAAGCCTGCCGCAAAGGGCTCGACGAAGGGTTCACCCAGGCCACCGACCTCGCCGAAGCCTTGGTGAAAAAAGGCATGCCGTTTCGCGCCGCCTACCAGGTCGTGGGTTCGCTCGTGCGGCGCTGCCAAGAACAGGGCGTGTCGCTGCGCCAGGTGTCGTTGGCCCTCGCCCAAACGGTCGACCCCGCGCTCGACGAGACGCTGCTCTCGGTGCTCGAACCCGCCGGCGCCGTGGCCCGCAAAGCCAGCGAGGGCAGCACCGGCCCGGCCGCCGTCGAAAAGCAGCTGGCCACGTTGACCGAGCAAAGCCAGGCGCTGTCGGCCCGGGCCGCGAAAACCCCGTCGTTGAATGCGCTGTTTACCACCCTGAAGGAGGCGTCACTGTGAAGCGCGACTTTCTCAAGATTCGAGACCTCACCAGCGACGAGCACAAGGCGCTCTTTCACCGCGCCCACACGCTGAAAGCGGCGCGCCGCGAACGACGCATCGTGAACAGCATGGCCGGCCGCACCCTCGTGCTGATTTTCGAAAAGGCGTCGACCCGCACCCGGTTGTCGTTCGAAGCGGCCATGGGCCAACTCGGAGGCACCTGCATCGACCTCTCGACGGCCAACAGCCAAATGTCACGCGGGGAGCCGCTGGCCGACACCGCGCGCATCACCGGGCGCTACTGCGACGTGGTGATGATGCGCACCTTCGGCGACGAACGCCTGCACGAATTCGCCCAGCACTGCGAGGTGCCGGTCATCAACGGGCTGACCGACGGCGGCCACCCGGTTCAAATTCTGACCGACCTGTTCACCATTGAAGAACGGCTCGGCGCCGTCGCCGGCAAGACCTTGGCGTTCATCGGCGACACCGCCAGCAACATGGGGCGTTCGTTCGTCGAAGCCGCGAGCGTGTTCGGCTATCAGCTCCGGCTCGCGTCGCCCAAGGGGTACCACCCGCCCGCCGACGTGCTGGCCCTCTCGCCTCAACACGTCACGTGCACGCACGACGCGCGCGAAGCCGCACGTGGGGCCGACGCCATCATCACCGACGTGTGGACCTCGATGGGCCAAGAAGCCGAAGCGCCCGCCCGACTCAAGGCCCTCGGCACCTACCAGGTCGACGCCGCCTTGCTCGGGCTCGCCAAACCACGCGCCCCGTTTCTGCACTGCTTGCCCGCCCACCGCGGAGAAGAAGTCACCGCCGACGTCATCGACGGCCCGCAAAGCGCCGTGTGGGACGAAGCCGAAAACCGCATGCACGTACAGAAGGCGCTGCTCGAGACCCTGGTGCTTGGCGGCGGTTGAAACCCCAAGACGTTCAGTCTTTGCAGGTCGTCGAACACGCCACCCTCGGTTCGATTTTCGAGACCGGCACCGTGCTGGTTTCTTGCGCCGGCACGGTGGCAATGGTCACCATGCCGTCTTTGTAGATCTGAGACACCACGGCGTCGCGGTGGTCGTATTCGCTCACGTCCCAGATGACGGGCTGGCCGACGCGGTACCCGAAGGCCTCTTTGCGCGGGTGCTCGAGGCCGGTCAATTTCACCGTTGAAAGCGAACCTCCCACGTTGACCTCGGCCATGCCGTCACGGGCGAACACCCGGGTCACCACTCCGTTGCGGTGGTCGTGTTTGCCCACGGTCCACACGACCTTGTCGTTGACGCAAAAGCGGTCGTCGCTTTTGACCTCGTCACGCTCGTCGTGGGGTTCAGCCACCGGCGGCGAGGCGACGCTCCGGCCCTCCCGTTCAATCGTCAGTTCCCATGCCGACACCCACCAGTGAAATGCCGCTGCCTGCCGCGTGATTGCCTTTTGCTGGAGTTGGTGGGTTCTCGCCGCACACCACGGGCGTTGCGCCGAAAAACAGCTCACGTCGATTTCGTGAGACCCGCGCCACCCACAAAGCGTCTGAAGCATTCGAGCCCGCGAATCGCCCGTTGATCAACTCGGGCCTGGTAGGCTGTCGGCCATGTCGCAGCAGCCTCAGCAGCTCACCGAGACGACCGCCGACCAATTCGCCCGGGTCTGGGCCAGGCACCCTTTGGCGTCGTTCGCGAGGCACCGCCGGCAAATCGCGTTCTACCGCCAGTTTCACGCACTGTTGAAGGCGGGGCTCGGCATGCCCACCGTGTTCGTCGAGCTGTCGAAGTACGCCCCCGACGCCAGCCTCGAGCGCGGGTTGAAGTTGGTTTCGCGCGACATCGAAGGTGGGGCCACGCTGGCCGAAGCGCTGGGCCGCCGAGCCGGGTTGTTCGACGACGCGAACGTCGAACTCATCGCTTTCGCTGAAGAAGCCGGCACCCTCGACCCCGTGCTCGCGTCGCTCATCAACCACCTCGAGCAAGTGCAGAAGCTCCGCTGGCGTGCGCTTTTCATGTCGCTGTGGCCCATGTACTTGCTGGGCGCATTCGTCTTCGTCGGCCCGTTGCTTCAAGCGGCCTCCAGCATGTCGTCAAGCAGCCGTGGCGTCGGCGCGCTCTACGTGTCGGGGCTCGTTCACAACCTGGGGCTCATGGGGCTGGTCGTCGGCAGCCTGTTGGCCGCGCCTTTCGTCATCAAACTGTTGAACGCCGACCTCGCGTGGGACCAGCTCAAGCGTCGCACCCCCGTGGTGTCGACCGCGGTGCGTGACCTGTACGCGTCGCGGTTGATGTTGGGCCTCAGTTTGGGCGTCGGCGCCGGCCTCGACGTGATGCGCGCGTTGCGCGTCGCGGTGAAGTCGACCAGCAGCCCCACGCTCATCGCCGACCTCCCTCGAGCCGAGGCCGCCATTCGGCAGGGCGGCACGCTCACCCAGGCCATCGAGTCGTTCGGGCTCGTCGACCGCACCACGTTGGGCACCCTCTCGGTGGCCGAGCGCACCGGCACCGTCGACGACGCTTTGCGAAAAGTGAGCGAAGAGCTTCAAGAGTCTTCGCTGAGAGCCGTTCGCCTGTTGATCATTCTCGTGCTCGCGCTCGTCGCCGGCGTCGCCCTGGTCGGCATCGTCAGCAGCATGCTCGGCACGCTCTTCGGGCCCATCAAGACGTATTACGACGCCGCGGGCACCGGCAAACTCGACGGGCTGTGAGTCTGCTCACTCGGTCAGCGCCAAAAGCGCTAGCATCGCTTCGTGCGGTGGTACGCCGACATTGCGCAGCTCATCGAAGCGGGTCGCTCGTTCGTGGTCGCGACCGTCGTCGCCGCCCACGGCAGCACGCCGCAAAAGCCAGGCAGCAAAATGGCCGTGGTCGATTCTGGTCAGCTGATCAGCACCATTGGCGGAGGCGCCATTGAACAACAAGTCGTCACCGCCGCCCGGGCGTTGCTCGCCGACGAGACCCGCCAGACCCAGCTGCTCGAAACCCACCTCACCCACGACCTGGGCATGTGCTGCGGCGGGTCGATGACCGTGTTTCTCGAAAAGCACCGACCCGCGGCCAGACTGTGGGTCTTTGGAGCAGGCCACGTCGCGAAAGAACTGGCGCACCTCGCGCACTACGCGGGTTTTCAAGTCACGGTGGTCGACGAACGCAGTGACTGGCTCAACGAAGAGCGCTTTCCCCACGGGCAGCGGGTGCTCGCGTACCCCGCCGACGTCGCCAAGACGCTCGCCGGAGGCCCCGATGCCTTCTTCTGTGTCACGACCCACGACCACCCGCTCGACCAAGCGTGCGTCGAAGCCCTGCTGCGCACGCCGGCCGCGTATTTGGGGGTCATCGGCAGCCGGCGCAAAGCGGCCCGGTTTCGCCAACGGCTCGTCGCCGCGGGGTTTTCAGAAAGCGAAGTCACCCGCTTCGAGTCGCCCATGGGTGTGCCCATCGACGCGCTCACGCCCGCTGAAATCGCCGTGTCGATTGTCGCCCGCCTCATCGCCGTACGCCGGGCCGCGGGCAGCCCGCGCAGCGGCGAGACCCTCCCCTGAGGGCCTCGGCGAGAGGCGTACGCCGACGAGCTGACGCAGCTTGGGTCGCCATCGGGTGGGTCTTCTTCGATGGCACACTTTTCGTGACCACCACCGACCGGTGGGACCGCGACACCGTTCTCGACGGGCTCGACGCACTCTCATCGGCGACTGACCGAGCCCCAAGAACGATGAGCGTGGCACGGCGGCCACCCATTGCGCGAGAACGACTCTGGCCAGGCACGCGCTCGTGGCGCTCAGCTCGCGAGCAGCACGCCGCCGCGCTGTGACGCCTCGAGGGTGCCGCACGCCGCCCCAATGTCTTTGCCGCCGGAGTACCGCCGGGCAATGGGCGCCCCGAGAATTTGCAGGTGGTCTCGAAAGGCCTTCAGTTCGTCGTCGGTGGGCGGCAGGTATTTGCCCGTCGGGTCGGTCACGTCGATGAGGTCGATGGTGACGGGTATGCCGGCGAACGCGTCGCGCAGCGCCTCGGCGTCTTCGCGGCCGGTGTTGAAGCCGCGAATCATGACGTAGGCGATCATGGCGCGGGTGCGGCGCTGGTCGGTGTAGGCGCGAATTTGTTCAATGAGGGTGGGCAGCGGGTGCGTCTTTTCGACCGGCAACACCTGGGAGCGCTTGTGCGGCAGGGCCGACGTCACCGAAAACGCCAACCGGTAGGGCAGCGCCTCGGCCAAGTACCGCTTGATGCCGGGCACCCAGCCCGCCGTCGAAAACGTGATGCTCTTCGCGCCAATGGCGCACCCCGCGGGGTGGCAGAAAATGCGGGCGGCCCGGGCGGTGTTGGTGAGGTTCAACAGCGGCTCGCCCATGCCCATGAAAACGACGCCGCGCACCGGCTTGTCGGCTTCGTCGCGAATCTGCAGCACCTGGTCGACCACTTCCCAAGTCTCGAGGTTGCGCTGAAACCCCATTTTGCCCGTCATGCAAAAGTCGCAGGCCAACGCGCAGCCGACTTGCGACGAAATGCACACCACGTACTTGGTGTCGAAAATCGGTATGCGCACGGCTTCGAAGCGGCCACCCAACGGCGACGAAAACAAGTACTTCACGAAGCCGTCGTCGGCCTGGCGCCGTTCGACCACCTCGAGGCGCGGCAGCTGCCCGGTGGCCACCACCAGGTCTCGGGTGGCGGCCGTCACCTGCCGGGTCGTGGCCACCTCGTCGAGCGTCGTGGCTCCGTGGGCGAAGACCGACGCGAACAGCTTCAACACTTCACCGCGGCCCGCCGCCGGCAGCGCCTTCGACCATTCGTCGAAGTCGAGGTTCTTCAGGTTCATTTTCGGCCACCGGTCGCAACGCCTTCGGCGTCACCGTCGTCAGCGTCTTCACCCGTCAACCCCGAGCGCTCACACGCTTCTTCAGAACCCAGCCGACACGCCTTCTGCAAAAGCACGAGCGCTTGCGTTCGGTCTCGGCGACGCACGCCGACTCCGCGGCGGGTGAGGTCGCTCAGCTGGCTGCAGGCTTGGGCGTAGTCGTCGTCGCACGCACCGGTCAGCAATTTCACCGCTCGCTTGGCGTCGACCTTGCCCACCGAACCGTCGAGCAACGCCACGGCGAGCAGGGTGCAGGCCGAGGTCGACTGGCCGTCGCAGCCGGCTTCGAACGCCTCGAGCGCTTTCGTCGCGCTCTTCGCGACGCCCACGCCTTCGAGGTACATGCTGCCGAGCGTGCCACAGCCCACGGAGTCTCCCAGCTTGCACGCTTTGGCCGCGGCGGCCGCGGCGCGAGCATACGAGCTGGGCCCGGCGTCCCACAGCCAGACGGCGAGGTTCGCGCAGCCGAGCGCGTCGCCGCCCGAGCAGGCTTGATCAGACAACTTCATCGCCTTCGCCACATCGGCCTTGCTGCTCGAATGCTCGGCCAGCCGGTAGGCCCACTTCGAGCACGACGAAAACAAGCCCTTGCCGCACGCCAATTCATACAACTTCAGGGCCTCGGCACGGTCGTCGGCGACCACCAAGTCACCCAAGGCCTGGCACTGGCCCACGTCACCCGCCACGCAGGCCTTGCGACAGGCCGCTTCGTCGTCGCAGTCGGCGACCACCGGGTTCGCGTGAAGCACCAACAACACAGAAATCAGCACCATGGCGGCGCCGGCTTAGCCCGAATCGCGCCAGGGCAGAAATGAGAACCAATTCAAGGGGTTTCGCCCAGCCGCCGCACCAAGACCCGCAACAGCCCCTCGAAGTCGTCGACGTGCACCCAATGCCCCGCAGGCAGCAGGTCGACCGTCACGCGGCCCGCGGTGGAGGCTTCGAGGGCCTGCGCCCGCTCACGCTCGGGCTGGTCGTACACCAGCGAGCGCTCGCCGATGATCAGGTGAAACCGAGTGGTCGACGGCCGCTCGAGAACCGACCAGGCGTCGAGTGCGAAGTACGACTCGAGCAGGGCGTGAATGCGCGGCAATTCGAGCGTGAGTCGAAACTGGCCGTTCTCGGCCGGTGCCAAGTTCATGGCGAGCCACAGCGCCACCCCGCGCTCTTGCCCGCCATTCACCAACTCGCGCACGAACGCTTCACGGCTCGGCCACGGGCCCGTCCCCAACGCCTCGAGCAGCCGCAGCACCGACATGGTCAACTCCGAGCCACGCCGGTCGTCTCGCGTGCCCGGAGCCGAGTCGATCAACGCGACGTGCTCCACGCCCGGCAACTGCTCGGCCGCCTTCAGCGCGACCTTGCCACCGAACGAATGGCCGATGAGGGCCTTCAGCGGCGCGGCCGAAAGTGCACCCGCCAGAGCCACCACGTCGGCCGCCGCCCCCTCGACCGAATCGACCCCGTCACGACCCTGCGACCCGCCGTGGGCCCGCAAATCGACCAGCACCCCTTGCCACTCGGGCCGCTGCGCGACGAAGCGCTTGGCGAGTGAGCGCAGGTTCACCCCCGCGCCCAAAATGCCGTGCAAAAACAGCGCACTGCGCCGAGGCGAGGCGTCGGGCGCGGCGACGACTTCGTATTTGAGCGTCAACGCCACGTTCGGCTCGCCCTCAAATGGCCGAACCGCCGCGCTCGCCGGTGCGAATGCGCACGACCTCTTCGAGCGGCAGCACGAAAATCTTGCCGTCACCGACCGCGCCCCCAGGCTCGGTGCGCGCGCCCTTCGAAATGGCGGCGATGGTCTTCTCGACGTACGCGTCGTTCACACACAAGGTGATGCGCGTCTTCTGTACGTTGCGCAGCTTCACCTTCTGGCCCCGAAAAATTTCGACTTCGCCTTCTTGGCGGCCGAGCCCTTCGACCATGTCGACGGTGATTCGGTAGTTGTCGCCCTCATCGAGCACTTCGCCCAGGGCGTCTTCGACGGCCTCGAGGCGCTCGGGGCGTACGATGGCGATGATCATCTTCATTTTTTCAAGGCTCCCCGCTCGTCATCACGTCTGGTCGAAATGGTACCCGCGTTCACCATGAACGTGAATGTCGAGCCCGTCACGCTCTTCTTGGTCGGTCGTGCGCAGGCCCATGAGCGGCTTGAGCAATGAGGCGATGAGAAAGGTACCGACCCCGGCAAAACCAATGGCGATGCCTACGCCCAGCGCCTGTTTGCCGAACTGGCTCCAGTCGCCGCCGCTGAACAGGCCCGTCACCGGCGTGAAGCAGAACAGCCCGGTCAACAGCGCGCCCAAAATGCCACCCACGCCGTGCACGCCGAACGCGTCGAGCGAATCGTCGTACCCCAGGCGAGCCTTGAGCTGCACCGCCGCGTAACACACGACGCTCGACAGCGCGCCCAACACCAACGCCGCCCAGGGCTGAATGTGGCCCGCCGCGGGAGTCACGGCTACCAGTCTTGCCACGATGCTCGAGGCCAAGCCCAACGACGTCACCTTGCCGTGGTGCCAGCGCTCCACGAGCATCCACGAGAGGCCGGCGGCCGCGGCGGCCGACTGGGTCGTGGTGAACGCCAGCCCCGCCACCGCGCCGGCGACCGGGGTTTCGACCGCCACCGAGCTGCCCGCGTTGAAGCCGAACCAGCCAAACCACAACAAACCGGCCCCCGTCAGCGTCAGCACCAAGTTGTTGGGCAAAATCGCGGCGCCCCGCGCGAAGTCGCGGCGCGGGCCCAACATCAACGCGAGCACCAACGCCGACACGCCCGCGGCGATGTGCACCACCGTACCGCCCGCGAAGTCGAGCACGCCACGCGTGAACAGCCAGCCGTCTGACGCCCACACCCAGTGCGCCAGCGGGCAATACACCAGGGTCACCCACAACAGGGTGAATGCCAGGTAGGTGCGAAACTTCATGCGCTCGGCCACCGCGCCGCTGATCAACGCCGGCGTGATGATTGCGAACTTGCCCTGAAACATCACGAACACCAGCTCGGGTATCGCCTTGTCGGCGTACAGCGTCGAAGGCGTCAGACCCCGAAGCGCGAACAGATTCGAACTCCAGCCCACCACGCCGCCCCACGCCGACGGCCCAAACGCCAACGCGTACCCAAGGAGCACCCACTGCACCCCAATGACGGCCATCGCCACGAAGCTCATCATCATGGTGGTGAGCACGTTCTTTCGCCGCACCATGCCGCCGTAGAAAAGCGCCAAACCCGGCACCATCAACAGCACCATCGCTGAGCTCGTCAGCATCCACGCGGTGGAGCCTGAATCAATCATGTGCGTTGTTTTGCACTAAATTTTGGCTCTCTTAAAACAAAATGAGCAAAATTAGCTGCTGACATCAGCAATCACCCGCAGGGTGGGCAGGTTGTCGGCGCGGCCGAGAAAGCCTCGGTCGAGCAGGGTCGGCAGGGTGGCCTTGTTGATGCACCAAACGTGCAGCATGTCTTCGAACTCACCCAACACGGCGGCGGCTTTGACCCCCGGGTCGGCCCGGTACAGGTCGTTGAGGTTGTGAATGAGGGCCCGAACGTCTTCGACTTCCCACTTTTCGCGCAACACTTCTTCACTGGCTGGAGCGAGGCCCAAGGCCTCAATCTCGAGCACCAAAGGAGGGCCCGTTCGAACATCGGCGAGCCGAAGCTGGCGGGCGGCACCGCCCAGCGCGTGGGTCAGTGGGCCACCACTTCGTCGGCGGTCGCATGAAGCGAAATCGACAACCCACCGACGAGGCGGCCTGCATGGCACAAGCGCAACGCATCGAAGTTCTGTTTGTTTTTGGCACCCAGCCGGCCGGGAGTGACCAGCCCAAGGCGCTTCAATTCGTCGTACACGTGCCCCGACACGGGGCCCGGCCTAGTTGCCGGTGGTCTTTTTGTCGATGTCGTCGAGGTGCTGCTGATCATTCGCTTCGATGCGGTTCGCCGCCGAGCGCACGTTGCCGAGCTGCTGGGGTGGCCCAGAAGGGGCGGTCGTCGCACCAGCCGCCCCAGCGGTCGCCGCGGCGGGGTCTTGGGCGTACATCACCCGTCGCACCAGAAACGAAAGCGCCGCCAACGTCAGTACCACCACAATGATTCGCCCCATTCGTCAGACTCTAGGCGAAACCAGAGTCCTTGCCCGACGTACTCTGGGTGGCCCTCCCCGCGGAATGTTGGCGCTTGTCAGGAGTTCCTTCGTCAACCCCTTGAAACCCATGACTTCTTTGGCGCAATCAGCGATACCAGCAGCGCAGGCGAGGGTCGGCTAATGCAGCCGCATCTCGACTCCGGGAAGGTGGCAAGGGCCGTGGTCGCTGACGTCGACGACAGCGTGCTGCTCGCGAGCGCCCAACAGGGCGACTCGTCGGCCTTTGAGCAGCTCGTCGAACGGCACCGCTCGCAGGTCTTCGGGCTCGCGGCGCGCATGCTCAATTCGGTCGACGACGCGGCCGAAGTCACCCAAGAGGCGTTTCTCGCGGCCTACCGCCACCTGCCCGAATTTCGCGGTGACGCCGCGTTCGGGTCTTGGGTTTACCGCATCGCCGCCAACTTCGCGCTGATGCGCCTGCGGCACCGCAAGGTCGCCTCCGAAGTCGAAGCGCCGGTCGACGCGCCCCATTTCAATGAACGCGGTTCGCTCATCGAAGCCGTCGCCGACTGGGGCCGCGACGCCGAGGGCCAAACGCTCGACGCCGAGCTGCGCAGCGCCATCGAAGAGGCCAGCCAGCACCTGCCCGACGAATACCGAGAAGTGTTCGTGCTGCGCGACCTCGAGGGCCTGCCCTACGAAGAAATCGCCCAGCTCACCAACACGTCGCTGCCCGCGGTCAAAAGCCGACTCCACCGCGCGCGCCTCGCTCTGCGGCAAGCCATTGACCGGTTCTACGCTGAACGAGAGTCATGACCGCGCCTCACCGGCAACAACAGCTCAACTCGAACAAGGCCCATGACGTGAAGGCGTCGCTGTAGAACGCAGGCGGTACGTTCTGGTCACAGGTGGTGACCGGCTTGTTCCAATCATTGTGTTGCCAGCGATAGGTCGCGACACCTGCCACGGTCGCGTTGGCGCTCGGGCATTCGGCTGCGCAGCTGAGCGCTCGCCCGTTCGGCGTTTTCATCTTCGCGCACGCGGTGTCACACGACCTGTTGTCTGACGGAGCACCGGCGGGCTCGAGACGGGGCAGGCACGCGCCGACGGTGCACCCGCCGACACATTGGGTGTTGCACCGGCCGCAGTTGTTTTCGTCGGTTTGCAGGTCTTTGCACTCGCCGCCACACGCACTCCCTCCAGCGCCGTCGCAATGAAGCGTCACGCTGAGCGTCTGTTTCGTTTCGTGCCCCTCGGCGTCGAAGAAGTGCATCACGGCGTCGCGGTGCTCTTGGTTCACGAACTCAATCACCGAGACATGATTGAAGTCAGACCAGCTGACGGTGAGCGAATAGGCCCCCTCGCTCGCTGAGGTCGCGAACACACCATACGTTGAATGGCCCGTGGGGTCGGTGAGCGAGCCGCCAATGAGGTCGTTGATGCCATCGGGGTCGGTCACCACGGCTGAAATGATCACCGTTTCGCCCCGCGTCATTCTGGCGTTCTGGCTGACGCTCGCGGTCAGAATCACGGGCGGGTGGCCACCCAACGAGCCTCGGTCAACGCTCGTCGAGCCCGAGTCGACCGCTTCGCCGTCGCAGCTGCACTTCGCGAAGAAGCCACCTGGCTGGCAGACCTGAAAACCGGCCCTCGCGTTCGAACAGGCGCAAGCGACGCTTTGACCCGCGACGCAGGTCGCCTGACTCGGCCCAGAGCAGCCAACCACCACCTGAACGAAGGCCAGCAAAGAAGCGAGTCGCATCGAGCCCCAAGAGCACATAAGCAACACCAGGTCGCAGCCGTCAGAAATAGCTACGTAATATCAATAAGTTGAAAAGAGGCGGGCCATTCAGCCGGGGTTGATCACCTCCGGCTGCTCCGCCGCGTGCATTTGAGCTTGCATGCGCTCGCGTCACTTCGCAGATACTCTGGCGAGAAGGCCGGTGGGGCCTTGCGCCGACGATGTCGAATACCTGCAAAGAATGCATCGATTTGCTGCTCGACTATGTCGAAGGCGAGCTCGCCGCTGACGTGCGGAGCCGCCTCGAGGCC
>JBGAIY010000001.1:0-2924 GCA_044225205.1 Myxococcaceae bacterium | reverse complement strand
GTGAACCGTGTGAGTCGTTTCTGAAAACGTACCAAGCCACGCCGGGCCTGTGCCGCAAGGCGCTCGCCGCGAAAATGCCCGACAACATCGCGAAGAAGCTGAACGATTTTCTTCGCCTTGAGATGCAGAAAGACCGAAAAGCGTAAGCCTCCGTGGGTCACGCATTTTCGGCGCTCCGTCGGCCCGGGCTGTTGCGCTTCGTCATTGGGCGGTTTCTCTCAGCGGTGGGCACCACCATGGTGTCGGTCGCGGTCGGGTTTCAGCTCTACGAGCGAACCCACAGCCCGTTCGCCCTCGGCATGGTCGGGCTCGTCGAACTCATACCGGTGCTGGTGCTCGCGCTGCCCGCCGGAGCCGTGGCCGACCACTTTCGCCGCCGCAACGTCGCCGCGCTCACCCACGTCGTGCTCGCCGTCTGCGCTTTCGTGCTGGCCTTGTTGACCGCGTTCGAAGGGCCCGTGCCCGCGTACTACGCGCTGCTCTTCGTCATTGGAGTCGCGGTCGCTTTTCGTTCGCCCGCCGTCGGGTCGATGTTGCCGCAGCTGGTGCCACCCGAAGAGTTCGGCAACGCCAGCGCGTGGGTCTCGAGCAGCTACGAATTGGCGTCGATGGCGGGCCCGGCGCTCGCGGGCGTCATCATTGCCGTGCAACACAACTCGTCGACTTGGGCTTTCGCCGTCGCTGGCACCGCGCACTTGGCGTTCGTCGGCATTTTGTGGTCGCTGCCGTCCATCGCTCCGGCGGTTCGCGCGGGCGGCGGCGCCAAGCTGCGCGACGCGCTCGCCGGCCTTCGCTTCGTCATGGGGGCGCGCATTTTCTTGGCCGCCATCACCCTCGACTTGTTCGCGGTGTTGCTGGGCGGGGCGGTCGCCCTCTTGCCCATTTTCGCGAAAGACATTCTCAAAGCGGGCCCCACTGGCCTCGGCTGGCTGAGAGCCGCGCCCGCCATTGGCGCGGTCATCATGGCGCTGTTGCAAACCCGGCTCCCTGCGTGGAAACGGCCGGGCCGCGTGCTGCTCGTCGCCGTCGCGGGGTTTGGCTTCGCGACCATCGGCTTTGGGCTCTCGCGCAGCCTGTGGTTGTCGTTCATTTTGCTGGCGCTCAGCGGCTTCTTCGACAACGTCTCGGTCGTCATTCGCTCGACGCTCGAGCAAACCCTCACCCCCGACGTGATGCGTGGGCGGGTGTCGGCCATTTATTTCGTCTTCATTGGGCTCTCGAACGAGTTCGGCAGCTTCGAATCAGGCCTCACCGCCGACTGGTTCGGCCCCGTCGCCTCGGTCGTCGGCGGAGGCATCGGCACCTTGCTGGTCGTGCTCGTCGTCGCCGTCGTCTGGCCCGAGTTGCGAGACGTGGCGCCTTTGCACACGCTCAAACCACTGCCCGTACCCGAAGACCCCAGCGGCCAACCCCGAACGGGCTGACCGCCGTGGTGCAGACACAGCTCAAATCCACGTATCGGCGCAGCTGCTGATGCAGCTGTTGCCGCAGAACTCGCCCGCGACGATTTGGCCCAGCGTCGAGGCCGGCAATTCTTTAATGGTGGTGAGATTGAGGGTGATCGACTTCGGCGTTTTGTTGGTCTTTTTCATGAGCGTCTCCGGTAACGAACGTGAGGCCTCACCAATGAGGCCACCGGCACAGACGACACTCAGGTCTGCTGTTTTGCGCGACAGATCACCAGCAGTAAGGTGCGGCGAATGACGGTCGCTCAATGGTTCGGCCAAGAATGGAATCATGTTCCGGTCTTCGACGAGCAGTTCTTGAATGACAGCTCCGGCGACTGCACGGTACCCAGTGACTCCGCCCGGTGGCTCGGAGGCAAGCGCGAACGGCCTTTCGCATTGGTCTCGGCGTGGGTCACCGACCCGAGCATCGACGGGCCGGTGTACGCCATTGAACTGTTGGGCGCGGCCGTGTCACAACCCGAGGCCGAGCCAATCGCCCACCGCTCGAGCTTGATTTCATTCGTGAAACGCACGTGAACGCCAGCCGAGCCGCGCTCTGGGTCTCGCCCCTCGACCGCCTGCGCTCGACCGTTTTGCGCGAAATTGGCCCGTGGGCCGCGCCCCTCTTTCGCGACCGAGACCTCCGCGTCACGTGGCTTGGCGTGTTCAGCGTCGCGTTCGCGTTCGTCACCTCGGCCACCGTGCCCTTGTGGAACATCGCCCTGGGGCCCGTGATTCTCGGGGTGCCGCACCTGTTGGCCGACGTGCGCTACCTCGTGGTGCGGCCCGGCCTCCACCGCCGCCACTGGCTCATGCTCGCCACCGCCGTACCCCTTTTGCTCGCGTCACTGGGGGCCGGCCCCGCGTTCGGTCTCGCCGCCGTCGTGCCCATGGTGCTCGGCGCGCGCGCGCCGTGGCACCGCCTCGTACCGACCCTGCTCGGGTGGCTCGGGCTCACCGCGCTCGCCGTTGGGCACGACGTGCTGTTTCAACTCGTGTTCTTGCATGCCCACAACCTGGTCGGTCTCGCATTGTGGTGGTGGTGGCGCCCGCGCAAGGCGAAGTCGACCTGGGTCGTCGTGTCAGCCGTGGCCGGTACGGTGCTGTTGTTGACCGGAGCGGCCGACCCGCTCCTCGAATGGGCCGGAGGCTCCGTGAGCGCGTGGTCACAGACCAGCTTCGACGAATTGATGGCGACGACCACGCCCGTCGAGAACCTCACACTCGCGAAACACCTCGTGCTCAGCTTCGCGTTTCTCCAGTCGGTGCACTACGTCGCGTGGTTGCGGCTGATACCCGAAGACGACCGACCCCGCGTCGCGCCGCGCCCCTTCGCTGCCAGCCTGACGAGCCTCTGGGCCGACTTCGGAGCCTGGCCCCTCGCGCTGTTCGCCGCCGCCGTGGTGGCCCTGGCCGGGTGGGCGCTCGTCGACCTCGCCGAGGCCCGCGCCGGGTACCTGCGAGTGGCCGCTTTTC
>JBGAIY010000348.1:0-8486 GCA_044225205.1 Myxococcaceae bacterium | reverse complement strand
ACGCGGCGCGACCGGAGTGGAGCGCCGGCAAAACGGCCGGCGAAGAAGCCGCGAAAGCCGCCGACGAGTGGAAAGACCGTCTACGCGAGGCGCGCAATCAATTGGGCCGCGTTTCAAGGGCGCGCTTCGCTCGACTTGGCGGGGCAAGAAAAGCTGCTCGGCGACATCAACGAGACGCTCGGGCGCCTGCGCGGCATCAGCCGCTACGCGCCGCTGACGGCTGAGCAGACCAAGGCGGTGGGTACTCTCGAAGGCGAGCAAGCAGCTCAAGGCGAGGTCGACGCGGCCCGGGCGAAGCAGCCCAAAGAGTTGCCGCCGACGGGCATCATTGACCGCATTCAGTCGGGCGTCGACGTGTTGAGCTTGGGGCTCACCGCGACTGGCATCGGGGCAACCGTGACGGGCGTTGGTGCTCCGGTGGGCTTGGCGGCGACCGCGGCCTCGACCGCCCTCGACGCGGTGAATGCGGTCGTCGACGTGGGCCAGGCGGCCGCCGCGGCGGCCACGGGTGATTTTGGCGAAGCCGGCAAGCGAATGTCGGCGGCCGGCCTGCACTTGTTGGGCGCGATACCGTATGTGGGCAAGGCGCTCAAAGCGGTGAAGGTGGCGGCCGAGGGCACCGAAGTCGCGGTGAAAACGGGCAAAGCCGCCGAAGAAGCCGCGAAGGTCGCCGAAGAGGTGGGCTCGCATGCCCAAGCGGGTACGCAGGCGAGCACCCAAGCCTCGACCCAGGCGGGCGCCGCGACGGCGCAAGCGAGCACCCAGGCGACCCGAAGCGACAGGGCCACGGCGAGCGCAACGGGGCAGGGCGCGGGAGCGGCCACCACCGAGGGCGGCGTCGACGGCCAAGGCCGCCGAAGCGGCGGCGCCCCGGGTTTTCAATTGGGGCAGTCACGCCAACGCCGCGCTCGAAAAAGAAGTCAAAGCCTGCGAGCTGTCAGACCCGGCGCGCGCGGCTTCGGCCGCGAAAGAGCTTCAGCGGCGTTACGGTTTCCCCACGTTGGGCGAGCTGGGCGAAAAAGGCATCGACCCCGCGAAGGCCCGAATCGCCGAGAAACAATGGGGTGCGAAGGCCGCCGAATTGGCGCAAGCCGCGGCGAAGAAAGCCGAAACGGCGGCGGCTGACGCGAAGAAGGTCGTCGAAAATTCTCCGCGCCTGAAGATCGACGAGGCTGAAAAGGCCGGTGAGGCGGCGCTCAAGGCCGGCAAAGGCGCCGAGGCCGCCGAGGCGTTCACCCGCGCCTCCGAAGAGGGCATGAAGCAGCTCCGGCTGGCGGGGGGCGGCAAGCTTTTGCAGGTCGGCAAGCCGCTGGGCCAAGAAGCCGCGTTTCCCAACCTTTACCGGCTCGTGCCGCCAAACGGTTTCGAGGCGGCGTTCACCAATGCCATTCGGGCCGGCAACCCGGCGAAGGCGACCGAAGCCGCCGAAGCGGCCGTCAAAAAGATCATGGACACGCCGATGCAAGAGAAGCTGGCGCGTGGCCAATTCGCTCGGCAGCTCGTCAACGACACGCTCGAGCAGGCCGAGAAATTCGCGAAAGAGGGTCACCCCGACTTGGCGAAGCAGGCCATCGCCACGGCGAAAGCCATGGTCGAAAAGATGAAGCCCTTCGTCGCGGGCGAGAAGACCGAGCTTGAAGCCATGAAGTGGGCCGACTCGATGAAGCGCACGATTTCGCAGTACGCCGAGACCGGGTCGTTGATTTTCTAAGTCGTCAGTCGGCGGCGCGGAACAGCCGCATGCCGGGCCGGCCGCTCATTTCCAAGAAGAAGCCGAACTGAAAGTGCACGGTTTGATCGGCCGCGACCAAGCCTGGAGGCGGGTTCGGAAAAGGCTGGGCTCGCTCGAACGCCTTGACGGCCTCCAAGTCGAGAAAGTCGAGGCCCGAACTTTTCTCGACGAAAGCGTCTTTGAGGCGGCCGTCTTGGTTCAAGGTGACCGCGAGCACGGTGTAGCGGTCGCGGCCTCCGTAAATTTGCTGAGTGGGGTCACGCAAGCGCAGCTGCTCTTGAGGGTACCACTGTTGGCCGACGCTCTGTTTCACCCGGTTGAAGAAGCTGGCGTACTTCCATTCTCGGGTGTTGAGGTAGGTGCCTTCGCCTTCGTCGACGTCGCGGAGGTGATCGTTCGCCGCGGCTCCGGTGACCTTGTCGAGCACCGCGGCCGAGGGCAGCAAATTCGCCACGCCGGGTTGGCCGAGTCGCCCGGCCGATGCCTCTTCGCCGCTGCCGGGCACTCCGTTTTGCAGCTTGAAGCGCTTCGAGTTGCCCTTCACGGCTTCGGTTTCAGACCGATTGCCGACGTCGACGCCCGGGCCGTTGAGGTCGGGTATTTTCATGGCGACTTCAGAGCGCGCCTTCACGTCGGGCACTTCGATGGTCAGTTTCTGCTGCTCGACTTTTTCGAGCAGCGGCCGGTCGTCTTGCCCCAGGCCATTGTTGCCGGCGACCTGCTCGTGGTCGGTCGCGTCGGTGTCGCTGGCATTGTTCGCCTTCGGTGCCGTGCGCTGCGGCATGGCGTTCTTGTAGAACGCGGTTTGTTCTTTGGCGCGCGTCTCTTTTTTGACCGCGTTGTTGGTCTCAGAGACGAACTTGGCGTTGGGGTCGACCTGCTCGTTGCCCGGGGCCGTGGCCACCACCTGGCCCTTCGGCACCACTTCTGGCTTCTTCTCTTCGGCTTTCTGCTGATTTTTGGCGACGACCTTGCGCTCGTCTTTGACGTTGGGAGGCGCCTCGCCGCGGTTTTTCGCGAACTGTTCGGCGGTGAGCCCACGCAGCGTGACGGGGCGGCCCTCGCTCTTCTTCGCGTGGGCGATGCGCGGCACATTGAGTTGCAGCATCGACATGAAGATCAGCAGCGCCGCCAGCAGGGCGTGGGCGACGAGCGCCAACGCCACCGACAGAAGCACTCGCTTCAGCGGCGACGACTGGCGAGGCTGGCGAACGACGAGCAGCACGGGCCCATCATAACGTCGCGTCAATAGACGCGCGCCACCTGGGCCCCGTTGAAATAGTGGCCCAGAATGTCGCGGTAACTTTGCCCGGCTTCGGCGCGGCCGATCGCCCCTGTCTGACAAAGACCTACCCCGTGGCCCCAGCCTCCGCCGGTAAAAACCCAAGCAGTTGGGCGGCCTTTCGGGTCTCGCTCGGCTCTGAGTTCGAACATGGCGCTGTTGAGCATGCCGAAGGCGCGGCGAATGACGAGCTCACCCCGCAACTGGGTGGCACCCTCTTCACCAGAGACTGACAACAGGCGAGCCCGCCCCGAGATTCCCCGGTCGGTGACGGTCATGGCGAAGACCCGGCCGACGCCCAAGGTGGCCAACTTTTCGTCGACTTCTTTGGCGGTGAAGCGCTTTTCCCAGCGAAATTTGGAGGCTTGGGAAAAGGTCGAGAGCCGGCACGCGTAGGGGCCTTCGGTGGTGAGAAACGCTTTCAGGTCGGCCGGGGTGGCCGTGGGGGACTTGCCGGCGATGACGTCGGGTCGGCCGCGAAGCGAGGGGTTCGGCACGCCGCCCCAGACGACTTCGTTGTTCTCGGTGTGGCCGCCGCAGACCGCGCTGTAGACGGAGTCGACCAGCTTGCCGTCGGCGTCGAAGGCCATTTCACCTCGAGTGGCTTCGACCGCGAGGTTGGTGGTGGTCGCCTCGCCCGAAACGCCTTTGTACACGGCGCAATGCTGCTCCGAGCACAGAAAATACGGGTCGGCCGTGTGCTTGAGGCCAATTTTCGCGAGCACCTCGCCGCGCGCGGTCACCGCTTGGGCTTTGAGGGCCTCAGGGTGGGCTTTGGCGAAAATTTCAGACGGCACGAGGCCTTTGAGCAAGTCTTCGATTTCGACCAGGTTCACCACCGCCAACCGGCCCGCGCGGTCGGCGGCGAACTGCATCGCCCCCCGGTACGCCCGGTCTTCGAAGTTGTGAAAGTCGTAGCCTACGCCGTATTCGACCCGACGAACTTCAATGGGCTGACCGTCGGGCGATTCGGCCAACAGCCCGTCGACCTCCGATGCCACGACCGAACCTTGCGCATCGAGCAGGCTCATCACCGCGGTGGGGGCACGCTTCACCGTCTCGAGCAGTGTCGTACGTATTTGATATTTCGACAGAATTTCGGCCTGGCGTGGGGCCAGGTCGGCGACCGGGGCGGGTGGGGTGTCGACCAGCACCACGTAGCGCCGGTTGTCGATGACCTTGCCGGCGATGCCGTACACGCCTCCGAGTGTTTGAACGCGGGTGGGCAGGCCCTTGGCGGCCCACTCTTCTTGCGTCGCGGCGAGGCCGGCCTTGTCGTTGAAGGGCACCTCGACGATTTGAATTCGAGCGACGAGCTCGGCCGCCGTGCCCGACACGAGGCGCACCCGCCATTCGGTGCCAGCCGGCCCCTCGACGAGCTTTTCAATGGGCCCTGGGAGCCGAAACCGCAGGCGCCCCTTTGACGAGAGCGTGACCTCGGCGTTCCCCTCCATCAACCGAACGGGCACGACGGGGGCGCCGTTTCGAAAGTCGACGCGCTTGAACTGGGGCACCGCAATGTCGGGCAACGGCTCGTGCTGGCGTTTCGCGGGCTCCGGCGGGGGGGCCGGCGCTGCGACGGGCGGGGCACTCGGTGGGCTGCGGGCCCCGAGCGAGGGCGCTTTCGCGGCACAGGCCGACGCCAACAGCATCAACCAAACACGCACGCGCACGGGGTCGAGGCTCCCGGGGTTACTTGAAGAGGCGGCACCCGGATTCGAACCGGGGGATGAGGGTTTTGCAGACCCTTGCCTTACCACTTGGCTATGCCGCCGAACGGCCGGGCTTGTACGACGTGCCCGGCTGAAGGGTCAAGAAATGACGGCGCGGGGCCGCCATTGCTGACCGACGCCTGCCGCAATCACGTGCAAGTGCTCGGCAAGTTCGCTTCATTGCTGGGTATGAGCGTTCGTCAGGTAGGGGTGGTCGGCGCGGGCACCATGGGGCATGGCATTGCCCACGTCGCCGCGTTGGCCGGGTACCAGGTGTCGCTGTTCGACGTCACCCAAGAGCTCGCCGAGCGCGGCCTTTCGGCCATTGCGAAGAACCTCGACGTCGGGGTCGAAAAGAAAAAGGTGACCCCCGAGCAGCGGGCCGACGCGCTCGGGCGGCTGCGGGCCGTCGACTCGCTTGGCGCGCTCTCGGCCTGCCAGCTCGTCGTCGAAGCGATACCCGAGAAATTGGCGCTCAAACAAGACACGTTTCGGGCGTTGTCGAAGGTCGTTTCGGCCGAAGCGATTTTGGCGACGAACACGAGCTCGCTGTCGGTGACCGAAATCGCCGCGGCGGCGACCCACCCCGAGCGCGTGGTCGGCTTGCACTTTTTCAACCCCGTGCACCTCATGAAGCTGCTCGAAGTGGTTCGCGCCGTTCAAACGAGCGACGCCACGGTGGCCCAGGTGCGCGAATTTTCTGAGCGCATCGGCAAGCAACTCATCGTCGTCAAAGATTCGCCGGGCTTCGCGTCGTCTCGGTTGGGGGTGGCGTTGGGGCTCGAGGCGACCCGCATGCTCGAAGAGGGCGTCGCGAGCGCTGAAGACATCGACCGGGCCATGGAGCTCGGCTACGGCCACCCCATGGGCCCCTTGAAGTTGGGAGACCTGGTGGGGCTCGACGTGCGCCTCGCCATCGCCGAATACCTGTACGCCGAGACCGGCAGCCCGACCTTTCGCCCACCCCAGCTGCTCAAACGGCTCGTTCGAGCGGGTAAGCTGGGCAAGAAGACCGGCGAGGGCTTCTACAAGTACTGAGCTAGGCTGCCAGGCGAGGACGACGTCATTTCACAGCAAGGCCCTCAGAACGCGGTGCCGTTTGGCCCGTACATGTTGCTCCGGCGCATCGCGGTCGGGGGCATGGCTGAATTGTTCTTGGCGAGCGAGCCGCGCGCGTCGCGCTACGTGGTGCTCAAGCGCATTTTGCCGCACCTGGCCAAAGAGCCCGAGTTCGTCAAAATGTTTCTCGACGAGGCGCGCATCGCCGGGCTGTTGCACCACCCCAACGTCGCCGAAGTGTACGAACTGGGGCACCTCGACCAGTCAATTTTCATTTCAATGGAGTGGGTCGAGGGCATGGACCTGCGCCGCATTCTCCAAAAGGAGCAAGGGCGGGGCGGGGTGGTGCCACCGGGCATCGCGGCGTGGGTCGTGGCCCGCTTGTGCGAGGGGCTCTATTACGCCCACAGCCGCGAAGGCGACGACCACAAGCCCATTGGCATCATTCACCGCGACGTGTCTCCGCAGAACATCATGGTGAGCTACCAGGGCGAGGTGAAGCTGGTCGACTTCGGCATTGCCAAGGCGACCGCTTGGGTCAGCCGCTCCAAGCCCGGCGTCATCAAAGGCAAATTTCTCTACCTGTCGCCCGAGCAGCTGTCTGAAGAGCCGCTCGACTCGCGGTGCGACCTCTTCGCGCTCGGCACCATGTTGTACGAGCTGACGACCGGCAAAAGCCCTTTCTACCGGCCCGAAACCGAAGGCGTCATTTACTCGATTCGCGTCGAAGACCCCCCGCCTCCGCACACGCTGCGCTCGGGCTACCCGCTGTCGTTGTCGCGGGTGGTGATGAAGTGCCTGGTCAAAGACCGCGAGCACCGCTACCAAACCGCCGACGAAGTGCGGGTGGCGCTCGAAGACGCGCTCTTGCTCGAAATGCCGACCACCAAGAACGACGTGGTCAGCTACATCGAAGGGCTGTTTGGTGACGGTGGTGAGCGCACGGGCGTGTACGTGCCCGAGAATGCCCAAGTGCCGGTGAAGTCGCTCGGCGCGCGCAAGGCGTTGCCCGCGGCCCCGAAGCCGTCGCCACCCACGCCGGCGCCGGCCCTCGAAGCCTTGGCCGTGCCGCCCGCGATGATTCGGCGCGCCCCTCCGACGCTGGCCGACGAGAGCGGTGAGCGGGTGTTGTCGGTGCACACCAACGAAATTCACGACCTCGACGAAGGCGACCCCGACGACGAAATGACCGCGTCGATGCCGGTGCCGCGAAAGCCGCCTCGCGTCAAGACGCCCGCCAAGCCGCCTCCGCCGGTGGCACGGCCCTCGCCCGCGACCCCCGCGGGCGCGGCGACGGTGCCACTCGAAACGAGCGAGCGCACGCGCGACGACGTACCCACCATGCTCAACCCCATGGAGTCGCCGCCCGAAAATACGGCCCCCATGGGCCGAGGGCAGGCCAAAGCGGCGCCGCCGGCGGCCAAGCCCGCGCCTCCCGTGCCCGACGCCGAGGGCGTGCTCGACCTGAGCTACGAGTCGGTCGCGAAAGAGAGCCCGGCAGGGCTGTTCGACAACGACAGCGAGGCGACCCACGTCGACGACGACGAGAAAGACGACGAGCCCACCGCCCGCAACGAGCCGTTGCCGCGCCAGCGAGCCGAACCGAAGGCGCCCGCCCGGCCCCCGCCGGCCGAACTGTCGGAGCCCTCGGTGCGGGTCGACCCCGAGGCCTTGCGGCCATTGACGAAGAGCGAAGAGGCGGCGCTCGCGGCCGACTTCGACCCGCCGCCAGACGACGCCGAACCGTCGGTGATGACGGAGCTGCAGATACCGACGTACCCGCCCGTGATGAAAGAGCGGCTCGTGCGCCCGGCACCACCGGTGAGCGACGACGCGACCAAGCCGCCCTTGCTCGACCCCCGGCGCAAAGAACGCGAGCGGCCGGCGCCGCCCATCGACTCCGGTTCTCGGGGGGCCGTGTCGCGAGGGAGCGCGGCGGCGCCCGAGCAGACCGAGTTTGGCGAACCGTTTCCCGGGGCGGGGCAGCCGGGGTTGTTGCCGCACTTGCCGACCCCGCCCCCGCCCAAGCGGCCCACCTCCCCGTGGGACCGCGCCAAAGACCTCTCACCGCCCGTGCCGGCGCGTCGCCCCAAGCGCGATTCGACGCGCATGTCTCCGCTCGACCCGGTGACGGGCAGTGAGCTCGAGCGGCTCCGCGAAGCCCAGCCGGCCGACCGCCGTGGTCGCCGCATCGTCAAACGGCCTGTCGCACAAGACCCCGACGACCACGTCGCGACCGTCGACTTTCGCGATTCGCAGAACGAGCTGGCCGACGTCGACGACGTGCGCGAAGGCATTCGGCCCCGCCGGCCGCCCGAGCGCGAAGAGGAGCAGTTCGACGACGAATACGACGCGGCCGAGGGCACCAGTCCGTGGCTGGTCGCGACGACGTTGCTGTTGGGTGTGCTGGCCATGGTCTTGGTGACGTGGCTGTTGTGGCCGACCGCGCCCACGCCTGCGCCGTTGCGGCCGTCGCGGGTGCCGCCGAAAGAAGCGAGCGGAGGGCCCGCCCCGGTGCCTGCACCGCCGGTCAGAGCCGCGGCACCGGCCCCGCGCACGCCGAGTTTGGTGAACGTGCAATTTCGGGCGGCGCGCTCCACGCTGATTTTCATTGAGGGCGTTCAGCTCACACCCAACGAAATACGGGCGATGCCGCCGGGCCCGTTGACGTTGAACTACCGGTGTCTGCCGACGAAACGCG
>JBGAIY010000347.1:0-9066 GCA_044225205.1 Myxococcaceae bacterium | reverse complement strand
CTACGCCCGCATCATTTCGAAGAATGCCGACCCCGCGGTCGCGCTGCTGTCGAACGGCACCGAGGCCCAAAAGGGGCCGGCGCGCGTCGTCGAAGCGAACAGCCGGCTGCAAAAGCTGCCGGGGCTGCGCTTCATTGGCAACATTGAAGGCGTCGACATACCCAAGGGTACCGCCGACGTGGTGGTGTGCGACGGCTTCGTGGGCAACGTTTGCCTCAAGATGCTCGAAGGGGTGTCTGAAACGGTCATTGAGCTCGCCAAGTACGCGTACAAAGAGAAGCTTTTGTGGCGCGCGGGGTTGGCCATGCTCAGCGGCGGCATCGAGCGCATCAAAGAAGTCACCGACTGGGAACAGTACGGCGGTGCCCCCATTTTGGGCTTCGACCGGCTGTTCATCAAAGCCCATGGGCGGTCGAAGGCGCGCGCCATCAGCAACGCCGGCAAGGTCGCGGCGAAAGCGGTGTCGCGTGACCTGTCGAAAGCCATCGAGGCGGCATTGCCCAAGGTGTCGGCGTAGCCGCTGTGCCTCGTGCGCGGTTGCCTGAGCTTGCTATAGAACCCACTTCAGTTGGGCGATGCGACGCGAGAGCCAAGCCCTCGTGAACTTTTCGGAGAGAAGCGAACAACCGTGGCCACGCAACGCATCTACCGGTGGGATCTCGACAAGACCTACCTCCAGACCGATTTCGACTCGTTTCGACAATTGGTCAAAACGGCGCTGCAGAAAGCGGCCGACAAGAAAGCGGTGCCCGGGGCGGCGGCGCTCATTCGGGAGCTGCGCTCTGACGGCAATGCCAAGCTCTGCATCGTCTCGGGCAGCCCGACCCAAATGCGCGCGGTGCTCGCCGAAAAACTGAAGCTCGACGGGGTCGAGTTCGACGAATTGGTGCTCAAAGACAACCTGCGCAACCTCGTGCGCGGGCGCTTCAAGGCCTTGCGGGGCCAGGTTGGTTACAAGCTGCCCGTGTTGCTCGAGAGCCGGTCGCGGGCGGCGACCGACACCGAAGAGGTGCTCTTTGGCGACGACGCCGAGGCCGACGCTTTCATCTATTCGCTCTACGCCGACATGGTGGCGCGGCGGGTCAGTGAGCCCATTGTGCACCGGGTGCTCGAAGCGGCCGAGGTCTACCCCGACGACATCGAGCGCATCATCGCCCAGTGGCAGAACATACCCATTGCCGACCCCGTGCGGCGCATCTTCATCAACCTCGACCGGCTGACGCCGCCCGCGTACTTTCAGCGCTACGGGCCCCGGGTGGTGCCGGTCTTCAATTACTTTCAAGCCGCGCTCGTGCTCATGGCCGACCGCCACCTCAGCGCGCCCCAAGTGCTGCGGGTGATGTTCGAGCTCGTGCAGACCGCCGGGTACAACCTGTTGACGCTCTCCAATTCGTTTCAAGACCTGCTGCGGCGGGGGCTGCCCATCGGCGACGTGGCGCAGTCGTTGGTCGAAGCGCTCCAAGGGCCAGCCGCCGTCATCAACGCCGTGCGCCCGGTGCCCGACATTTTGGCGGCCTTCACCAAGCGGGTGGCGGCCCTCGGCGCGCAGCCCCCGCCACCCCCGCCCAAAGACATCGACTACCTCTCGCTGCTCGACGACGCACGCCCCCGCACCCACAAAGGGCGCCGGCGCTTCGAATGAGTCGGGGGGGGCTCCCAAAGCACCAGTTCTTTTGAATGGTTGCACCGACCGATGCCCCGTGGGGCCCCACGCGTTGCTGGCCTTTGGGTGCGGTTTCGAGGTATCGGGCAATGGCTGGTGGCGACCGGGTCTGACAGAGCCGGCATTCGTGCCGACGCGTGGAATTGAGAATGACCAGCGAAACGACAAATGTGAGCGAGAGCGGTTCGAATTCGGAGTCGACGGCGGTGCCTGCCGAGGGCCCCCCGGCTGCGAATGCCGCTGCTGCTGCAGAGGTGACTTCACCGCCCGAGGCGCAAGCCGAAGACAGCACCGGGCCTGAAATTGAACCAGCTCGGCTCGACGCCGACGCGGTGCGCGTGGTGTTGCGGCTGCGCCAGAGCGGCTACCAGGCCTACTTGGTGGGGGGCTGCGTGCGCGACCTGCTCATCGGCCGAACCCCCAAAGACTTCGACATCGCCACCAGCGCGACGCCGAATCAGGTGCGGAGCCTCTTTCGCAACTGCCGGCTCATCGGCCGTCGGTTTCGCTTGGCGCACGTCTACTTCAAGGGCGGCAAGATTCTCGAGGTCTCGACCTTTCGCGCGAACCCCGCCATTGCCGAAGACCCCCAGCCGTCTGAAGCGGTCGACGGCGAAGTCGCCTCCGAGGGCACCCGGCACATCGCCCAGGCCGACCAAGAAGCCCTGGCTGCGGTCGAACACGACGCCCCCGTGCCCAACACGCCCGTCAGTGACGTGGTCGACGAATTGGCAGCCCCGTCGGCGGTGCTCGCCGCCGCGACCGACGACGCCGAATCAGGCCACGACGACGCCGAAGCAGACGACGAGTCAGACGACGGTCTCGACGTCGACACCCAGGTCGACCAGTTGGCGGTCGGAGCCGCCGACGAAGCGCCGCCCGCCGAACCCGACTTGCTCATTACCGAAGACAACACGTTCGGCACCGAAATCGAAGACGCCCGCCGGCGCGACTTTACGATCAACGGGTTGTTCTACGACCCGGTGGCCGGCCGAGTCATCGACCACGTTCACGGCCTGCGCGACCTGTCGGTTCAAGAAATTCGAACCATTGGCGACCCTGAAAAACGGTTGCGTGAAGACCCGGTTCGCATTCTCCGCGCGGTGCGGTTCGCCAGCAAAATCGAGTTCGACATTGAGTCGCGTACCTACGCGCCATGGAGGGCGCGGTCGAAGACTTGCCGCGGTGTTCGGCGCCCCGCTTGCTCGAAGAGACCTGCTTGATCCGCGGAGGCCACGCGGCCCCGTCGATGAAGCTCTTGTTGGCGCTCGACGCGCTCAAAATGTTGCTGCCCCCGGTCGACGCGTACCTGCGCGAACACGACAAAGCCGCCAGCGACAAATACTTCGCTTCGTCTCGGTGATGGACGAGATGATCAACGCCCGAATCGCCTTCGACGATCTGGATGCTGCTCGCGTCGATTTTGTTGCCGCTGGCGCTCGAAGAGCCCGAAGCGCCTGGGGGCCAACGCTGAGAACGCCCCGCCGCCGTCGCGGCGAGGGCCGTCGAATCGCTCTTGCACGAGCTCGTGCAAAAGGCCCGCTTGCCCGCCGAATCGCCGAGCGCTGCCGAATGATTCTCATGGCCCAACGCACCATGGCGGGCCTGCGCCGCCGGCGCGGTGGGCTCGAGGCTTCGCGGCCACCCGCTGTTCACCGAGTCGTTGCGGGTGTTCGAAGTGTGGGTTCGCGCCACCAACGAGCACCGAGAAGCCTCGAAAGTGGAAAGCCGGCGCCGCCCGAACCCCTCGGCCGACGCCCCGGGCCCGTCACGCCGCCGTCGCCGAAGGCGCGGTGAGCGCCGTGAAGGGGGGCCGGGCGGCGCCGAAGGAGCCCCCTCGGCGGCTCCGACCGCGCCCAGCGAATAGCCCAAGCCCAAGCAATGAAGACCAACGCCCCGCCCACCTTGGAGTGGAGCGGGGCGTTCTTTTTCGGCCGGCCGTCTGGTGCGCCTACGGCAGCGTCAACGTTTGCGCCGGGCTGCTGGCGTACGCACAGGCGATGATGATGCGCGTGCCGGCGAAGGCCACGTCAGCGACGCCATTCTGGCACTTGTCGATGATGGGCTCGAACCAGCTGGTGCCGCGGTCGAACGAGAGGCCGAGGTACTGGTAGCCCGGCGCGAATGACGCAATCAGGTTCGGGTTCGTGGTCGAGCCACGAATCAGCCTCGTCGTGTAGGTGACCCGCTGCAAATTGGGGGGCTGGCCAACGCGGGTGAAGGTCACACCGTCGGTCGACTCGAGCAGGGCGCCGTCGGGGCTGCTGAGGCGAAGGCCGTAGCTGCTGCCCGACTTGAAGACCGCGACGCCCTCGGGGTCGACCAGGCCGCCCGGTGCCACGATTTCGGTGTTGGTGTGGGTGGTGTCGTCGTATCGGTAGAGCTTGTGCTCGTAGTCGCTGATGGTCGAATTGTACTGGGTCGTCGTGTAGAAGACCTGGCTCGGGTTGGCCGGGTTGACCGCGCCTTCTGACGGGTACCAGCTCGTCCACCCTTGGGGGGCGTCGGTGACGGTGGTTTCGGCCCACGTACCACCCGAGTTCGTCGTTTTCACCGCGACCCCCGACCCCAGCGCGTAGGCGGTGGTGTCGTCGGTTTGGTTGATGCCGAAGACGACCTCCGACGCGTACCAACCGTTGTAGCGGGTGGTGGCGGTGGCCGTCTGAAACCCGTCTGACGACGAATACAAGGTGGGGGTGTACGAGGTGTAGCCCGAGTGCATGCCGGCGCGCAGGTAGAGATGGTCGGGGTGTTGCCAACCCACTTCGAGCCGCCCGTACTGAATCATTCGCGACAGGTCGCTGTCGACGAACGCCCCGGGCGCCCACGTGGCACCCGTGTCGAGCGACCGTGCGACCATGCCGCCCATGGCCAAGTACACGGTGCTGCCGACGGCGGCGACCGACGTCGGCCGCATGGAGTTCAGGGGCACCGTGACGTTCATGAGGTTGAAGGTCACGCCGCTGTCGGTGCTCAGGTAGAGGTGGTTCGTGGTTTGAAACCACACGAAAATGCTCTTGCCGTCTTGCGACAGGCGCACGTCACCCGTCGTGTTGGTTTCGGCCGTGAACGTGTACTGGGGCGCCCAGACCGGCACGGCGATGTGCAGGTCGGGTGCTTTGACCAGCGTGGGGAGGCTCGCGGGCGCTCCCACGTAGTCGAGCCGGTACCCGACGCCATTGCCGTCGAGCGCCAAGACCCGAAAATTGTTGTCGCTCTGCCAGGTGTTGCCGCCGTCGCTCGAATACGAGCCCGACGCGCGGAGGTAGATGTAGCCCTGGTACTTCGGGTTGAAGAGCGGTGGGTTGTAGTAGTCGGTCTGGGTCGTGTTGATGACCGTGCTGGTGCCGACGAGCACGCCGGTGGGGCTGGTGTCCCACTTTTGGTGAATCGAGAGCACTCGGCTCTGGTCGAACGGGTCGACCGCCACCGAGCGAAACAGCGACTTCTGGCTGGGCAGGTTCGTCCACGTCTGGCCGTCGTTGTCTGAATAGCCGAGGCCGGTTTCGTAGCTCCAATGGTACATGCGGCCCGTGTCGGTGAAGGCAATGGCCGAGCTGAATTCAGGCGCGTAGTAGAGAATGCGCGAGAGCTGGTTGCAGGGGGCGCCGCCCAAGTCACTGATGCGGTACCCGTAGTAGTACGTGTTGGCAAAAGCGCTGCCGGTCGGGCTCACGGTGATGTTGGTGTAGTTGCCGCCCGTATCGGGCACCGTGCACAGGTTTTTCCACGTCGAGCCGGCGTTCGTGCTGCCGTAGACGTTGCCCGTCAACGTCATGGCGTACAGCACATTGGCGTTCTTCGGGTGAACGGCCAGGCCGGTGAAGCGCTTGACGTTCGCGGTGCCAGCGATGGTCAAGTCATTCGACTGGGTGACCCACACCCACAACGTGGTGACCGACGAGCCCAACGAATTGGTGCCGGTGACCGTGTACGCGGTGGGCGGCATTGCGCTGGTGGGGGTGCCTTGCACGTACCCGCCGCTCAAGCTGAGCCACGACGGGAGCGCCGGCGACACCCGGTAACTCGTCGGAGGGCTGCCGTCGAACAAGGCCAAGGCGTAACAATATTGGTTGGGCCGGCAGGTGAGGTTCGGCGACCACCTCAGGTTCGAGGGGGGTTGTTGGGTCACCGTAATGGTGATGGTGGCGCTCGTCGAACCGCCTGAGTTGGTGCCGGTGACGGTGTACTGCGTCGCCGGTGTCGCTTGGTACGGCGTGCCGTAAATTCGACCGGTCGAGGGCTCGAGGTACAGGCCACTCGGCAACGCCGGCGCCACCGTGTACTTGGTGATGACGCCTCCCGAGTTGGTCGGCCGCGCGAACTGGCAGTTGGGGTTGTTGAGCGCGCAGACCTGCGACGAAGGCGAATACACCAAGTTGGTCGGAGGGAAGTCGACCACGGTCAAGTTGAACGTCGTGGTGCCAGTGCCGCCCGGGTTCGAGGCGTACACGGTGAATGGGCGGGCATCGAGCCCCGCGTGCGGGGTGCCCGAAATCACGCCGGTGGTGTTGTTGATGGTCAGGCCGCTCGGCAGCGACGGGCTGATAGAATAGCTCGTGACCGGGTCACCCGAAGCTGTGGGCGCGACCGACGTGCACGCCGTTTCTCGGGTGCAGACCATCGACGCGGGTGAATACGTGACGTTGTAGGGCGGCTCTTCGACGACCTGCACCGTCACCGAAGTGGTCACCGCGCCCAGTGAGTTGGTGCCGGTGACGGTGTAGCTCGCCGACGGAGAGAGCGCGGTGGCCGTGCCGGTGATGAGGCCCCTGTTGGTGGTGCTCAAGCCGCCCGGCAGCGCCGGGGCGTTGCCGTAGCGCGCCGGCGCTCCACCGACGATGCTCGGGGGCCCCAGTTTGCACAGCCGGTTTTTTCGGCACTGCACCGACGAGGGCGAATAGCCAATGCTGACCGGAGCGATGGGAGCCACCGACACGGTCACCGTCGCGGTCACCGACCCGGCACTGTTCGACCCGGTAATGGTGAAGCTCGAGGAACTGAAGCTGCCGATGCCCGTGCCCCCCACCACGCCCGTCGTGGGGTCAACCGACAGGCCGTCGGGCAGCGCGGGCGTCGCCGAGTAGGTGAGAATCGGGCCGCCCGTCGTGGTCGGGGCCGGGAGCGCGCAGGGCGTGCCTTCGGTGCAGCTCAGCGTGCTGGGCGAATACGTCAGCGACGCCGGCGCCACTTCGTTGACCGTGAGCACCAAGTCGGTCGTGGTCGCGCCGCCGCTGTTTTTCGCGGTCACCGCGTGTTTCGTTTGAGCCTGCGGCACCTTCGGCGTGCCCGACACCGCGCCCGTCGCCGTGTCAAAGACGAGCCCAGCCGGCAACCGCGGCGCAATGCTGAACGAAATCACCGCGCCGCCGGTGCTGGTCGGCGCGGCGACCGTGCAGGCCGCATCGCGCTTGCACACGACCGGCGCGGCGTAGCGAATGTCGGGAGCGCGGTCGTTGACGACCAAGGTGAGTGTCTGCGACGTCGACCCCGCGCCGTTGGTCGCGGTGACGACGTACTGGGCCGAAGGGGAGACCGCGGTCGGTGTGCCAGAAATGCCTCCGGCGGCCCCGTCGAGCGTCAACCCCGCGGGGAGCGCCGGCGCCACGTCGAAGTGCGACGCCGTCGACCCGAGCGGCTTGGGGGCGGCGACCGCGCACGGCTGGCCGACGGTGCAGGTCAACAACGCGAGCGGGTAGTTGAGCGCGCCGAGCACCGCGTCTTTCACCTCGATGCTGACGGTCGCGTCGGTGTGGCCACCGGCGTTGGTCGCCGTCACCGTGAACGACGCGGCCGCGCTGGTCGCGGTCGGCAAGCCGGTGATCTCTCCGGTGGTCGCGTTGAGCGTGAAACCCGCCGGCAGGGCCGGAGACACGGTGAACGAGGCCGGCCGGCCGCCCATGCCCGTCGCCGTCGCACCGCACGACGTGCCCTGCGTGCACACCAACGCTGCTGGCGTGTAGCTGAGCGCCGACGGCGCAACGTCGTTCACGAGCAGCTGCCACACCCCTTGGCGGGGCCCGTCGCTGGTCGTCGCCTTCACGACGAAGTGCGTGGTGTGAATCGGCTCGGTGGGCGTGCCCGAAATTTCACCGGTGGTGGCGTTCAGCGTGACGCCCGAAGGCAAGCCCGGCCACACGCTGAAGGCGGTGGGCTTGGGCCCCTTCACCGAGGGCGCCCCCGCGTGACACGTCTGGCCGACCGTGCACGTGAGCGTCAACGGCGAATAGCAGACGTCGCCTGTACACACTCCGCTTGAGTTGCAGCCAGCAAAGAACACCGCGCTGAGCAGCAGCCCGTACGCGCCGACACGAGTCATGAACGCTCCGAAGGAGGAAAGGTCGAACAAAAAAGACGGCGTGACTCTGAAAGAACCCAGCAAAAACGCAAGCAAAGACATGGCATGATGCTGCCGTGCGGCACGCGGGCACAAGCGTGGTGGCAACCCTCGCCGTCGTGGTGCTGGTGTCGCATGTCATCACACCTGTTGCGCTCGAGGGTGACTGGCGCGCTGGTGGCGCACCAACCATGCGGTTGACCGGTTCGGCTCCCGGAGGGTTGGCGGCGACGAAGGTCACTGGCGAGGTGCGCTCGGTGTTGGCGCCGGCGCTGGTCAGAGGGGCGGGGCTGACTTGGGCGCACAGCGAGCGAGCAGCATCGGCCCCCGTCGAAAGCTGGCGCATGGGCTCGGCGTTCGCGCAGGGGCCCCCCGCCGGCCCCGTGGCCTCGGTGTAGTCGGTTTCTCGACCTTCACGGCGGGCTGCTGTTCGGCCCGCGAATGCGCGACATGACTCACGATTTTCTTCAAGCCCTGACCGTGGTGTTGGGGGTGGCCGCCGTCACGACCGTGTTGTGCCAGCGGCTCCATTTGCCGGTGGTGTTGGGCTACGTGCTGGCGGGGTTGATTGTCGGCCCCCACGTGCCGGTGCCGCTCGTGGCCGACGTCGAAACGGTCGAATCGCTCTCGTCGTTGGGCGTGATGCTGGTGATGTTTTCGCTGGGGCTCGAAGTGAGCTTGCGGCACTTGACCCGAGTGGGCGCCACCTCGGGGCTCACGGCGCTCATCGAGTGCAGCATGATGTGGAGCCTCGGCTTCGGGGCCGCCCGCTCTTTGGGCTGGTCGACGACCGAGAGCCTGTTCACCGGAGCGATGGTCGCCATTTCGAGTACCACCATCATCATCAAAACGTTCGACGAGCAGGGGGTGGTGGGGCGGTTGCGCGAGCTCGTCATCGGTGTCTTGTTGGTCGAAGACCTGATCGCCATTGTGTTGTTGGCGGTGCTGACGGCCATTGGCACGGGGGCGCACGTTTCGCCTGGGGCGCTGGTCGGCACCTTGGGCAAGCTCGCCGCGTTCTTGGCGGTGCTGTTGGCCGCGGGGTTGGTGGTGGTACCGCGCGCGG
>JBGAIY010000346.1:0-9266 GCA_044225205.1 Myxococcaceae bacterium | reverse complement strand
GCGTGACCTGGTCGGTGCCCGTGTCGGCGCCTCGCCCGGTCGGCCCCCAGGGTCAAGGCACCCGCGACCGCGAAACCACGCGTCGGGTCGACCCCGAGCGAGCCGAAACCGAACGCCGTGAGCTCGAACGGCGGGAGGCCGAAGTGCGCGAAGCCGAGCGGCGGCTCGAAGTCGAACGCGCCGAAGCCGAACGCCGAGAAGCCGCGGTCAAAGAAGCCGACCGGCGGCTTGAAGTCGAGCGCGCCGAAGCCGAACGGCGCGACGTCGAACGTCGCGAGGCCGAATTGCGAGAAGCGGCTCGCCGACTCGACGCCGAGCGGGCCGAAGCCGAGCGCCGCGAACTCGAGCGCCGCGAAGCCGAAGTGCGTGAAGCCGAACGACGCTTGGCCGAAAAGCTCGACGCCGAACGCGCCGAAGCCGAACGCCGCGAGGCCGAAGTGCGCGACGCCGAACGCCGCTTGGCCGAGAAGCTCGAAGCCGAACGCGCCGAAGCCGAGCGCCGCGAAGCCGAAGTGCGCGAAGCCGAGCGCCGGTTGGCGACGAAGCTCGAGGCCGAACGCGCTGAAGCCGAACGGCGCGAAGCCGAAGTGCGCGAAGCCGAGCGTCGGTTGGCCACGAAGCTCGAAGCCGAACGCGCCGAAGCCGAACGGCGTGAAGCCGAAGTGCGCGAAGCCGAGCGCCGGCTGGCCGCGAAGCTTGAAGCCGAACGCGCCGAAACCGAGCGGCGCGAAACCGAGCGGCGCGAAGCCGAGCGTCGCGAAGCCGAACGCGCCGAAGCCGAGCGGCTCGAGCACGAGCGGCGTGAAGTCGAACGCCGAGAAGCCGAAGTGCGCGAAGCCGAACGCCGTTGGGCCGAGACGCTCGAGGCCGAGCGAGCCGAAGCCGAACGCCGCGAAGCCGAGCGGCTCGATCACGAGCGACGCGAAGTCGAACGCCGAGAGGCCGAGGTTCGCGACGCCGAACGTCGTTTGGCCGACAAGCTCGAGGCCGAACAGGTCGAAGCCGAGCGTCGTGAAAGCGAGCGCCGCGAAGCCGAGCGGGCCGAGGCCGAACGGGCCGAGCGCGAGCGCCGTGGAAACCGGGCGCGAGCCGCCCAGCACGTCGACTTTGCCGCCGCCGTCGGCTCCACCCATGGCCACGGCCGCCCTCGCTCAGCCCACCGACGCACCCGCGAACGCCGGCCCGAGCGAACCCCAGGCCCCGAAGAGGCGACCCCGGCGCACGTCGACCCTTCGCCGTCGTCTCCGTCGGCCGAAGCCATGGCCGCGCTCGACGACCAGGTGTCAGTCGCGATCGGCTGGGCGAAGGCCCCCGCGATTACCGGGCGGAGCCTGAAACCGGCTCCGTACCGAGGTGCCCCGCCGGGTCGAAGTGTGGCGACTTGTTGCGCCAAGTGCGCGCATGTCGCGTGGGTTGTCGCTCGTTCAGCTCTCCGAGCGCACCCGCATCAGCGTGAAGCACCTCGAGAACGTCGAGTCAGACAAGTATGATCAGCTGCCCGCTCCGGTGTACCTGCACGGCATTCATGAACGGCCCGCGAATTGGGCATTGACGGCGTGCGTGTGGCAAAGAGCACTTGTCGTTCGTCGACGCACACCGCTCGAAGGCGAAAGATTGACCTGCCGCACCCAGGGCACTACGAAAGCAAGAGCGCTGACCGACGAAGAAGATGAAGGCGATGCGGTTGGCGGAAACGATCGCGTCAGACATCTCGCTCTACAACGAACAGAAGATCATTCCAGGGCATCGAACACGACAACTTGTTCGAAACGCTGAAAGACGAAATCGAAGAGGGTCGAGAACTCTTCAAGACCCGCGTGAGCCCTGAAATTTTTCGCGGCACGAACTTCTTCGACCGCGCGATCGTCGACGTCGTGATCAAGCCCAAAGGGTACGTGAAGTCGAAAATCTGGTGAGTGCGGTGCCCCTGGTTTTCGAAGTCACCGAGGCCGACCGCGGCGCTCGGCTCGACGTGTTCGTGGCCGCTCACCTGCCGTCGGTCAGTCGCTCGCGGGCCGCGGCGTTGGTGACGTCGGGTCACGTGACGGTCAACGGCGCCCGGTCGAAGGTCGCCCACCGGCTCCTGCCTTCAGACCTCGTTTCGGTCGAAGTACCCGCCGCCGAACCCGCGGTGCCCCAAGCCGAAGACTTGCCGCTCGCGGTGCTCTTCGAAGACCGCGACGTCGTGGTGCTCAACAAGGCGGCGGGCATGGTCGTGCACCCGGCCGCGGGGCACCGTTCGGGTACCATGGTGAACGCGTTGCTGCACCACGTCGACGACCTCCAAGGCGTGGGTGGCGAGCTTCGGCCCGGCTTGGTGCATCGCCTCGACAAAGACACGTCGGGCGTCATGGTCGTCGCGAAGAGCGACGAGGCGCTCCAGTCGCTCCAAGCGTCGTTCAAAGACCGGGCGGTCTCGAAGAAGTACCTCGCTCTGGTCGCCGGCCAGCCGCCCGAGCGCGGCACCTTCGAGACGCTCTACGGCCGCCACCCGAAGCACCGGTTGCGGTTTTCAAGCAAGGTCACGCAGGGCAAGCACGCGGTGACGCACTACGAGGTGAAGCGGCGCTTCGCCCGCGCGGCGTTGGTCGAAGTCGAACTCTTGACAGGGCGTACCCACCAAATTCGGGTTCATTTCGCCGACGCCGGGTACCCGCTGGTGAGCGACGCCCTGTACGCCCCGAAGCGCGCCCAGTGGCCAGACGTCATCGCCCGACAGGCGCTCCACGCGTGGAAACTGACGTTTCCCCACCCCAGAACGGGCAAGGTGAAGACCTTCACCGCCGCCCCGCCGCCCGACTTCGCCGCGGCCGAGCGGTTGCTCGCAGGCGAATGATCTAGACGAGGCCGATGGTGATCGACTGCTGCCGCTTGGTCAGCACCTTGATCGGTTGAATCGCCATCACCCGCATGAAGACGCGCAGCAGGTCGGGGTCGAACTTGTTTCGCATCTCCGTCCACATCAACATGAGCGACACTTCGGGGCCGTACGCGTCGCGAAAGGCGCGTTTGGCCGTCAGTGCGTCGTACGTGGCGCAAATGGAAATGAGCTTCGCGTAGAGGCCCAAGTTCGCCTTGGGTATGATCATTTGAATGTTGCCTTGGCCGTCGCGCACGGCCGTACCGAATTCGACTTTGTGTTCGAAGGTCGTCACCAGCCGCAGCAGCGTCGAGCGGTTGATCGCTTTTTCTCGCAGAATGTTGCGTACCGAAATGAGCGGCGCGCGCGCGACGGCGGCGCGTTCTTCGGGCGTGAGGGCTCCTCGCTTGGTCATGACCTCGTCGGGCACCGTGCCCATGCCGGCGTCGTGAAAGAGGGCGATGTAGCCCAGGTCGCGCAGCTGCGGCTTCGTGAGGCCCAGCTCGTTGCCGAAGACAATGGCCATGAGGCAGGTGTTGACCTGGTGGTACGCGAGATACTCGACGTCAGACTTGGTCGTCGTCAGACCCAAGAAGTGGGTGCGGTGATCAATTGAAATGTCGACGAAGTCTTGAATGACGCGCAGCGCTTTCGACGTGTTGAGCGGAGTGCCCGCGCGCAACGAGTCCATATACTTGCGAATGAAAAAAATGGCGCGGCCGTAGCAGGTGAGCGCGTACTTCTTTCGGTCGAGCCGGGCTTCGCTTTCGTCTTTTTCGTTCTCGAGTTTGTCTTTGAGCTTCGACCACTTCGCCAGCTTCATCGACATGAGCTTCTTGCCCGGAGCGCCGTCTTCGGTCGCCATGTCGGGCTGCTCTTTCGAGAAGATCCACACGAAGTTTTTGAGCTCGGGTATCGTGATCGACCGCAGCAGGTTGAAGCCGGCCACGTCTTTGGCCCGCATTTCGTCGAGCAGGTAGCGAACGTTGTCGAGCGAGGCCATGTCGACCTTGACGAGCATGCCGTTCAGGTAAAACGACTGCTTCACGCCCATCAGCTCGAGCTTGCCCTCTTTGCGAATGATGCTGTTGACGGTCTCTTGCAGCTGGTTGAGCGGCTTGTCGAAGACCGAGTTGTCGGGGTCGTACATTTTCACCGACCGCAGCAACATGTAGAGGTTCGACACCAGGCCGCGGGCCATGGTCTGCAGCTTTTCGTTGTGCTCGCGGCCGTAGGTGTCGAGCAGCTCGGAGTCGCCGGCTTGCGAAGACGCCTTCTGTATTTGAAGGTTCTCGGCCATCTCAGGTCTCCTGCGGGGTCGAACCGAAGAGCGCCTTGCGCACCCGTGAAAGGTGCTGCCGCGCGGCCTGCGTCACCTCGGTCGGCTGGGTCTTGTCGTCGGCGATTTCGGTCAGCAACTTGGCGGTTTGAATGGTGCACGCGCCGCCCAGGCCGGCGATCGCCAACACCTTGTCTTCGATGACCTTCTGCTTGTTGAACAGGCCGCCTTTGGCTTGCAGCAGCTGGGTGAAGTAGGTGACCGCTCCAGGCATGCCGGTCGAACCGATGGCGCTGTACATGGCCTCGCGTTCTTCGGGGGCGCGCTTTTCGAACCGGGGTTCTTTCACCAGCTTCATGAGGTCGACGAAGGCCTTTTCACGGTCGAATTCGGGCAGCACCCGCGCCGCTTGCAGGCGAACCTGCATGGTCTCGTCGTCGAGCAGCGACGAAATCATTTTTCGGGCTTCGCCACTGCGGCCCCGCGCGATGATGCCCATGACTTCGAGCTTCAACGCCAGGTTTCGCGACTTCAACATGCTCGCGAAAAACTTGAGTTTGTCGGGGTGGTTGGTGCGGTCGAGAATGAACACCATGTCGCGTTGCACTTGCGGCTTTTCGGTGTTGTTGAGCCGGTTGACGAAGGGGTCGGGGTTGGTTTTCGCGAACGTGAGCAGCGTTTCGTTGAGCAACATGCGGTTGTCGGGCAGTTCGACGACTTCGAGCACGTCGAGCAGCATGGTCACGGTGTCGGGCGTGAGCGTCGTCAGGTAGCGGCTCACGTCTTGCGGGCTTTTGAGCTTCAGCTTGAGCACGTCGCCCAGCCGGTTGAGCCGCTGCTCTTCTCCCATTTTGGCGACGAAGTTGCGCAAGAGCCGGCCGACGGCGCTGTCGGCGCCTTGGCGCTGTTCCATCGCGCGCAGCTTGAGCACGACTTGGTTGATGATCGCGAAGTCTTCTTGAATCAGCATGGCGTCGAGCAGCTGGGTGAACATGTCGCTCAACAGTTCGGCGTCGTCGACGCCCGACTCGACCACCTGAAACACCGCGCTGATCAGCTTGGGAAACAGGCGTTGGTTCTCTTCTTCGTGCACGTCTTTTTGCAGCTTCGCCTTCAGCGTGGGGTCGGCGGTGATGCCGGTGATCACCACGCCGCGCATTTGCTCGATGTTGTCGAGCTTCATTTCGAGGTCTTCTTCGTTCACGCGGGCAAAGCGCAAGTAGTCGTCTGAATGGGTGCGCAAGCGCCGCTGCAGAATGTCGACGACCTTGTCGACTTCGACTTGCACTTCTTCTTCAGAGAACTCGTCCATTCTGAAGCCTTCGACCATGATGTATTCGAAGTGCGGCATCTGGGCGCGCCACAGCTGGGCGTTGATGTCTTCGGCGCCGCGGTCGGGGTCGCTGAGGGCGATCAGCGTGAATGAGACCAGTTCTTCAATGGTGAACTCTTTGCGAAACACGAGCTGCCGAATGCCGTCTTTGTAAAACTTGAACGGCATGGCGCTGTCTTCGGTGAACAGGTCTTGCTTGAAGAGGGTGAAGTTCGTCAGCTCGACCTTGAGCTGCAGCTGCCCGTATTCTTCGAGGTACGCGGTCAAGGCGTCGAACGCCTTGGTCACGAACTCGGTGAATTTCGCTTCGGCATGTCGGTAAAAACCGATGGTCTTCATGCCCTTGAGCAAGTGGTAAGCGACCCCGCGCGCGGCGTCGACTTGCTTGCGAACCTTGGGGTCGACCATGGGGTCGGCCGCCGCGCTGGCGGCGTTCGCCTGACTGGCCAACTGCGACGGTGTCGAAGGAACAGGGGTGGCGGCCATGCCCCCTCAGTGTATGCCCGCCCGCAGCAACCGTTCTCGAGAATTGGTCGCCACGAGCGTACTTTTGCCTACAGCCCGCCTGCGGGGTTACTTCGAGGGCGTTTCGACGCTGGGCTTCGAGGCCACGCGGTACAGGTACCACGCGAGCCCGACGAAAAAGAGCAAGCCCCACAGCGCGCTCTTCACGGGGCTCGCGGCGTCGCTCTCGCCGACCACGTCGAGAAAGCCGCCCAGGTGCTTGGGCAGGTCAATGGCCTCGAGAATCGCCCCATCTTTGGGAATGGTGAGAAACGCGAGCACGACGCCGGCGATGGCGCCTCCGGCGATGTAGCCCGATGAGAGCAGAGTGCCGGGCGACGACTCCGATTCGGTGTCGTGGCCGGCGGCGGCCGCGGCGCCCCGGTTTTTCGCGCGGCGCAGGTCGACCAACCACCGCACCAGGCCACCCACGAAGATCGGAGAGGTCGTCGAAATGGGCAAATACACGCCGACGGCGAAGGGCAGCGCGGCCACGCCGCACAGCTCGAGCATGAGCGCAATGAACACGCCCAAGAGCACCAAGGTCCACGGCAGCTTTTGCGTCAGAATGCCGTCGATGATCAGCGAGAACAGCCGGGCTTTCGGCGCGTCGAAGCGGGTGTACTTGCGGCCCAAGAATTCGTTGACGCGGCCGCCGATGCCCGGGTCGACCAGGTATTCGATGTGGCCGGCCTCGTTGACCAAATACTTGCCGTCGATGAGGCCCGCGGTGCCGCGCGCGAAGCCAATGCGCAGCGATTTTTCGACGCCGGCGCCCAGCGTGCCCAATTCGCCGAGGGTCGCGGTGCGGTTTTCGAGCTTGATGCTCTTCGCTTTGAGCTCGTCGACCGTCTTGGCCGAGAAGCTGCGAACGACGTTGCCGCGCAGTTCGACGCCTTCGGCCCACAGCGCTTTGTCGAGCGCGAGGCTCGGGTCATTCGCGGTGAACGGCGCCTCGAAGACCGGCTGGGTGTCGGTCGTCATTTCTTGCAACGTCACCCCGTCGTGGGTCTCGGGTATGTTCGAGGTGTAGGCGGTGTTGAGCGCCACGAGCGTCGCGCCGATGAGCGAAGCGCTGGTGAGCACGCCGACGAACAGCGCAATTTGTTGTCGGCGGGGAGTGCCGCCCACCAAGTACGCCGTCTTCAGGTCTTGGGCGGTCGTGCCGCCGTTCGACGCCGCGATGCCGACGATCGCGGCGGTCGTGAGCGCCATGAAGCGGTCTTGTGGCGAGTCCCACCCGAGCACCAAGAAGATGAGGCAGGTCACGAGCAGGGTGGCGACGACCATGCCGGAGATCGGGTTCGACGAAGAGCCGATTTCGCCGGTGATGCGCGAGCTGACCGTGACGAAGAAGAAGCCGAACACGACGATCAGCACCGCGGCGATGAGGTTGATGTGCAGGGGCGGCGCCAAGGCAATGGCCACGACCAACAACAGCGAGCCCACCAACACGACGGTGATCGGCAGGTCTTGCTCGGTGCGCTTCATCGACGCTCCACCCCGTGACGCGCGCAGGCTGTCGAGCCCCCGCTTGAACGCCCCAATGATGGTGGGAAACGAGCGGCCCAGGCTGATGAGCCCACCCGTCGCGACGGCGCCGGCGCCAATGTACAAAACGAACGCGTTTCGCACCGCGCCGGGCGACATGTCGCGCACGGTGTGGGTCGCCGCGACGCCCATGTCTTTGAGCTGCTCGACGGTGAGGGGCCCGGCGAAGAACTGAATGGCGGGTATGAGAATGAGGTACGAGAGCACGCCGCCGGCGAAGGTCACCCCGGCGACCTTGGGCCCAATGATGTAGCCCACCCCGAGCAGCTCGGGGCTAACCTCCATGGCCAGCGAGCCGCCGACATAGCCTTTGATTTTGTTGGTGGCTTGGTCGACCCACGACAACGAAACGCCGATCGTCTCTTTCCAGATCTTCAGGCCGGCGTAGAAGAACTTGTAGAGCAACCCGGTGACGAAGCCGACGATCACGGTCTTCGCTTCGGTGCCGCCTTTTTCGCCGACGATCAACACGTCTGCGCAAGCGGTGCCCTCGGGGTAGGTGAGGTTGCCGTGCTCTTGAACGATGAGCCCGTGGCGCAGCGGTATCATCATCAACACGCCGAGCACGCCGCCGAGCGCGGCGACCAAAAACGCGTGCCACAGGCTGATGTCGTACCCCATGAGCAACAGCGCCGGCAGCGCCGCGGCGACACCGAACGCGAGCGACTCGCCCGCGCTCCCGGTCGTCTGCACGATGGTGTTCTCGAGAATGCTCGACTTGCCGAGCGCGCGAAACACGGCGATCGACAGCACCGCCACCGGTATCGAGGCCGACACCGTGATGCCCACGCGAACCGCGAGGTACACCGATGACGCGGCGAACACCACGCCCAGCACCGAGCCCAAAATCAGCCCGCGCGCGGTCAGTTCAACCGGCGACTGGTCGGCCGAAACGTACGGCTTGAATTCTTTGTGGGCGGGCTCAGACGACGCTTTGGGCAGTTCCGACAAGGGGCCTCCAGGGCGAGGTGGGGGCTTGTAACACCTCTGTCGACCTTGTGGCGACCGTCGAAGTGCCTGAATTTACTTCGTTTTGATGGCCTTGCGCTACCGAATGGCGTCGCGCAGTCGGCGGGTCAGCACCTTGATCACGCCCATGGCGATCTCCGGCTTCTCGGTCATGATTTCTTGAAAATCTTCGCGGGTGATCTTCAGCAAATTTGATTCGGCAATCGACGTGACGGTGGCCGACCGCGGCGACGCGTCGAGTATGGCCATTTCGCCGAAGCATTCGCGTTCACCCAACTCGGCGATGACGCGCTCTTGCTTGTGAACGCGAACTTTGCCGTCGATGACCATGTAGAGCGCGTCGCCCGACTCGCCTTCGGCGAACACTTCGTCGCCTTGGTCGCGCCGCACCTCGGTTGAAATGAGGGCAATGGCCGCCAAGTCTTCTCCAGGTATTTGCGAGAACAAATCAATCGACTTGAGAAACAGCACTTTCTCAACCGTGGAGATCATGGGGCGCTCGTGGTGTTACCACAGTACAGTCGGAGGATGGATTGGAAGCTCATCGGCACCACGTTCGTCGCGGTCTTCATTGCCGAATTGGGTGACAAGACCCAATTGGCCACGCTCTCGTTTTCGACCTCGGGTTCGTCTCGCTGGGCGGTCTTCGTCGGGTCGGCTTCGGCGCTCGTGTTGAGTTCGGCCATCGCCGTCGTGGCGGGTGAAGCCCTGGTGCGCGTGGTGCCGCCCCGAATGTTGCAGCGTGGTGCGGGCGTGCTGTTCGTGGTCAT
>JBGAIY010000345.1:0-8511 GCA_044225205.1 Myxococcaceae bacterium | reverse complement strand
GTGATTTTCGCGTCGAGCAACCGGTAGACGCGTTCGCCACGCGTCTTGAAGTCGATGCCGAGGTACCCCGACAAGAACAGGTCGGCCTGGCCCGCTTCGACGCTGATGCAGACGGGCGCCCGCCCCCCGTCGAGGTACCAGGCGCCTTCGCGCACGTCGTGCTCGGTCACCACGCGCCCAGGGCCCAGGAGGCCCTTGGTGCCTTCGACCAGCATGATGCGGTCGACCAACATCAACGGCTCGTCGGGGAGTCGCACCCGGGTGGGGTGGGCGTCGACCGCGGCGAAATCGGAGCCGAGCACGTTCGAAATGGCGCCGGTCGCGAATTCGAGGCACTGGGCGCGGTCGAACGCCACCAGTGCGCCAGCGGCCGGCGCCGGTTGGGTGCTCGCGGGAGGCGCTGGTTGTTGGGCCAGGGGCGTTCGTTCGCCGAGCTGTTGCTGCTCGGCCAACAATTGGAGTTGAAGGCTCGTCGCCTGCTGCGCAAAGGCGAGATACGCCTCGTGCGCGGCCGCCGAGGCCTCCGCGGCCAAGAACAGCGACGTGGCGGGCGAAACCGGGTCGTGCGGCATGCTCGGGGCTTTCAGGGGCGGGGGCGGCCGCGGCGAGGGAGCGGCGACGCTGGTCGCGGTTTGGGAGCGCGGCCGGGGTGGCCGTGGCGGCATCTGACGAGCCAGGCTGACTCGGGTGCTCGGCTTTGCGACGTTCGGTTCCACGCTGATGCCGTGGCCCGGCCCATAGAGCGGTGTCAGGTCGACGGCGACTCCCGCCTCGACCAGCTTGGCCAGCGCCTGCAGCAACGTCGTGAACCCGTCTGGCCCGCGCTGACACGCGCTCACCGCGAGGTGCGGGCGCCCCGCGAGAATGCGCGTGATCATTCGCGAACAGGAGCCCTGTGGCCCGCCTTCGACGAAGACCCGCACGCCGTCGGCCCAGGCCTGCTCGACGACCTTCTGAAAGTCGAACCCGTCTTGGGCGTTCGCGAGAATCGAATCGGCGGCGTTCGCCGTCGTCGGGGTGTACGCACGGCCCCACGCCGCGCTGTAAAACCGCACGCCTTCGGGCGGGGTCGACGGCAATTCGTGCAGGGCTCGGTATTCGGAGGCGACCGCCTTCATGACCGGCAAGTGCACCGTGGGCACGCCTTCGATCTCCAGCGCTTCGCAACCGAGTTGGGCGACCGTGCGTTCGACGTCGGGCCTCCGCCCACCAATGACGCATTCGTTCGGCGCGTTGACGATGAGCAACGCCGCCGTGCCCTGGAGTCGCTCGCGCACGTGGTTCGCGGCGCGGTTGACGATGACCACGTGCCAGTCGCGTGCACCCCAGGCGCGGTACACGACGTCATTCGCCCCTGCCAGCTCGGTGCGAAACAGTGGCGACTCGCTCGTGCGGTGAAACATGAGGTCGCGGTCGCGCCAGGTTCGAGACGCGAACAGCGCCGCCGATTCACCGAGGCTGTACCCCAGGTACGCGTCGGGCTTCACCCCGAACCTTCGCAGCGCGTCGCTCACCGAAAGGCCGTGGGCCACTTGGCTCAAGATCATTCGCTCCGGGGCCGCCGCGAGCGCCTGGGCCGCTTCGCTCGGCCACGCCGGCCCCCACGACTGGCGCCACGGCGTCACCCAGCGGGGCATGAGCTGTTGCTCGAGCTCACCCACCTCGGCGTCGAGCGCGCGGTAGACCTCGGGCAACGCGACGCCCAAAGAACGGCCCATGCCGATGAAGTGGTTGCCCGACCCTGGAAAGACGAAGGCGACGTCGCCGCCCAACCGAGTGGGCGCCGTCGAGGGCGGTCGACCCAGTTGCCGAACCAAGTCATCGCGGCTCGTGGCGACGAAGGCGCGCGTGGGCGCGTTCGGCCCCCGCCCGACCGAACGCCGAAACCAAGCACTGGCGAGCACTTCGACGTCACCCAGGGCCTCGGCCGGTGCCGCGGCGGCGAAGCTTCGAAGCGAGTCAACTTCGTCGGCACCACAGGTGAACAGGGCGACCTGCCGCGAACCGAGCGGGCGGGCGCGCGCTGCGGCCTCGTCGCTGGCCCCGCGCTCGACGCCTTCGACCACGACGTGCGTCGCCGAGCCGTCGACACCGAACGAAGTCACCCCGGCTCGCCGCGGGCCTTCGACGCGGTTGCGCAACCACACCTGCGGCGTTTGGGGCACGTGCAGCGCCGCGCCCAATTCGGCAATGGCCGACTCGATGCCCGGCATCGGCGCCACGACCTCGTGAAACAACGAGAGCGAAGCGCCCACGAACGACGCGAGGCCCGAAGCCGCTCCGGCGTGACCGATGACCCCAGCGACCGACGTCACGGCGCCCCGCGCGTACACCGCTTGCAGCGCGGTCGCCTCGTCGCGGTCTTCGTCGGGCGCGCCGCTGCCGTGCGCCACGTGAACCGTGACCGACCCCGCGTCGACCTGGGCTTCGACGAGCGCCGACCGCATCGACCGGGTGAGCGCGTCGACCCGCGCGGTACCCGATTTCAAGGCCACCCCGCCGGCCGAACCGAACCCCCGCACGACCGAGTAGACCCGGTCGTTGTCGCCAATGGCGTCGTCGAGGCGCTTGAGCACCACCGCCGCGGCGCCTTCTGCCAGCGTGGGGCCGTCGGCCTGCTCGTCGAACGGCCGGGCCTGGCCCCTCTTCGAGTAGGGCCGTACCGCGTTGGTCGCCAACACCTGCCGCAGGTCTCCCGTGAGGTCGACCGAGCCGGCCAACATGACCCGCGCCTCACCCCGTTGCAGAAACCGCGCGGCCACTTCGAGGGCGCGCAAACCCGACGATTCTTCGCTCGACACCGCGAAGCTCGGCCCGCCCAAGAAGAACTCACGGGCGATTCGCGAAGGCACGATGCCCCCCAGCGCGCCCAAGGTGCGGGTCGAGTCGAGGGGAGGCCCCAGCCGGTCGCAGACCCGCGTGACCCAGTCATTCAACTCGGCTTCGCTCACGTCGAGCCGCCGCTGCTGAATGTAAGCGCGCATGCGACTTTGGGTCACCCACCGAAGGTGAAACGTCGTCGTCTCGAGGTCGAGCCCGAGCCCGATGACGGCGCCCATGTCGAGGTGCGGCGCCTGGGCGGTCGTGCGTGCGACGCTCGCGTCGTCGAGTGCCTCGGCCGCCACCTTCAACATCAACAACTGCTGCGGCAGAATCGACGTCAGTTCGCGCGGCGGGATTTTGAACCGCCCCAACGGCAGCTCGAATGAGTCGAGCCAACTGCCGGTGACCTGGGCGTCGACGGGCGCGGGCCACGGCCACCGAGCACCGGGGCGATCGGTTCGAATGGCGCGCCCGTTGAACCACGCGTGCTGCAGCGCCTGGGCGGTCGTGAGGCCCCCGAAGTGGCTCGCGAGCCCCACGACGGCAATGTCGGGCGCTCGCGCTCGGTGCCGTTCGGTCGTGCGGGCTGGCGCCGCCACGTATTCTTCGACCAACACGTGCGCGTTGATGCCGCCAAAGCCGAACCCCGACACGGCGGCACGGCGTGGCGCTCCCGAAGCAACCCACGGCTCGGGCGCTTCGAGCATGCGCAGCGTCGAACCACCCAACGCGTCGACCTGGGTCGCCGCTGAATGGTTGGCCGACGGAGGCAGCGTTTTCGCGTCAATGGCCGAGAGCACTTTGCACAAGGCCGCGCTCCCGGCGGCGGTGAGGAGGTGGCCGACGTTGCTCTTCACCGAACCGATGACGGCGGGAGACGGCCCAAACAGCTTGGCAATGCTCGACAATTCGACCGCGTCGCCCCTCGGCGTGCCGGTGCCGTGGCATTCGACCAGCTGAACGTCGGCCGGGCTCCAGCCGGCTTGGGCGTACGCCGCGCGCATGGCCCGGAGTTGGCCCTCTTGCTCGGGCGACAAGAGACTGCCACCCACGTCGTTCGACAAGCCGATGCCCCGAATCACGCCCCAAATTCGCGCGCCGTCTCGTTCGGCGTCTTCGAGCCGCCGAAGCACGAACACGCCCGCACCTTCGCCGACCACCAGGCCATCTGCATGCTTATCAAATGGGGCGCAGACGCCCGAGGGCGAAAGCGCTTGCAGTTGAGTGAAGCCGACTTGGGTGTAGAGCGCCTGGGGCAGCGACACGCCACCGGCCAGAACGACGTCGAGCCGGCCTGCTTCGAGTTCGGCGCACGCCAGGTGAATCGCATACAGCGAAGACGCGCACGCGGCGTCGAGGGTGAAGCTCGGGCCTTTGAGACCGAGCCCGCGCGCCAACAGGCCGGCGGGCAGCGCGCTGGTGTAGCGGTCGAGCGGCTCGGCGGTGGTCGTCGCGCGGTCGGGCAGATCGTCGAGGCCGCCCAGCACCGCCGCCTCGGCGAGCGCCGAAGCTCCGTCGGTGGGGAGGGCGATGTTCGCCAAGATTACCCCCGCGCGTGTCGCGTCGGCGAGCGAGGGGTCTCCGGCATTCACCCACGCCTCCCAACCCACTTGGAGCGTGAGTTTGTTGAGCGGGCTGAGGCGGGCGAGCAACGCGTCGGGCAGGTCGAGACCCGTCGCGGTGAATTCGAGTGGTTCGAGCAACGCCGCCCGGCCCGAGCGCGCCCGGTCGGGGGCCCCGTGGGCGTTCAGCATGTCGGCGGCCGTGACGGGCCAACGCTCGGGTCGCACGTCTCGCACGGCCGAGCGCCGCGCGAGCACGTTCGCCCACAGCGTCTCGACGTCAGCCGCTTGGGGGAAGCGGCCCGCCCGGCCGACAATGGCGATGGCGCGTGGCGCGGTCATGCCGACGTGGTCAACGGGGTCACCGCCGTCGGTTCGGGGGCGAACGCTTGCTCGAGCGTCGCGCTGACCGTGCACACGTAGCCTTCGAGTCGGCCGACGAGTTGGCCCGTGTCGTCGGCGAGGTCGACGTCACACGTCACCGAACCGGCGTCGGCGTCACGAACGAAAATCGACGCGTTGACGTGGCCACCGAAGGGCGCGAACTGCTTCCAGGCTCCCAACCGCGACGGGAGCGACGGCGCTCCTCGTTGCGAGCGGCACCAGACAATCAACGCCTGAAACACGCCGTCGATGACCGCGGGGTTGGTGACCCAGCCGTGCGTCGCCGTGGGTACCAAGTCGGTCGGCGGCGGCGCTTTGAGCCGCACGCGCATGCCTTCGGGCCCAAGGCCGTCAATCGCCTCAATGACTTCGAGCGCGGGCCCGTGAAAGAGCTGGGTCGTGTACGCCTGGCGCACCGTGTGCGGCCAGGCCGGCAGCCCTTCGAGGCGCGCCGTGGGCACGGCTTTCGAGGCCTGCGTCGCTGGCCACCGCGCGGTGGCGCGCACGTGTACTTGGTCGCGCGCGTTGCGCAGTTCGATTCGCGCGAGAGGCCCCATGGGCGTCGGCTCGAGCGGGCCCACCCAGACGAAGACGTCTTCGCCGCTGAGCCCCACGGTCACGCCCTTGAGCACCCGAACGTCGTCGAGCGTCGCCAGCGCCTCGGCGGTGGTGTCGGGCTGGTGCTTCGCGGCGGCTTGGGCCAACCACTCGAGCGAGAGGGCGAGCGGCAAGACCGGGCGCCCCGACAGCCGGTGGTCGCGCAAGATGGGCCACGCCGGGTCGAGGTGGTGGGTGGCCGCGAGCGACCACGCGCTGACCGCCGCGCCCGAGCCCACGGCCTCACCAAAGCCCGCCCCCACAACGACTTCGACCGCGCTCGCGGGGGCGGTGTTCATCTCTTCGCAGAACACCTCGGCCCCTTCGGCCAGCGGTATCAGGGCCACGCCTTCGCGTTCGAACTCGGCTTTGAGGGCGGGGGTCACCATGCCCGCTTCCCATGGGCCCCAGTCGAGCGCCACGACCCGGCAGAAGGGTCTGCGGGCGGCTTCGACCTGCGCCACCGAGACGAGTGCTTGGTTCGCCAGGGCGTAATCGGCTTGCCCTCGGCGCCCAAAGCGGCCGGTGACCGAGGCGAACAGCGCCAAGACCCTCAGGTCGTCGTGCGCGGTGGCTTCGAGCAATGCCCGCAGCCCGGTGAGTTTGGTGTCGACGACCTGGTCGACGTCGTCGTCGCGCTTGTCTTCGATGCGCTTGTCTCGCAACACGCCGGCACCGTGAATGACCCCGCGAATCGGGCCCAGCGTGCGACGTGCTTCGGTGAGAACCTCGGCCAGGCGGCCTGAGTCGCGCACGTCGACCGAACGGTATTCGGCTCGAACGCCCGCCGCTTGAAGCGCCCGCAGGCTCGAGCGAATTTCTCGCGCCGCCAACACCCCACGACACGCGTCGCCCAGCTGCTTCGGGGTCGGCTTCGGGCCCGCTGGTGCATGTTCGAGCAAGAGCCGTTTGATGGTCGCCTCGTCGTGCGCCTGTTCGAGCCAGGGCGCTTCAGTCGTCGGCTCCAACGTTCGGCCCAAGAGCAGCAACGTGGCCTGGTGCCGCTGCGCCAGCGCTCGGGCACATTCGGCCGTGACTCCACGGGCGCCACCGGTGACCACGACGACGTCGCCGCGTTCGAGCTGCCCGCTGTGACGCGCGTGCGCCGTTTGCGGCTTCATTGACAGCGTGACTCGACCGGCTGGGCCCAGCCCCACTTCCAACGGGCCGTCGAGGGCGAGCTCGCGGGCGATTTCGGTCGCGGCGTCGGCGTCGGCCCAGGCCGAACTGACGTCAATGGCGCGACAACGCACCTCGGGCCATTCGTGCGACGCCGTTTTCACCAACCCGGCGAGCGCTCCATGCAACGCGCGATCGGTCGCGATCGGCGCGGTGTGCCCGAACGCCCCATCGCGTCGTGAAATCGCCACCAACAGGCCACGCTGTTCACGGAGCTTCTTGGCCATGGCTCGGGTACCGAACAGCGCGTTCTTCACCATGCGTTCGGTTTGGCCCGACCACGGCCCCGTCGGTGAAATCAGCACCACGCCGGCGACCTTCAGTGAAGGGTCGGCGCTCGTGGCTGCCGCGGTGTTCAGCGACCACACCCGAGCGCTGTGGCCTGCTTGCTTCAGGGCACTCACCAACGCCGACGCGAACAGACCGTCGTCTCCGGTGACCAACCACTCACCGGCAGGCAGCGCCACTGGTGTTCCGACCGCCAGTCGGGTCGGCACCACGATGCGCCGCGACACGAGCCGCGCTCCCGCCTTCGCAGGCGCTGGCGCGCTTGGCGCTGGGGCCACCGGCGCTTCGGCCGGGGCGGAGGCGCTCTGGCCACCGCCGACGAAGTCGAGCACGTGCTGCAAGGTCTTGAGCGAGCTGAGCTTTTCGGGGTTCACCGAAGGAGCGCCGGGCATTCGCTTCGAGAGCAACGAGAGAATCTCGACGCGCTTGATGGAGTCGATGCCGAGGTCGGCCTCGAGGTCCATCGACAGTGACAGGGTTTCGACGGGGTACCCGGTTGCGTCGGCCACCACGTCGAGCACGGTTTGGCGCGCGTCGACGGTGACGGGTTTCGCCGGCAGTGCAGCCACTGGCGTTGCCGCGATCGGCGTGACCGCGGTTGGCTTTGGTGGGTGTGTCGGTACGACCGGTGGGCGAATCACGGTCGCGGTCGGGGCCCCCTGCAGCATGGCTTGAAAGGCCTGCTGGGTCGCCAACTGGCCTTCGAGAAACTTCTGATGCAGCCGGGCGGTTTGCTCCTGCATGGCCTGGAGTGCGCGGAGGTGCTCTTGGTTGGCCCGCAGCGCGTCGCTCGAAGGCTGCGTCGTCACCGCCAAGGGCTGGGCGGTACGCGCGGTCGGCTTTCGTTCGACGCGCGGCAACGGCGTGAAGGGGGCTCGGTAGTTCGCACCCGTCAGCGGCACCTGCATCTTCGGTACGCGCGGCCCATTCGGGTTTGCTCGGGGCGCCGCGGGCATGGCCTGCCAGCGCTCGAGTGCCACGTGGTGGCCAACCGCGGCCACGCGGGCGAGTGCATTGGCCAAATCGAACAGCCCCCCGCGCGACGAGTTGGCATCAACGGCGATCGCGTGGTGTGGCTTGCTGCCGAGCGTCGCCCGCACCATGCCGGTGAGCGCCGAGCGCGGGCCGACCTCGACGAAGGTTCGCGCGCCGTCAGCGAAGAGCCGTTCGACGACTTCGTTGAACCGCACCGGCAGCGCCAGCTGTTGGCCGAGCAAGTCTTTGGCGGCGTCGGCATTCTGTGGCCACGGCGTTGCCGTGCTGTTTGAAATGACCGGCAGGGTGGGTACCTGAAACGCCACCGACTCGAGGCCGGCCCGAAACGCGTTGGCGGCGGGTGCCACCAACGGGCTGTGAAACGCCGCGCCCACCTGCAGCCTCGTCGTGCGCAGCCCGCGATGCCGACACACCGCTTCGGCCCGTTCAATTTCGGCGCGCGTGCCCGACAACACACCCTGTGCCAGCCCCCAGCGCGTGCATCGCGGCGTACAACAACACCAAGACTCCACCGAAGTACTTCATGCCGTGCCTCCAGGCTCCAAGCGCCATTGCTTACTCATCGTCGTCGCCGTCGTCGCTCTTCGACGCGTAGGGGAAGCTGCTGACGGTCCCAACGCCGCCCGCGCCGGTGATGGTGCTTTGGCCCCAGTAGGTCGAAGTCGGCCACCACCGACCGAAG
>JBGAIY010000344.1:0-8746 GCA_044225205.1 Myxococcaceae bacterium | reverse complement strand
CGACCCAGAGCGCCGTGCTCGTGTGTGACGAACCCACCGCGAACCTCGATGCTCACGCCCGCGACGTCTTCTTCGAACTCGTCGCCCAGCGGCCCAAAGAATCGACGTTGATTGTGTGCTCGCACCGAGTCGACGAGGTTCGGCGGTTCGTCGACCGCGTCATTGAAATGAAAGATGGCCGCGTTCAACGCGACATGGACGTTTGGGCCAGCACCAATGAAAAGCCGTTGAGGAGCACGCCATGAAACCGTTGGTCGTCGTGTTGTTGTTGGCCGCTTGTGCGAACGGCACCCAGCCCGCCGAACCCGTGTGGGGCAAAGAACCGTGCGCCCATTGCATGATGCTGCTGTCTGAGAAAGCCCCGGCCGCGCAGCTCGTCTTGGCCGACGGTTCTCGCAAGTTCTTCGACGACGTCGGCTGCATGGTGGCGTACGTCGACCGAGAGCACGTCACGCCGCAAGCGCAGTGGGTGCACCTGGGCGAAGGCTGGGGCCGCGCCGAGCAAGCGCACTACGCCCGCGCCCACACCCCGATGGACTTTGGCTATGTCGGGGCCGACGACGGTGTCGCGTTTGCCCAAGTGCAGGCTGCGGTTCGCGCCAAGACTTCGGCGCCGTCGGGGGTGAGCCCATGACCGCGCGCTCCAAAGCGGTGTGGGCGTTTGCTCGGCTCGAGTTGATGGAGGCCCTTCGCTCGAAGTGGCTGCTGCTCGCGTCGGGGCTCTACCTGGGGTTGCTGGTGACGTTCGTGTGGCTGGGCCTGCGAGAGTCGAGCGTGCTCGGCTTCACCGGCCTCTCCCGCGTGCTGTTGAATCTCGCGAACGCCGTCATCGTCGTCTTCCCCCTCGTCGTGTTGGTGGGCACGCATTCGGCCATCGTCAAGGCGAAGACGAGCGGTTTCTGTGAGTTGCTGTTGGCGCAGCCGGTGCGTCGCTCGACGTGGTTCTATGGGCTGTTGTTGTCTCGGGTCATGGTGCTCATCGCGCCGCTCGTGGTGATCATGGCGGGGTGCACATTCGCCGCGCTGTTCGCCGACGACGAGCCCGAGCTGGCCGGCATCGCCGCGCGCAGCCTCGCCATCACCACCGCGCTCGTGTTCTCGTTTCTGGGCGTCGGGTTGTACATTTCTTCGCGCGCGAAGACGCTCGAGCGAGCCGTGGTCACCGCGCTCGTGGCGTGGGTCGTGACCGCCGCCGTTCACGACGTGTTTCTCATTACCGTGCTGCTCCGCACGCCGCTGCCTCCGCAGGTCATTTTCTTCGCGTCGGTGCTCAACCCCAGCGAAGCCGCCCGGGTCGGGCTGTTGACCAGCGTCGACCCCGAATTGTCGGTGCTCGGGCCGGTCGGGTTTTGGCTGGCGAACGCGCTGGGGCCGACCGTGGCGCTGCTCGTCGCCGTCGGCTGGCCGCTCGCCATCGGCGCATTCTCGAGCTGGCGCGCCGCGCGCAACCTCGAGACGGCTGACCTCGTCGCCTAGTGTCGCCGGGGGTACGGACGATTGCGAAGCGTTTGAGTATCGGGTCGGTTCTCAAAGCCGTGCATACAGAAGTCGCTGAGGTCTGTAAGAAGGGCACGTGCCGAACGCGTGAAATGACTTCGTTCGGTGACTCGCCGCCAGTCAATTCTCTCGAGTACCACTTTGCCGCCCTTGGTCTCTCGGTAGAGAAAGTTTCCTGGTGCGCCGTTCCCAGTGAGGAACTTGAGATACCGTTTGGGGTGTTTTCGGCGTTCACGGCCCCCTCGGCACCAGTCGTCTTTGTCGTCGGTATCTTCGGGCTGAAGGAAGCGATCATCATCGACCTCGAAAGCCTCGACGTCGCACGCGACGGGGTCGAACTTGTTCACTTGGACAAGATTCGCGCAAGCAAGGGCGCTCAAGTCACCGAAAAAATATGCCTCGACCATTGGGATCAGGAGGTGGAATGAACAACGTTCTCGTACCGCCTTTTGCATGCGCGCCACTTTCGGGCCTTGGAACATCTCGCTTATCGCTCGGTTGACGGCGTGAGCGACCTCTGTGGCAATCAGGTGTTCTTTGCCCTCGTTTTCAATTTCGAGGTCGTCAACACCAACAACGAGCCCCTCATATTCATCAACCGCTCCGACGAGGCTCCGCGCGAACTTGTCGATCACACTTCGAACACCGCTCGCCAGCGGAGGTAAGTAGCTACTACTCGTCATCGGCTGGCAGCGTGTTGGCCGGTTGAACTGCAATTCCGGGAAGACGGTTCTAAACGACGAATGCAGGGCCAACTCTTCGCACTTGCCTGTAACGATGAATTGCACGGTTTTCATGGAGTCGGCGCACCAACCTCGAGGTGGCTGTACAAGTCGCCGAGTGAGAAATTCCGGAGCCAGTCTCGCTTCTTGATCGCGTCGAGAGGCGTGGGGTTCTCTTCGGCGTTTGAGTCCATCACGAGTATTCGTTCAGGTTCTTCATGAAACTGATCAAGCAGTACAGGCGAATGGGTAGCCACAACGATTCGCGTGCCATACGAGGTCGACCACTCCTTGAGGGCCTCGATGAGCATCGCAATGAGCTTGGGGTGAAGTGCGTTTTCGGGTTCATCAATCGTGACAACGTCGGCGCTGTCGACTGAGGCGACCGCAGCGAGGCGTGAGAGAACGCAGAGAAAGCCGTCTGACCAATCGGTTGGAGCAAGCTTGGTTTTGTCGGCCCTCGGAGTGAGCGCAAACGCTGTTGTGCGTTGTGCAATCTGCGAGAAGTCGAACCTTCGAAATTCGCGGGGGAAACACTCGCTCATCCACCTCTCGACAAACTGAATGCGGTGCTCATGGTCGCTCTGTCCGTGCCAGTTTCTAAGAACGGTGAACAGATTCCGCGCTCGAATCTCGAGGGCAGAATCATTTCCTGATGGTGAGCCACTTTCGCGAAGGGCTTCGAGTTCCGGCATGCGGAACAACCCAGACTTCAAGACCGAAGCGCGGAGTCTCATAAGATTCGGTGCACTCGCCGGACCGCTGGGGTGAGAGCACAGCGCATCTAGAGCAAACCCTGGGCGTCGCGGCAGCCCGATGATTGGGCCCCCCGGGCGAACCGAAAAATGCCATGGAGCTACTGAAGTCGCATGGTGTGTGAAACTCCCGGGCGTATTCTCTTCGGTGAGTTCTTCCGCTACGAGGGCTGTGTCGCGAATGATGAGAGCCCATTTGGCGCTCCCAAGTTGAACTGACACCCGTATCGCTTCACCGTCTGATGCATCGTAGTGCTTGAGTCGGCCACTGCCGAAAAAGCCCAACGACGCGTCAAACCCACGTTCAAAACCCAACCGCAATGAATAGAGTAGCGAAAGCGCTGTGCTTTTGCCGGCGCCGTTGGGCCCAACGACCACGGTCACTCCTGGCCGAATCGGCCAGTGGAGCCGCCGCAGCGCTTTCAGGTTTTCGACCTCAATGCGGAATTCTGGAGCTGCCATTTCTCAAGTCTGGCATTTGACCGCTGATGCGTCGAGTCGAGGCTGCTTCAGCGCGCCGTCAACCGCGTCACAATGCTGATTTCAGTCTCGACCGCGTTCGCGCCGACTTTCGCGGGCTCGTATTGACGGGTGGTGAGCGACTGCATGACGGCGTCATCGAGCATCGGCACCGACTTGGTGATGTGGCAGTCGGTGAGGGCGCCGGCGACCGTCACCCGGCACCGCGCCACCGACGTGCCTTCGACCCGAGCCGCCACCGCTTCACGGGGGTAGCGCAGAGCTGCCCGGCGTTCACCAACCGCGGCCGGGCTGAAACTTGTTCGAGGGGCACGAAGGCCTCGACACCGCCGCCGCGAGGTCGACCAGGCGCTCTCGGCGACGACAGTGCCACCGGAGCGCTCGCTGGAACGCCGCCCCCCGTGGTTGGCACGGCCGTGGGCACGGCCACCGCCGCGGCGGGCTTCGCGCAGGCACCGGCGTGACTGGCGTGGAAGCGAGGCCACCGGCGCCGGTATGGCCGCCGACACCACGGGTGCAGCCACTTCTTTCGGCGCGACCGTCGGTTCGGGGTGTACCGGTGCCAACTGAACCCGGCCCGTGCCCTTGCGCAGGCGCTGCACCAAGTCGAAGCGGGGGCCCGAGCTCGTGGCAATGAAGGTGAGGGCTTGGTAGCCGCGAAGCTCGAGCGTCAATTCGGCCGTCGCTTCGCCGTTTTCGTCAGCGGGCACTTCGAACGCCACGGGAGTCAGACCCATGGGCTTGCCGCCGAGCTTGACCGTCGCGCCAATGGGTATGCTGTTGATGCGAAACGTCACCGGGCCCTTGGGCGTGACGGTCGGCACGGGTTCGGCGGCGGCCGTGGCGGTTGGCGTCGCGGTCGCGCCTGCCCCTTCTGCTGGCTTCGCATTCGGCTCCGTCGCGGTGTTCGGCGCTGCCGGGCTCGTGGCTCCACCCGGTTTCACTGCCGCGGTCGCGGCCGGGGCAGGCTGTTCGCCCGCGGTGCTGCGACCCAGCACCCACGCGGCGCCACCCACCGCAATGAACCCGAGCACCACCCACAACCAGCCGAACGCGCTCGCGGCTTTCGGCTGTTGCGAGGCGAACAACTCGACGTTCGGCGAAAGGGCCGGCTTGGGCGGCTGCACCACGTCGTCAATCACTTCGAGCTGCGGCCGGGTGGGGGTTCTCACCGCGGCCATGCCACTTGACGACGTGAGGCGCGGCGGCGGCATCGGCGACGACGGCGAGTTTTCGGCTTCGACCAGCGCCGCCAGCAACGCCTTCACCGACGGGTAGCGGTTCTGCGGCAGCTTCTCGAGGCACCGGCGCACCACCAACTCGAGCGAACCCGACACCCTCGCGTCGGGCGCGATTTCGGCGAAGTGCGGCACCGGCGCCTGCACGTGCTGAACGATGACGTCGATGCCCGAACGGCCGCTGAACGGCACCCGGCCCGTCAACATGCGAAAGAGCACCACGCCCAGGGAGTAAATGTCACCTTCGATGCCCGCCTCGCCGCGCGCCTGTTCAGGCGCCATGTAGGTCGGCGAGCCCATGACCAAGTTGTTGCGGGTGACTTCGTCGTCGCTCGACGGCGTGGCCAGAAAGGGCTTCGCCAAGCCGAAGTCGAGCAGCTTCACCTGCTCGCGGCCCGTCTCTTCGTCGCGCAGCACCATCACGTTCGCGGGCTTCAGGTCGCGGTGCACGAGCCCCAGCTCGTGGGCGAACGCCAAGCCGGCGCACATTTCGCGAAACAAGAACAACGCGCGCGCGGTCGGCAACGCTTTTTCGGTCTCGAGCAATTGGTACAGCGTCTGCCCGCGCAGCAACTCCATGACGATGAAGCTGACCCCGTCGTACTCGCCCGCGTCGAGCACCTCGACGATGTTCGAATGCGACAGCCGCATCGACAGCCGGGCTTCACGTTGAAAGCGTTCGCGCGAAATGGGGTCTTTGGCCGGGTCGTGCTGCGCGTCGAGCACCTTGACCGCCACTTCGCGGCCCGCGCGCAAGTCGACCGCGCGGTAGACCGTGCCCATGCCGCCCACGCCGACCAGGTCGTGCAACTCGTAGTGCATGAGCCGGCTGCCGGTCAGGTCGCGCCGAGGCATTGGTGCAGGGGTCAGCGCCGCGGCCAGTGGAGCAGGCGTCGCCACCGGAGCAGACGGCGCTGCTTCGGTTCCTTCGGGCTCGACTGAGTCTGGCGACTCGTGCTCCATGGGCAATTCGTCTCATACCCCGACCCCCGGGCGCAAACGCGCGAATTCAGATCACCGAACCGCCTGTTCTCGCTGCCTTTTGCAATTGGAGCACCGCTGTCTCTCACTTTTCGAGAAGCAAAATGAAAGTTCGGCTACGAGGGCCGCGATGTCTGCCTTGCCCGCTTCACTGACCGCCACGCCACTGCGACCGGCGCGCGCCCACGCCCTGCTGCACTTCACGGTGTTCATTTGGGGGTTCACCGCGATTTTGGGCCGGAGCATCTCGATTTCGGCGGTGCCTCTCGTGTGGTACCGGTTGGTGCTCGTCTTGCCGATCATGGCGGGCCTCATGGCGTACAACCGGGTGGGCTTTCGGGCCGACGGCCGCTTGGCGCGGGCCTGGCTCGCCATCGGCGTGCTCGTCGCACTCCACTGGCTCCTCTTTTACGGCTGCATCAAGTACGCGGGCGTCGCGGTCGCCGTGCTCTGCTTGTCGACCATCACCTTCTTCACCGCGCTGATGGAACCGGTCGTCTTTCGGCGCAAGGTCAACGTCGGCGAGCTGGTCATCGGCGCGGCGGTGGTGCTCGGCGTCGCGTTGCTCGTGCGGTTCGAAACCCAGACCACCGCGGTGGGCCTCGCCATGGGCTTGGGTTCGTCGCTCTTTTCGGCCGCGTTCGGCACCCTCAATGGCCGCTTCGCCAAAGACCAGCCGTCGCAGCGGGTCACCTTGTACGAGCTCTCGTCGGCCACCGTCGCCACGACGCTGTTCTTCGTGGTGTGGCCGGCCGATTTCGTCTCGCCCTTGGCTTTGTCTTGGCGCGACTTCGGCTTGCTCGTGGTGCTGTCGGTCGTGTGCACGGTGCTGCCCTGGCAGTGGAGCCTCCGCGTTCTTCAAACGCTGAGCCCGTACACCATTGCCCTCGCGGTCTCGCTCGAGCCCGTCTACAGCATGGGGCTCGCTTACGTGCTGTTCCCCTCGAGTGAGCAACTGACCTGGCGCTTTTATGTGGGCGCTGCGTTGTTGGTGGTGCTCGTGGTGGTCAATTCGCAGCTCAAGCGCGGTCGACCCGCGCCGCGAGAAAGCGTTTCGGCGACGAGCTGAATCACGAGTTCGCGGGCCAACACCCCGAAGTCACTCGGTCATACCGCCGCGCGACTCGGTCGCAGGGCCACTGTCCTTGGGTTTTGCACGCCGTTTTGCGCGCGGGAGCCTCCATGGGCCGAGTTGCTGCTTTGACGTTGAGTGGGCTGCTGGTGACCGCTTGCCTCGAAGTGGCGCCGTCGTCGGTCTCGTCGGGTGATGCGGGCTCCCTCGGCGACGACCGTGACGCCTCGGCGGCCTTTGCGCGCGACGCGGCGGTACCTGGCCCAGACTCAGGCGTCGCGTTCGAGGGGCCTGACGCCGCTTCGGCGGTTCCCGATTCGGGGGGGCCGGCATTCGACGCCGGCGCGGCGGTCGTTGATTCAGGCTCGGCCGACGCCAGCACTGGCGACCCCGACGCCGGCACCGCCGACCGAACGGCCCCCTCGGTGCCGAAGCAACTCGTCGCCACGGCCGGAGTCAATTCGGTCAGCCTCCGGTGGGCGGCGTCGACCGACGCGGTCGGCGTGACGGGCTACACGGTCAGTCGCGACGGTACCCCGGTCGCGACCGTCGCTTCGACGTCGTGGGTCGGCGCCGGTCTGCAACCGTCGACGACGTACGCCTTCACGGTCGTCGCGTTCGACGCCGCGGGCAACGTCTCGGCCGCGTCGTTGCCGGTGACCGCCACCACGCTGGCGTCTGGTACGCCGCCGGCCTTGGCGGTGCTCGCCGCGTCGATGCAGCCTGGGCAGTGGGCCGACTTCGTCGCGGGCAACTTCAACTTCGAGTTGGTCGACGCCGGGGGAGGCCACTCGATTCTCGAGTTCGCCAACCGCGCCCACTGGGACTCGATTCACCAGAAAATTCAGTTTTGGGGCATGGGCCACCTCGCCGGCCAAGCCCTCATCACCTACGACGCCGCCACGAACGTGTGGGTCAAAGACACCACGGTCGTGAACACGGGTGGCTGGGGCCACGGGTACCAACACTTGGCCCTCGACCCTTCGACCGGCGACCTCTACCTGCGCTTCTACGGCAGCGGCACGGTCGCGAAGAAGCCGTACGGGCAGCCGTGGGGCTCGGCAGCGGCGTTCGTGAACGCCAACAACCAAGTCGCCGGGGCATTGGAGTGGCTGCCTCAGCTGAATTCGGGCGCGGGTGGGCTCGCCTTCGCCGACACCGGGGGCGTCATCGTGTCGAACGCGTCGGTGACGAGCTGGAGCCGCCAACTCGACGCCCCCTCGGGCCCGTACCACCAGAGCGCCGCGGCGGCGAATGGCGCGGTGTACTTCGGAGGCGGCAACGACTCGAACGCCTTCTACCGCCTCAACGCCGACCAAACGTTGACCGACGTGGCCGACGCGCCCGTCGCGTTCGGCACCAACAACGTGCCCCTCTTTGCGCACCCCAACGGCGTCGACGTGCTCGCGGTCGGGCCCGCCTCCAATGCGAAGGCGTACCGCTACCATGCGGCCACCGACACCTGGTCGTCGCTCGGCGCCGTGCCGCTCGACGCGGGCACGTGGTGGGTCGGCGTCACCATCGCTGAATACGGGGTCGTCGTGTTTTTGTGCGAGACCACCAGTGTGAGCGAACCGTTCATTCGCGTGTTCAAACCGTGACGAAACGAGCGCGAAGAAGCACTTGCTCAAATTTGAATTTCGGCCCAAACGAGCCGCAATGATTCACGCAATTCGTGCCCTGGGTGTGGTCGCGGTCTGTGCTCTCGCCTCAGGGTGTTTCTGCATACCCGACTTCAGCAAGTACCAGTACGACGCGGGGCAGTTTCAGCCGCCCGACGGGGGGCTCGTCTATTCGGCCGACGGTGGCACGGGCTGCGCCGAACCGTGGGTGCTGCAGAAGTGCTTCGACTGGCGCTGCTCCCGAGGCATTTTGAGCAGCCGCTCGCCCAGCCAAGACCAAGAAGGTGAAATCGCCTTGCCCGTTTCGGGCACGGTGCTCAGCAGCGACTACGCGACCATCACCTTCAGCGTGAAACAAGACGGCTCGGCCACCGTGGCC
>JBGAIY010000343.1:0-8519 GCA_044225205.1 Myxococcaceae bacterium | reverse complement strand
GGCAGACGCTCGCGCGCATCGCCGACAAGCTGCCCGTGAAGGTCGAAGAAATGGTCGGCCGGTCGATCGACATTTTTCACAAGAACCCGCACCGGGTGCGCACCCTCATCGCCGACCCGAAAAACCTCCCCCACCGCGCCATCATCGAGCTGGCCGGCGAAAAGTTGCAGCTCCACGTCATACCGCTCATGGGCCCCACCGGAGACCTCCGCGCCTACCTCCAAGTGTGGGACCTCATCACCGACCAGCTGGCCGCCGAGGCCGCCAAGAATGAATACGTCGCGGTCATCGACGCGTTGACCGAAAGCCAGGCCTATGCCGAATTCTCGTCAGAGCGCCTGCCGCAAAAAGCGAACGGCTTGTTCTTGGCCACCATCGGCCTGCCACTCGAACAGGTGCGCGGCAAGCCGCACCGACAATTCGTCGAGCCCAGTTTCGCCGACTCTCCCGAATACGAAGAATTCTGGTCACGCTTGTTGGAGGGGCGCTCGCAGACCCGCGAAGTGCGCCGCGCCGGCAAAGACGGCCAAGACGCCTGGTTGCGGGCGACCTACCAACCCATCAAAGGCCCCGACGGCCGGGTGACGAAAGTGGCGCTGTTCGCGACCGACATCACCGAGTCGAAAGTCGGCGCGGTCGAGACCGAGCGACGCGTCGAGGCCTTGCTCGAAGTCGTCAGCATCGCCGCCGGGGGCGACTTGACCGTCAGCGTGCCGGTCTCGGGAGACGACCCGGTCGGCCAGATCGCCCGGGGCGTCGGTGGCCCTTCAGCAAACTGCGGGCGAGCATCGGAGCCATTTCGTCGAACGCGAACGTTCTCAATTCGGCCTCGACCGAACTGTCGTCGCTCAGCAAGGTCATGGCCGTCTCGGCCGACGACACCACCGCGCAGGCGGGCGTCGCCTCGAACGCCTCCGGCCAAGTGAACCTCAACGTGCAAACGGTCGCGACCGGCACCGAAGAAATGTCGGCCAGCATCAAAGAAATTTCGAAGAATGCGACCGAAGCCGCGCGCGTCGCAGGCACCGCCGTCAAAGCCGCCGAATCGACGAACACCATCGTCGCGAAGCTGGGAGACAGCAGCGCCGAAATTGGCAAGGTCATCAAAGTCATCACGTCGATCGCGCAGCAGACGAACTTGCTCGCGCTCAACGCCACCATCGAAGCGGCGCGCGCGGGCGAGGCCGGCAAGGGCTTCGCGGTCGTCGCCAACGAAGTCAAAGAACTCGCCAAAGAGACCGCGAAAGCCACCGAAGACATCAGCCACAAAATAGAAGCCATTCAGGCCGACACCCGCTCCGCGGTGAACGCCATTGGCGAAATCACCAACGTCATCGGGCAGATCAGCGACCTGCAGAACGCCATCGCCGGAGCGGTCGAAGAACAGACCGCCACCACCAACGAAATCAGCCGCAACGTCTCTGACGCCGCCAAGGGCAGCGCCGAAATCACCCAGAGCATTTCGCACGTGGCCGACCAGGCCCGCGGCGCCGCTGCCAGCGCCAAAGAGGCTGACCACGCGTCGGCTGAACTCGCGCGGCTGGCGGCCGAACTGCAACGGCTCGTCAGCGACTTCAAGTTTTAGCCGTGGCTCGCCTCGTCAGTTCGGCGTGGGCCTCGAGGCTGACGCGGTCTCGGTTGATCGTCGCGACCGCCAGCGGGTGCCCCTTCGCACGGTAGGTCACCGCGCAGTCGAGCGCTTCGACCGACCCGTCGACTTGAACGTCGTCCCACGACTCGGCGTGGCCGACGTAGCCGATGGTGACGTCGTAGTGTTGGCTCCAAAAGAAGGGCACGTCGCGAAACGGTTCTGAACCGCCGAGCATGTTGCGCGCGGCGACGCGGCCTTGGTTTTGGGCCACCGCCCAGTGCTCGACTCGAATCAGTTCACTCGCCAGTGCGTCTGGGTAGCGAGCCACGTCTCCGGCGGCCCAAATGCACGGGTCGTTCGTGCGCAGCTTCGCGTCGACCAGCACGCCTCGGTCGAGCGCGAGGCCGGCCGCTTCAGCCAGCGCCACGTTCGGCCGTACCCCCACCCCGGCCACGACGAAGTCGCCTTCGACGACCTGCCCATTGGCCAGCACCACCCCTTGCGCGGTGAGGCCCGTCGCCCGTTGCTCGAAGTGAAAGACGATGCCGTGTTTCTCGTGCAGCGCTCGCACCGCTCGACCCAGGTGTGGCCCCAGCACGCGCACCAGCGGTACGGCGTCGGGGCCGATCACGTGTACGTCGAGCCCGCGCGCTTTGAGCGACGCCGCCGCTTCGAGCCCAATGAAGCTCGTGCCCAGCACCACGGCTCGCTTGGTGCCGCGCTGCAGCGACGCGTCGGCCGCCGCGATGATGGCCCGCATGTTCGCCACCGTGCGCAGCGTGTAGACGCGGGGGCCTTCGCCCGTCAGCGTCGGCGTCACCGGCGTGGCTCCGGTGGCCAGCAACAAAGCGCCGTAGGGCAGGGTCGAACCGTCGTCGAACACCACCCGACGTTCGACCCGCTCGATGGCCTTCACCGCACCGCGCCTGCGCGAAATGCCGTGGGTTTCGTAGAACGACTCGGGGTGCAGCCACAGCCAGTCTTCGGGCGCCGTGCCGGCCAGGCTGTCTTTCGACACGTTCGGGCGGTCGACCGGCGTGTCGGCGTCGACGTCGACCAACGTCACGGGCCCCGAGTAGCCTCGCCGTCGCGCTTCTTCGGCGGCGGCGGTGCCCGCGGCCCCCGCGCCGATGATGACGACCGAACTGGGTGCTCCCGCTCGCTCCCTCGGCAACCAGGTCGGCGCGGGCTTCTTGGCACCCAGCGTGATGCGGCCGTTCGCTTCGCTCACCGCCCAGCAAGGCAAGGCATTGAAGGCCGGCCCTTCGACGGCTTCACCGCTGCGAATGTTGAACGCGCCGTGGTGCCACGGGCAACGCAGGGTGTCGCCCTCGAGGTGCCCGTCGCCCAGCGACGAACTGTAGTGCGTGCAGGTCGCCCCCACCGCCAACACCTCGCCGCCGCGGCGAATGAGCAGCACCGCTTCGCCCCCAAGTTGCCCCAGCAACCTGCCGCCATCGGGCACGTCGGTCGAAGCGACTCCGTTTGACAGTTCAGGCCCCGAGAGCGTCACGTTTCCCATGGCGGTGATTGTGCGCCATCGCCGCCAGCCCGGCATGCCTTTTTGGCGTCAGCGCTGGCGGGGGCCGCCGCGCTTGGGCGCCGGTCGCCAAGCGAGTGCGTCGGCCAAGGCGTCGAGCGCGCGCTGCAGTTCCCACGCGTCGGCCTGCTCCAGGTGTCGCTCGACCGTGCGCCCGCGCCTCACGTAGCGCAAGGTGAAGCAGACAGCCGCGTCGACCGCCTGCCGCTCTTCGTCGCACGAGTCGGTGAGCTGGTAGAGCCCCGCGCCCACCAAGGCCTTGGCCAGCGCCTCGAATTGCGCGACCGACACGTTCGACACGAATTCGCCCGTTCGCTTCGAAAAGGAGCGGCCCGAAAAACGTGCGACCCCCGAGCGCGCGAACGTGAAGTCTTCTTGAGGGCACGTGCCTTCGCAGCCGCCTCGGCTCACCGTCACCGACTCGAGCTCTTCGGGCGGCCCACTCGGCGCGGCCCGCGGCGGGCCCGGCCGCTTCACCGGTTCGTCGGGCACAGGAGCCTCGGCCATCACCACCACCAGCGCCAATGAAGAAAGCCAAGTCACGACCGCGCCACCGTAGCGCAGACTGTCGTTAGGCGTGCATCGATTGACGCGTCGCGCTATCACCGTTGCATGGCCAGCCCCACCGTCTTGTTGCTCGAGAACATTCACGCCGTTGCCGAAGCCCAACTCAAAGCCGCGGGTTTCACCATTCGCCGGGTCAACGGGGCGCTCAAAGAAGACGAGCTCATCAAGCAGCTCGCGGGCGTCAGCGTGTTGGGCATTCGCAGCAAGACGACGGTGACGGCCAAGGTGCTCAACGCACCCGAAGCGAAAGACCTGACGGCGATTGGCGCCTTTTGCATCGGCACCAACCAAGTCGCCTTGGCCGACGCCATGCGGCGAGGGGTGTGCGTCTTCAACGCTCCGTTTTCGAATACCCGCAGCGTCGCTGAAATGGTCATCGCCGAAATCATCATGCTGTCGCGGCAGCTGGGCGACCGGAGCAGCGAAATGCACCGCGGCGTGTGGAAAAAGCTGGCCACCGGTTCGCGCGAAGTGCGCGGCAAGACGCTGGGCATCGTCGGGTATGGCCACATCGGCTCGCAAGTGGGCGTGCTCGCTGAATTTTTCGGCATGAAGGTCGCGTACTTCGACGTCGGCACGAAGCTGCCATTGTCGAACAACGCCCCGGTGCCGACGCTCGACGCCCTGCTCGAGAGGTCTGACTTCGTCACCTTGCACGTGCCTGAGACGCCCCAGACCAAGGGCCTGATCGGCGCGGCCCAAATCGCCAAAATGAAGAAAGACGCCTGCCTCATCAACGCGAGCCGCGGCACGGTCGTCGACCTCGACGCGCTGGCCCAGGCGCTCAAGAACGGCAACTTGGGCGGAGCCGCCGTCGACGTGTTTCCTGAAGAGCCGGAGGGCAACACCGCCGAAGGGTTCAAGACGGTGTTGCAGGGCGGCCCCAACGTGATTTTGACGCCGCACATCGGTGGTTCGACGCTCGAAGCCCAAGAAGCCATTGGCCGCGAAGTCGCGACCAGCCTCGAGCGGTACGTCAACACCGGCGCCTCGGCCGGGTCGGTCAACTTCCCCCAAGTCGAATTGCCGGCTTCACCTGGTACCCACCGCTTGGTGCACGTGCACCACAACGTGCCCGGCGTGCTGCGCGACGTGAACCGCGTCATCGGTGACTCGAACGCCAACATTCACGCCCAGCTGCTCGCCACCAACCCCGACATCGGCTACCTCGTGATGGACCTCGACGCCGCCATGACCGGGCCCGTGACCGAGGCCCTCAAGGGGTTGTCGACGACGATTCACGCGCGGGCGCTGAGCTGACCCCCTCGCCGGCCGCCGAAGTCGCCTCTTTTTCTCGGCTGCGGGCTTGGTTGGGAGAACAGGTTCCGGTAGGCACTGGGTATGGGTTTGAAAATTGCCCCGTTGCGAGTTGCCAGCCGCGCGTTTGAAATTCAGGTGCCGGCCCAGCCCACCCGACTCGCACAGCTCGAGCCGCTGCGCCAGGCCCTGGCGGTCGGGTCGAACCAGTTGGCGGAGCTGGTCGAACGGCGCACCCCGGGGCCACGCCTCGAGCACGAAGCCCTGCGGCTCGCTCTGTTGGGCGACTCCATGGCCCAGGCCCTCGGGCAGCTCCCGGCCCCCAACGGCCGCGAGCGCGCCTCGTGGCGAGCGCTCAGCAACGAATGGGGGGCGCTTGGGTCGCGAATCACCGCCGCGGCCATGGAGGGTAAAAACCAGGTCGCGCTGCCCATTGACCGAGTCGAAGCCTTCGCTTCGCGCTCGTTCCGGTCGCGCGACGAACTCGCCGAAGCACTCGCCCGAGAAGCAAACACCCCGGGGAACCGCCACGCCAAGCTCTGGCCGTGGAACTCCGATCTCGTGGCCGTGCCCAAAGACACCGGTGCCGACGTCGTCGCTCGGGCCGAACAGGCCAGGCGCTCCGCGAGCCGCCTTTCGCAGCCGCTGGTCGACCTCCAAAATTTTCTCGAGCGGCGCCTCGCCGACGTCACGGTCAAACCCCGCCGCTTGAGCGCATTGCTCACCAACATGCGCCGGAGCAAAGATTTCGACTTCACCGTGAGCGCGGTGCGAGTCGTTCGCACGCCCGAAGAGGCGAAGCTGTTTCTTGACTGGGCGCGAACGCACCTCGCTGACATGCGCTACCCCCAATCAGCCAAAGGCCTGGCCGCCTTCGAGCAGAACTTGGGCATCGCCATCGGCTTGGCGGGCGCCAAAGCGAAGCTCTGGCCCTCGGAGCTGGTCGAAAAAGCGTTTGGGGGCCGGTGAGCCGCGCCCGAGTACTACGTGAGCACCTTGCCCGGGTTTAAGAGACCTTTGGGGTCGAGCGTCGCCTTGAGCGCTCGCATCAACGCAATTTCGGCCGGGCTCCGCGAGTGCCCCAGAAAGTCGCGCTTGAGCAACCCAATGCCGTGCTCGGCGCTGATGCTGCCGTGGTGCGCGCGAACCAAGTCGAACACGTCGACGTCGACGTCGTGAGTCTGCTTGAGAAACGACGCTTGGTCGAGGTGTTCGGGCTTCATGATGTTCACGTGCAGGTTGCCGTCACCGATGTGACCGAACAAGCACAGTTCCCACCCGGGGTAGCGTGAAGCGAGCAACTGCTCGAGGCCGTCACAAAACGCCGACAGGCCCGAAACGGGCAGCGAAATGTCATTTTTGTGCGGCACGCCCGTGGCCGACAGGCTCTCCGAAATGCCCTCGCGCAGCGACCACAAGAACTTCTGCTGGTCGCTGTCGGCCGCGAGCGTGCCGTCGGTCACGAGCCCCTTTTCGAACAACGACCCGAGCCAGGCGTCGAGCGCTCCGGCTTTCGCGTTTTCGACTTCGAGCAGCACCGAGTGCGACGACGGCGCGTCGAACGGTGGCCTCAACTTTCGGTGCCGCTCGAGCCGCGCCGAACACCGGTCGGTGAAAAATTCGTACGCCATGATGGTGAAGGGGCCGCGCCGGGCCTCTTCGAACAACGCCAGCACCGCTTGCAGGCTGCCCACCGAAAACAAGAACACGTCGACCTGTTCGGGCAACCGCGTCAGCTTCAGCGTCGCTTCGGTAACGACGCCCAAAATGCCTTCTGACCCGATGAACCACTGCCGCAGGTCGATGCCGGTGTTGTTCTTCTCGAGCGCGCCGTTGAGTTCGAGCACGTCGCCCGTGGGCGTGACCACCTGCAACCCCAACACCCACTGCCGCGTCAGCCCGTACCGAATGACCCGAACCCCGCCCGCATTGGTGGCGATGTTGCCGCCCACCTGGCTCGACCCTTTCGACGCGAAGTCGACCGGCCAAAACAAGCCGACCTTCGCGCAGTGGTGGTGCACCGCCTCGGTGATGGCGCCCGCTTGTACCCGCACCGTCATCGCCAACGGGTCGACCTCGTGCATCGTTCGCATGCGGTCGAGCGAGAGCACCACTTCGCCGCGCGCGGCCACCGCGCCGGCGGCCAGCCCCGTGCGCCCCCCCGACGGCACCACCGCAACTTGGTGGGCGTAGGCCAATTTCATGAACCGAGCGACCTCGTCGGTCGTGCGGGGCCACACCACCATCGACGGAGCGGCGGTGAACACTTTGGTCCAGTCGCGGCCCCAGGTGGCGAGGTCGCCGGGTTCGGTCGAAGCAAAATCGGCAGCGAATTCACGCTCAAGCGCGGCCACGAAGGCGTCGGGGAGTGACATCACCCCCGTGCTTAGTCTCAGCGCGCTTTGACCGCCACCAGGTACAGCTGCGCGCCTTCGTTGTCGGTCGACCAGGTCACGGTGTAGTCGCCGGCCGCCAGAACCGTGCGCGTCGCGCAGGCCACCTGCACGTACCCATTGTTGCTGATGCTCACCAGCCCGGTCGCGTCGGGTACGAGCTGAAACCCGTTGCCCGGTGCGGCCACGTGGCTCGTGCCTTGCGCGCGCACGCCACCCGAACCCCACCACCACGCCACCAGCACCGCCGGCCCGTCGACGTGCACCGGCAAGCTGGTGATGGAGTTGGCCGCGGCCCGCTCGACCCAGCTGCTCGCTTCGATGGTGGAGGCCCCGCCCAGCTCGACCGCCGACAGCGTCACTTCGTCGCCCGAGCCGCCGATGTCGCCCCAGGTCATCGAAAAGGTGTGGTCGCTGCCGCCGTCAGCGGCGACTTGCTCGTACAGACCGGTCGCGCTGGTTGGCCAAGACGCGTAGGCGTGCACGGTGCCGGTCAGCCCGTAGCTGTTTGAATACGAATCGGTCGGCGCGTCGGGGGCCGCCGACCACGTGCCCCGCGCAACCGTCACGAGCAAGGTCGAACCCGGGTGCGTCGAGACCGGCGCCGTGGTCAGCGTGCCCGTGGCGGGGCCTTGCGCGTACGCGCGCTGGGCCAGGGCCGCGGCCAAGACGCCCGCGTCGACGCTCGGCACCGAAGCATCGACCGTGCCGGCATCGGTCGGCACTGACGAGTCGGGCGCCCCGGCGTCTGGTGTTGACGCGTCGGCGGCGCCGGCGTCGAACGCGGCGCCCGCGTCGAGCGTGGCTCCGGCGTCGAGGGTGGCTCCGGCGTCGAGGGTGGCTCCCCCGTCGAGCACCGCGCCGGCATCGCGCCCGAAGCCTGCGTCGAACGCCGTTCCCGCATCGGTGGCCCCGCCGGCATCGACGGTGCCGCCCGCGTCGGGTGCGACGCTCGCATCGGCCGCCACGCCCGAATCAACCACCGCGCCGGCGTCGAGCGCGACGCTCGCATCGACCGTACCGGCGTCGACGTGCGCCCCAGCATCGGCCACCAAGACCGCACCGTCGGTGTCGTCGTCGGGGGCCAGCTCGAGACAGCTCGCGAACACCAGCGCCACCAACGCCAAGAGTCGCCCACCGGCAGTTCGCATTAAGTAAACCTCAGCTGGCG
>JBGAIY010000342.1:0-8547 GCA_044225205.1 Myxococcaceae bacterium | reverse complement strand
CCGGCCGACGTCGACCGCGTCGAGCAAACGTTGGTGAAGAATGGCGAGCTGTTCATCAACGGCATCAGCGGCAAAGACCCCGAGCAGCTGTACTTGGGTGACTGCTACCTGATGGCGGCGATGAGCGCGGTGGCCTTCACGCACCCCGACATCATCGACGGGCTGTTCGAGAAGGTGAAAGGCACGTCGGGCGCGAAGACCGAGTACGACGTGACGTTGTACCGCGGCAACGGCACGAAGAAGGCCGAGCGCATCGACACCGACCTGCCGAAGAACGGGTGGTACGGCTACTACTACGCACGCGCCCACAACCCGAAAGAGCTGTGGCCGGCGTTGCTCGAAAAAGCGTTCGCGCAGCGGGCCGGCGGGTACCCGAACATCGAAGGCGGCGAAGCGGGCGTGGCGATGCAGGCGCTCACCGGCAAGAAGTCGGTCGACACGTTGACCCGCGGCCAGGGCGTCTCGCCCGACGAAATGTTCGAGAAGATTCAAGCGGCGTTGAAGGCGAACAAGCCCATCACCGCGGCCACTTACGGCGATTCGTCGCGAGCGAAGTACGAAGGCAACAACGTGTTCGCCGACCACACCTACGTCGTGCTCGACGCCTGGCAAGAGGGCGGCAAGAAGTACATCAAGCTTCGCAACCCGTGGGGCAACACCGAGCCGGCCGGCAACGGCCGCGACGACGGCATCTTCAAGTTGGAGTTGGGCGACTTGGCGCGCCGCGACAACGACGGCCACCCGAAGAACGAACCGACGTTCATGAACCTGTTCTGGGGCATCAGCGTCAACGGCTAAGGCCTTTGAATGTGACAGCATTGGGGTAGGCCCGAGGGGTCGCGTGCGCCATGGGGGCGCACGTGACCTCTCGTTTTTTTCGAGCAGGTGGCCCCGCCGAACCGGGCTTTCCGTTCTGGCAAGGGTCGCTTCCGCGGAGGGGCTGGCGGGGCATGAACGCCCAGGCCTAGCGTGCCAAGCATGGGTATGAGCGAAAGGCCTCCGCACAAGCTGTTTCGGTTGTTGGTGCTGGGTGGCGCGGTGTTGGCGACAGCGCCGGCCTGCGGTGGCGGCCAGTCGTCGAACGGCCCCCCGGGCACCTCGGCGGGCTCGGTGAGCGGCCAGAGCGGAGGCTCGAGCGACGGAGGCGTCGACGAAGGGCGCGAGCCGCGAGGTGGCACCGGGCCGGGCATGTGGTGAGCTGACGTGGCCGGGTCGTCGGTGCGCGACTTCGCGGGAGCGGTTTGGGCGATGCGCCGAGCCGTCGAAGATGAAGCGATGTTGCAGTTCGCCTTCATCGCCCGGCGAATCGAGGCCCTCGACCCGCCTTCGCCCCTGTGGTCGATGGCGCGCGACGCGAGCGACGACGAGCGGCGGCACTCGGCGCTGTGCGCGAAATTGGCCGAGCACTTTGGAGTGATGGTCGGAGTCGCGACGCCCGCGCTGCGAAAGCTCGCGCCGAGCTCGCTGGCCGGTCGCGACGCGCTGACGTACGACGTGGTCGCCCAGTGTTGCATTGCCGAGACCGAGAGCATGGCGACGCTCGTGACGTTGCTCGAGTCGGTCGACGCGCCTTCGGTGGTCTCCGACGTGCTGCGGGCGCTCGCCCGAGACGAGGTGAAACACGCGCAGCTGGGGTGGGCCTACCTCGCCCGAGAAGTCGAGCGTGCGGGCCCGCCGACGTTCTTGGCGCACCACATACCGTCGATGTTGACCGGCAGCGCCTCGGCGCTCTTCGACCCGAGTGCGGTGGCGGCCTTGCCGCCCAAAGCCCACGCCGACGACCTGGTGGCGCATGGCGTGCTGCCCCACCGAGTCAAGCAACGGCTGTTCTTGTCGACGATGCACGACGTGGTGCTGCCGGGGTTCGAACGCCACGGCGTACCGGTCGAGCCGACCCAAGCGTGGCTTGCGCGGGCAGAAGCCTTGATGGTCGCCGGCCCTGGAGGTCGTTGGTGAATGCGTTCACCAGCCGGCGATCTCGACGGCGCGCCTGCTCGGTCGCGACCGCCTGGGCCTCGCTCGAAAAACAGGCGCCTGCCCAGGTTTGGGCCGTTCGCGGTGCGATGTGACGCCGACTTGGCCTGCTCCAGCCGTGTCGTGTTTGAAATTCGAGCGCGCTGCCCAGCTCGCGACGCGCCCGGCACGACGTGACGCCGCCTTGGCCTGCTCCAGCCGTGTCGTGTTTGAAATTCGAGCGCCGCCCAACGTGGCGACCGCGCCGAGCAGCGCCTTGCCGGCGGAGAGCCGTTTGTGCCGCGCTACGGGCGCCCGAGCGCCGCGACGAGCTGACTTCGGGCGATGGCCAGGTTCGCGCGCGCTTGTACGACTTGCACCTCGGCGGTGGTCGACGCGACCTGGGCGTCGCTGAGTTCGAGCGAGTTTCCGGCTCCGGCGCGGTACCGGCCTTCGGCCAGCTTGAGCTGTTCACGGGCGGCGGCGGCGGCCTCCTGGGCGACGTCGACGCCTTCGCGCGCCGAACCGACCCCCAGCCACGCCGTTTCGACGTCGAGGCGCACTTGCAGCGCGAGCGCGTCGCGCTGGGCTTCGAGTTGCCGCAAGGTGGCCTCGCCTTCGGTCACTTGGGCGACGGTCAGCCCGCCCTGCCAGAGCTGCCAATTCAAGGTCAGTTGCGCCGACAAGTTGGGCACGGTCTTGGCGAGGTCGGCCGCGCCGGCGGTGCCCGAGACCTGTGCGCCCAGCGTGGGCAGAAACGCGCCCTTCGTGCTGCGAATGATGAAGTCTTGGGCTTTGACGTTGGCGGCGAGGCCGGCGACCTCGGGGCGCGACGCGAGCGCTTCGGGCATGAGCGCGTCGACGGTCTTTTCTTCGCCCTCGAGCGCCGACGGCAACTCGCCGACGACGTCGTACGCGGGCGACGCCTCGACCCCGATGGCTTGGCTCAACTTCGCGCGGGCGACGGCGTAGTTGTTCTTCGCGGTCAAGAGCCCCAACTGCGCAGTGGCCCGAGCCGAGCGGCTCTGAGCCAAGTCGATTTCGGGGCGGGTGCCGACCTTCACGAAGCCCTCGATTTGCGCGTAGTGGGCCTCGGTGTTGGCGAGCGTCGCTTGGGCGACGGCGACCAAGTCTTTTTGCGCGCGAGCCGTGTTCCACGCGGTGCGCACGGCGAGCAGCGCCGACACTTCGGCCGCGTGCAGCTGAGCGGCCTGCGCGTCGGCCGTCGAGAGCGAAGACTGGTACCGGTTCCACCCTTGAAAGAAGTCCCACAGGGTGGCCGACGCGGTGATGTTGCCGGTGAAATAGTCATACGAATTCAACGTGATGGTCGACGTCGTGTTGATGCTCGACGGCACCGACCCCGGGCGGGCGACGAAGTTGGCCGTCGACCGGCTGTACGACAGGCCGGCCGAAATCGTAGGCAACATCGGCGCGAAGGCCTCCCGAGACCGCGCGACGGCGGCTTCGGCTTGGGCCCGGGCCGCGCGCAAAGCGGGCTGTCGGTCTTTGGCCAATTGCACCGCTTCTTCGAGCGACAGCGACTCGGGCAACGCGGCCGACGCCCGAGCCGCCGACAGCAACACCACGACAGCAACACACCATGCGGTCTTCATTCGAACCTCAGAGCGACAATGGGGTCCATTCGGCTGGCTTTGAGGGCTGGGTACAAGCCGAACCCCACGCCGACGAGCCCGCTGAACCCGGTTGCGGCCAAAATGACTTCAGGGCGAACCAACAACGGCCAACCGAATTGCACCGACAACTGGCGGGCGGCGAGCAAGCCCAACGCGACGCCGACGAGCCCACCGACCAACGAGAGCGCGAGCGATTCGGCGAGAAATTGGGCGAGAATTTCACCGGGCGTGGCCCCGACCGCCATGCGAATGCCAATTTCGCGTGTTCGTTCGGTCACACTGACCAGCATGATGTTCATGATGCCGATGCCACCCACCAACAGCGACACCGCGGCGATGCTCGCGAGCAGCGCGCTGAGCGTGTCGGCCCCCTGCTGCTGGGCCGAGGCGACCTCGGCCAAATTTCGAATCGAAAAGTCGTCTTCGGCGTTGATGCCCAGACGGTGCCGGTCACGCAACAGGCTCGAAATGTTCGCCTGGGCCTTGGCGGTGAGGTCGGGCAACGCCGAGACGAAGATCACGCCCTGCAGGTAATTGCCGAGCCCGGGCGAGAGCCGCATGCGAAACGTCGACAGCGGCACGATGGCCGTGTCGTCGTAGTCTTGGCCCATGGGGTTCTGCCCCTTGCGCTCGAGCACGCCGATGACCTGAAACGGCACGCCTTTGATGCGAACGAGTTGGCCCACGGGGTCGGCGTTGGCGCCGTAGAGCTTTTCGACGACGGTGGCCCCGAGCACGACGACCTTGCCCGCCGAGTCGATGTCGGAGTCGGTGAGCACCGAGCCGCGCGAGGCACCGGGGCCGCGGCGGCCACCGACGGCACTTCGCTCAGCGCCTTGAGGTCGTCGTAGGTGAGCGTGGGCTGCGAACCGAAGCCACCGCGCGCGCCGCCGGCGTTCGTCGACCCCGACATGACGATGAGCAAGTTGGTGCCCATGGCGGCGAAGGTCTCTTCGACCTGGCTCTTGGCCCCCTCTCCGATGGCGACCATGGCGATGACGGCGCCGACGCCGATGATGATGCCCAGCGCCGTGAGAAAGCTGCGCAATTTGTTGCGGAGCAAGGCGCGGCCGGCCAACCGGGTGGTTTGAAACGGGCTCATGCCATGCCTTTCGGGTTGGCCACCGCGCGGAGCGGCTCTTGCTTGGCGTCGCTGACGATGCGCCCATCGCGCATGACGATGACTCGGCGGGCATAGGCGGCGACATCGGGCTCGTGGGTGACGAGCACCACGGTGATGCCGGAGTCTCCGAGCGACTGGAGCAGCGCCATCAGTTCGACGCTGGTCTTCGAGTCGAGGGCTCCCGTCGGTTCGTCGGCCAACAGGAGCGACGGCCGGTTGACGAGCGCGCGGGCGACGGCGACGCGCTGCTGTTGCCCACCCGAGAGCTGCGCGGGGTGATGGTCGAGCCGTTCACCGAGACCGACGCGGGTCAACGCCTCTTTCGCGCGGGCTTTGCGTTCGGCGGTGCCGACGCCGGCGTACAGCAACGGCAATTCGACGTTTTCGAGCGCGCTCGTACGGGCGAGCAAATTGAAGCTCTGAAACACGAAGCCGAGCAATCGGTTGCGGGTGTGGGCGAGCTCGGCGCGGGTGCGTTGCGACACGTCGGTGCCGTCGAGGCGGTAGGAGCCTCCGGTGGGCCGGTCGAGACAACCGACGATGTTCATCATGGTGCTCTTGCCCGACCCCGACGCCCCCATGATCGCGACGAATTCGCCGCGTTCGACGGTGAGCGACACCTGCTGCAGGGCGCGCACGTCGACATCGCCCATGCGGTAGGTCTTGTCGACGTCGGTCAGTTCGATGAGCGCCATTAGAACATTCGTCGCATGCCACCCGGAGGGCCTCCGGCGGGGCCGCTGCTCGAGGGTTTCGACGCTCCGTCGCCTTGGCGGTCGGTGATGACGAGGTCTCCCTCTTCAACGCCTCCGGTCACTTCGGTGAAACTGCCGTCGGTGATGCCCGTATGAACGGGTACGGCCACGGGGGTGTTCTGCCGAAGCACGAACACGTTGCGCACGGCGCGGTCACCGCGTTCGAACGGAGCGCCACCGTCTTGGTCGGGCCGAGGTCGACGGCCTTCTCCGGGGCTCGCGTCGGCCCCTCCGTCGGCCGCGGCATTGGCTGGTCGGCTCCCCCGCCCCGGCCAGTTGCCACGCCCGCCTCCGCCCGCGCCAGCCCCCGGCGAGGCGCCGTCGAGGCGAAAACGCAGCGCCGCATTCGGCACGCGCAGCACGTCGTCGACCCGCGCGTACACGAACGTCACGTTCGCGGTCATGCCGGGCCGCAGCAACAGCTCGGGGTTGTCGACGTCGATGACGGCGTCGTACGTCACCACGTTCGACACGACTTGAGGCGCGAAGCGAATTTGGCGAATGCGGCCACGAAAGGGGCGGTTCGAGAACGCGTCGACCGTGAACATGGTGTCGAGGCCTTCTTTGAGCTTGCCGACGTCGGCTTCGGCGACGTTCGTGTCGACCTGCATTCGAGACAGGTTCTCGGCAATGGTGAACAACGTCGGAGCGGCGAGCGAGGCCGCGACGGTCTGGCCGACGTCGATGGCGCGGGAGACGACGGTACCGTCGATGGGCGAGTAGATGACCGTGTACGACAAGTTCACTTCGGCTTGGTGACGTTGGGCGCGGGCTTGCGCCAACGAGCCCTCGGCCGCCTGAATGCCGGCTTTCGACATTTCAGAGTCGGCCAAGGCCGCGTCGTAGTCGGCCTGGGCGATGAGCTTCTGGTCGGCGAGCTGTTTCGCGCGGCCAAGTTTGCGTTCGCTGTCGGCCGCCTGGGCTTTGGCCTTGGCCAAGTTGCCTTCGGCGGCCTGTTCGTTCGCGCGGCTTTGGGCCAGCGCGGCCTCGAACAGCTCGGGGTCGATTTTCGCGAGCACCTGGCCCTTCTTGACGGGCGAATTGAAGTCGACGAACAGCTCTTTGAGACGACCCGAGACCTGGGTACCCACCTGAACCGTCACGAGCGCCGACAGGGTGCCGGTGGCGGTCACCTTGCCGACGACGCTCCCGCGCTCGACGGTGGCCGTGACGTAGCTGACGGGCTTTTCAGCGCCAGCGCGCACCCGCCAAAAGGCAATGCCACCGGCGGCCAGCACCGCCCCTGCCATGAGCACCCACTTCAACGTGCGCGACATCTCTCACCTCACCCAAGAGAACAGCGAAAACGGGTTCTCGTTAGGCGGGTTTCCACAGGAGGTGCAAAAAATCGTACGAGCGGTCGTTTTCACACGCCGAAGACCGGCTGGAAGCCCGTGGTGTTAGCGCCAAAACTCAGCTCAACGGGGCGTTTACTCGCCGGTGAGTGCGCGCATGGCGGCGTCGTATTGCTTGAGCAATTCGGGGTCGACCGGGGGCCGGTTTGGCGAGCCCGACGCGGTGTCACCCGCTGCGGCCTTTTCGAGCAGCGACTCGAGGTCGAAGCCGCCGATGTCTTCGTCGCCATGTTTTTCTTGCCACCAGTGGCGGCGCAACTTTTCGAGTGCCGGGCCCGAGCCAGGCGAGGCCTTCGAAAGCAAAGCGGTGAAGGTCTTGGCGTTGACCCAGTGGTAGCGGTTCTCGTCGACATAGGTGCGGAGCGCCCGGTCGAACACGGCGCTGCCCACGAGCTTTCGTTGGGCTTCGAAGAGCAAGGGGGCTTTGCCGTACACCAGGCCGCCGTACTCGGCGTTGCTCGAAAATTCAGACGTGGCGCGGTTGGCGACCTGGTCTGTTTTGTTGAGCAGTCGCATCATTTGGTAGGCCATTTTGACTTGGGTATCGCGAATCTCCTTGGCGAGGTCGGCTTTGCCCTGCCACTCCATGAGCAACAGGGCAATGGCTTGGGTCAACGGCTCGTCGGCAATTGGCTCGGCGATGGGGTCGCTCCCGACGAGCATGGCGATGTACTGGTGCGCGACTTCGTGGTCGACGGTGAATTCGAGCGTGCTCGCCATTGACGCGCTGAGCGCGTTGGCCAGCAAGGGCGCGACGAGGGGGCTGACCGGCATGCCCAGCACGCTCAAGTCAGACCCGCCGCGGTACAGCATCGAAGCGACGGTAATCAACCCGGGGAACTCCATGCCCCCGGCGCCGCTCTCGAGGCTCGCTTCGACGACGCGAAAAGTGCGGTACGGGTACGGGCCGAGCTTGTCTTGCGCCGTGCGCAGCGCGTTCACCGCGTGGGTGAGCACGACCCGACCATTGGCCGCGTCGCCGGCCAAGAAGTGTGATTCGACGGTGATGTCACCGACGTTCGCGGTGGCCACCGTGTAGCCCTTCGTCACGAGTACCGGCAGCTCGCGGGCGGCGGCCACGGCGTAGGTGAAACGAACGCCGCCGCTGCGGTCGGGCACTTCGCCCATGAGCGCGCCCGGCGCGACGACGTGGTAGCCCGAGGGCACGACCATGCTCAGCACGAAGTTCGACGGGTCGAAGGTGCCGAGATCACCAATGCCCGACGGGCCCTCGGCCAGCGTACCGTCGGGGCGAACGAACGGCACCATGGGCACGATGCCGGCCAGGCAGGTCACCGTGGCCGACGACGAGAAAGCGCCGTAATCGCCTCCTTTGTCTTCGAGGTGGTCGAGGCCCGCGGGCATTTTGTCGGCGTCGGGCGAGGCCTCGGGCACTTTGGCGGCGAGTTTGACGTCGACGGTGACCGTGGCGCCGACAGGCACCGGCGTGGGCCATTTGACGCGGTAGAGCGAATCGTCGGGGCGGCTCAACTTGGCGGCGGCTCCATTCACCGAGGCGCTCGAGAGCACGACGGCGCGCGGGTGGCTCGCGTTGGGCGTGAGCCGCAAGAACACCTCGTCGAGAGGCGTTTTCGCCGCGGTCAGCACCAGCGAGAGCGAGCCAGAAACCGAACGGGCGCGGGGGTCGAACGACAGGTCGAGCCGGTAGAGCGGCAGGGCGTCGACCGGCCCAAGCGCTCTTTCGATTCGCGAGGCTTCGCCCT
>JBGAIY010000341.1:0-8550 GCA_044225205.1 Myxococcaceae bacterium | reverse complement strand
CTTCGAGCAGCGCCAGCAACCCGCCTTTGCCAATCGAATTGCCTTCGACGGCCAAGTACGTCAGCGACGCAAGCTTCGGGCATGCCGCGATTGCTTTCGCGCCGGCGGCCCCAAACCCCTCGCCGCGCCGGTGAAACCCCAACCGGAGCCACTCCAGCTGGGGAAAATGCGGGCTCGCGAGAAAGGCCTCCAAGTCTTCCACCGTCGAAAGGTAGTGGTCTGAGGTCGTGTCGAGGCGTCTGAAGCGCGAAAACGCTTCGCATTCTCCCATTTTGCGCAGGTGCACCGCCGGCACCGGGCCGTCGAGGCCCGCGTCGAAAATGAAGGTCTCGAGCAACGGCAACGCCTCGAACACCGCATTCGCGTACTTCACGAAGGTCGGAGCATGCGCCGCCACCGCCGTGACGAAGCCGCGTTCGAACACCTGCGCCGTGGTCGCTGAATGAACGGCTTCGACCCAGGCGTCTTGGTGTTTGAGCAACAGCTCGTGCGCGGCCCGCGCCAGTTCCGCGTCTCGGGGGTCGTTCGGCGGCAGTTCGGCGCGCTGCACCTGCACCCGAATCAGTTCGCCGCGCGGGTCGCCGCGTTCCATCAAGAAATCGGCGTAGACGAGCCGCAACCGGTTGTCGTCGGGCGCCTGGCGAATTTCGGCCAGCCAGTCGCGACCCGCGTCGGCGTGTTGAGTCGCCTGACCGGGCGCTTCGGCCAAGAAACGCTCCCACGCGGCGGCGAACAGCTCATGCACCGGGCGGGTGGGCAACAGGCGCCCCAACGGCGCCGCGAGCGACTTGGCGCGCGCTTCGGCGTCGTACAAGGCCAGCTTCCACCGCTCGACGGCGGGGTGCGGCGGCTTGAACGGTTCCCACGTGCCTTTGATTGAATGGGTGCGCGTGGCGCGCGGCTGCTTCTTGTCACCGAACCACCCCGCTTTCACCAACGGCGCCGCGGCGGCGTCGAGCTCGGCACGCGACCAGCGGTTGACCGAGGTGATGAACGCGTCGCCACAGTCGACGAGCGTCAGCACCTGCAAGAACAACGTCGCCGACGCTTCGGTCAGCTGGAGGCGTTCGCGAACCTGAGCCACCAGCTCGGGCACGGAACACCTCGGGTCGACTTCAAAGCGCCCCTTGGGCACCGGCGTGTTCGCGACCCGGTCGACCAAGCGGGCGAAACCGTCAGACGTGAAGACCCGCCACACCGGGTAGGCGCCCGCCCACGGGTACGTTTGGTTGGGGTACGAAAAGTCGGCGGCCGTCTTCAGCAACGCTTGGTGCTCGGGTGCCCGCAAGAGCGCCGGCCGAAAGTACACGTACCCCGACGCGTGCAAAATCGCCCCGGCGTCGACGCCATGGTGGTGCTCGTACCGCTGCATGCCAGGGGGCACGAAGGCCTGGCCTCCCGCGAACGCGGCGCGAAACGCGGGGTCTTGGTCGGGCAGCCCGTTGTAGAAGAGCAACTTCGGGTTCGACAGCCGCTCTTTCACTTTTTCGTACAGGCGGGGCAGCGCTTGGCGGCGCGGTTCGGCGACCGGCAGCTGGGTCGAGAAGTACGAAATCGCCTGCGTCGCCGCCAAGAACGCGTCGCCGTCGAACGCGTCGTCACGAGAGGCGCGCGGCCGCCCCATGTAATGGGCGCTCCATTCGGCGTCGAGGTCGTACACCGACGGCTTGCCGTCGAGCGCGTCGAACAGGGGCTGGGGCGCCCACGGCTTGGTGATGCGCGCGAACTCGTCAAAAGCCTGAATCATATGCGGGCCGACTGTAACGCCAAGGGCCGGCGCGCGGCTTGCTGACCCCAGGTCGAATGAGCGCTCGACACGCGTCTGCCCACCCACAGCCCGCGGCTCACCAGCCACTCACCTCCCCGCCCCCGCCCCCAACGGAAGGCCGAGGCGCCCTGGGCGAGTCGGGCTATACCAGGGGGCGACGCATGACTTGGCGACAACGACTCTGGCGGTGGGCCAAACGCCTCATGGCCTTGGGCGCACTGGGCGTGCTGCTCTTGGTCGCGGGCGGCTTTGGGCTCTACGCCTACTATTCTCGAGACCTGCCCTCGGTCGACGAGCTCAAGACCTGGAGGCCGCCGCAAGAAACCAAGGTCACCTGCCGCGACGGCAGCGTGTGCGCCGAATTCTACACCGAGCGCCGAACGTGGGTTGACGTGAAGACGCTGCCCAAGCACGTGCGCGACGCGTTTCTCGCCGCCGAAGACGCCGACTTCTACCAACACGACGGGCTCGACTACCTCGGCATCATTCGGTCGGCGCTCAAGAACTTGCGACCGGGCGGCATGAAGTCGGGCGCTTCGACCATTTCGCAGCAAGCGTGCCGCCGGCTGTTGTTGACCCAAGACCGCACCTTCAGCCGAAAAGTTCGTGAGTGGATTCTCACGCCCCGAATGGAACGCGCGCTCACCAAAGACGAGATCTTGAACCTCTACGTCAACACCATTTGGTTCGGGCACAACCGCTACGGCGTCGAAGAAGCGGCGCTGTTCTACTTCGGCAAACACGCGCGCGACTTGAACGTCGGAGAGGCCGCGGTGCTCGCCGGTACCGTACAGCTGCCCCACCGCATCAACCCCGTCACGAACATGGTGAAGGCGAAGAAGCGGCAGCGCTACGTGCTGGGCCAGCTGTGGCAAAAGGGCTTCGTTTCTCGCGAAGTCGCCGAAGCCGAACTCGAAAAGCCCATTCAACTCGGCCCGCGGCCCCCGTCACCCGTCGGCCAATATTACGCCGAAACGGTGCGCCAACAGCTCATCGCCCGCTACGGAGAAAAAACCGTGATGGAAGGCGGCCTGCGCGTTCAAATTGCGATGGAGCCCCGGCTGCAAGCGGCGGCCGAAGCCGCGGTTCGCGCCGGCCTCGAGGCCGTCGACCGGCGTCAGGGCTACCGAGGCGCGGTGGGCACCGTCGACGAGCGGCGCTTTCGCGACTTGCGCGGTGCCCTCGAAAAGCGCCTCGCCGAAGCCGGGCGCCGCAAGCCCGACGACATTCTGGTCGCCGACCTGACCGCCCTCAAAGACCTCCAGGCCCTCGACATCGACTCCGAAGAAGGCGCCGACGCGTTGCCTGACCCCGAAGACTCGAACACGGCCGACCCCGACGAAGCCAACGCCAGCGAAGCCGAGAAGTTCGCGCGACTCATCGGCATTCACACGCTGGCCGACGGCCTCGAGACCGTCGCGTGGGTCAAGAGCGTCGACGACGCCAAGGGCACCGCCGAGCTCGACGCCATTGGCAAAGAAGCGCGGCTTGATTTTTCAACGCTCAAGTGGGCCCGCGCGCCCGGGGGCAAGTCACCCACGAAAATCACCGAAGTCGTGAAGCCGGGCGACTTGGTTCGGGTGCGGTTGGGCAAGGCGCTGCCCGCCAGCCAGACGCTCGAGGCGACGTTGGCGCAGGTGCCGGTGGTGCAAGGGGCGCTGCTCAGCATCGACCCGGGCGACCGCAGCGTCGTGGCCATGGTCGGTGGCTACGACTTCGCGCGCTCGCCCTTCAACCGCGCGGTGCAGGCCCGTCGGCAACCCGGCAGTTCGTTCAAGCCGTTCTTGTACGGAGCGGCGCTGGCCACCGGGCACAACACCCCCATTTCGGTCTACAACGACGCGCCGTTCGCCGTGCAAGACCCCGGCACCCACACCACGTGGAAACCGCACAACTTCGACGGCAAGTTCGACGGGCCACTGACCTTGCGCCAAGCCCTCACGAATTCGAAAAACACCGTGTCGGTGCGGCTCATCGAGTCGATCGGCCCCCAAGCCGCCATCGACTTCGCCCACCAGGCCGGCATTCACAGCGAGTTGCCGCAAAGCCTCACCCTCGCGCTCGGCACGGGCGAAGTGTCGATGCTCGAAATCGCCAACGCGTACACCACGTTGCAACAACAGGGGCGCTTCGCCGAACCGGTGGTCGTGGTGCAGGTCGCCGACGCCAGCGGCAAGGTGCTCGAAGAACAACACGCCTCCCCCGAACAGGCCATACCGGCTCCGGTAGCGTACCTGGTGACGTCGCTCATGCGCAGCGTCGTCGAAGAGGGCACGGCCGTGGCGGTGCTTGAACTGGGCCGCCCCGCCGCCGGCAAGACCGGCACCGCCCAAGAATACCGAGACGCCTGGTTCAGCGGGTACACCGCCGACTTCGTGACCTCGGCCTGGGTGGGCTTCGACAACCACGACCCCATCGGCCCGCTCGAAACCGGTGGCCGCGCCGCGCTGCCGCTGTGGCTCGAGTACATGAAGGCCGCCCACCAAAAATTGCCCAAGCGCGACTTCGAGGTACCCGAAGGCATCGTGCAAGTGCGCATCGACCCGCAGAGCGGGCGCCTCGCCGGGCGGGCGGTGCCCGGCCGACTCGAGTCGTTTCTCGCCGGCACCGAGCCGACCGAGAGCGCTCCCGAGCAAGGCACGGTCGACCCGAACGACTTTGTGTTGCACTCTGGTGGGAGATGACGGGCTTCTCGACGGCCGTGGGTGTCGCGCTCTGGGCGGTCGTCGCCGCCCCCACCGCTCCGCGCCCCGCGGCCCCGCCCAGCGCGCTCGAGGCCCTGAGCGACGCGGTGAAGGCCCAAGTGCTGAGGGCCCAACCCGAGGCCCCGGTCGCCGTCACCGTCGAGGGGGCTCACGCCGAGTTGAGCCGCGCCGTCACCACCCTGCTCTCGGCGAAACTCTCGAGCGCCCACCTCGCCCCCATGCCGGTCGAAGGGGCCAAAGACGCCGAGTTTCGGGCCCTCGAGCGCGGCGCGCGAACCCTCGTTCGGGTGACGGTGGCCCTCGAGGGCTCGAAGCTGACCGCCCGCGGCGACCTCTACAGCCTCTGGGTGAATTTTTGGTCGGGCCAGGCGCCGTCGCGAGACACGAAGGCCGCCCTCGTCTCCGCCTCGGTCGACGCCGACCCCGAGGCGCTCGCCCTGGCCGGCTCGAGCCCGACCTCGCCCACCCCGTCGACTTCGCTCGACCTCAAAGCCACCGTCATCGCCAAGTTTTTCGGTACGCCCAGCGCCGTCACCGCCGTCGACTTCGACCAAGACGGCAAGAGCGACCTCATCGCGGTCGTCGTGAACGAAGAGCTCCTCGCATTCGGGCCCGACGGGCGGCAGCTCGCGAAAATCGACCTCGCCACCTCGGCGCCCGCCCCGCTCCCGACGCGCGACGCCTTCGCCGCGCTCGGCACCTTGGTCGGCCCCCCACGGCTCGTCGCGTGGTCGGCCAAACGGGCCAGGGCCGAGGTGTTCACTTGGGCCGGCGGCCTCAAAAACGTGGGCACGGCCGACGCGCTCTCGGTTGACTCACTGAGCGTGAAGTTCGAGCCCGGGTTCAACCGGTTCAGCAGCGACGTGACCTGGGCCGGCCGCGCGACGTCGCTCGGTGCCGTGGGGCCACAAGTCGTTTCGAGCCGAGGCCCGCTGACGCTGTTGGTGCTGGCCGACGGCACCGCCGCGCTGGTGCGGGGCGTCGCGCCAACCGCCAAAGTGACCGGGGTCGGCAGCGGGAGCACCCTGGCCGACCTCGACGGCGACGGCACGACCGAAGCCGTGCTCACCACCAGCCGCACTTTCGGTGAAGACGAAGTACGGGTCGTTTCGGTCACCACCTTCGACGCCGTCGCTTCGCGCAATGGCACCTTGGCCGAAACGACGCCCTTGTGGCAGAGCCCGCTCAACCGAGGCCGGGCCCTGGCGGCCTGCCCCGCCGAACTCGACGGGCTCCGAGGCGACGAAGTGATTCTCGTCACCGCCCTGGCCGACGGCAGCGGCGAAGTGGTCGCGCTGAAACGCGAGGTCGCGCCATGAATCAGGTGCCAGGTACTTGGTACCGACCAGAAAGCAGGAAACGCCTTGATTTGTCGAGGTTTTTGGTTCGAGGTGCCGGGTACTTGGTACTGCTCGCCAGTGCCGTGAGCTGGGCGGGGGGCCGCCCTCGCTACGGGGGCACGTTGAACGTCACCGCCGTCACCAAGTCGGTCGACGCCGACCCCTTGTTGGCCGACGCCCCGGTCGACGCCGCGTTGCTCGGCTTGACCAACACGCCATTGTGTCGCCTGGTCGAACCCTCGCGACCCAGCGCGGGCACCCTGCGCCTGACCACCGCCTTCGTGAACGAGGTGGCCAAGGTGCTCAACCGCGTCAAAGCCGAACCCTCGCCGTACCGCGCGCTGCTGCAACCGGTGAAGGTCATTACGCCCTCCCCAGGCGCTGGCACGGTCGACCTGTCGCTCGACGGGCCTGCGCCGCTGCTCGAAAAGACGCTCTGTCACCCCGCGTTGAGCGTGCCCGTCGCACCGTACGTGAAGAGCGAGGCGAACGCCCGGCACCCCGAAGGGCGGCCGTACCCCGACGCGGTGAACCTGCAACGCACCGACGGCCGCACGGCCGAACGACTGCTCGGTCAGCGCCGCACGCACCTCGTGGTCGGAGGCAGCGGTACGGCGAACGCGCCCGACGCGCCCGAGCTGTTCGCGACCTACGTCGTCATGTCGCCCAAGGTGCCGGCGGCGTTGAAACAAGCGGTCGACGCGACCACCGACCGCGCCGATTTGACTCGTTTTTTCGTCAGGCCTCCGGCCCAGCCGCTGTTCAGCGTGCTGCCGGCCTCGCTCGGTGGCCTCAACACCGCGCCCCCGAGACCCGCCCGACCGCCGCCGCAAACCCCCGCCCGAGAGGTCGCCCTGTTTTTCGACCAATCGAACGACGACCACCGCGCCATCGCCGAGAAGCTGCAGGTGAAACTCCAGCCGCTCGGGTTTCGGCTGTCGCTGCGCCCCTTGAGCCGCGCCGAGCTGCGAACCCAGTGGGCGACCGGCTCGACCGAGTTGATGTTGCAAACCGTCTTGTTGCCGACGACCGGGCCGGCCGCCGCCGGCGTGCTGTGGGAACTGTCGGGGCCCAAGCCCGCGCCCCCGCTCGACGGCCCGGTCGACGCGGCGACGGTCGAACGGCTCGGCAAAGAACTCCCGCTCATACCCCTGTGCGTGCAGGGCGTCGGTCTCAACGCCAGCAACGATGTTCAACACCTCACCCGAGACACGTACGGCCTGCCCCGGCTCGACGACGTGTTTCTTTCAAGCGAATAGACCATGCGCCTGAGGTGGACACTCGCGCTCGCGTTCATTGCGCTGGCGGTGCTGCAAGTGGCCGTCGTCGTGCCGCTCGCGCTGCGCAACCTCAACGGCCTGCTCCTGGGCCAGCAAGACGCGCGCATCGCGCAAGTCATGGTGTCGGTCGACGCCGAAGCCGAACGGCTGCAGAGCGACGTTCGCCGCACGATGGACGAACTGGCCCAGAGCACCGCGCTCGAAGAGGTGGCGCGCGACGCGGCCAAAGTGCCCGCACCGCCCCGGGTGACGAGCGCCGCCAGCCAGTTGATGACGCCCCGCGGCCTCGACGTGCTGGCCCTGCTCGACGACGAAGGCCGCACCCTCTCTTCGGGGCACTTGCCCGCACGGCTGGGAGAGCCCGACGACCCCCTCTTCGCCGTCACCAAGCACCCGGCACGCACCATGGTCGCCCTGCCGGTCGAGCTGCCCGGCGCCGACGGCCTCATCACCGCGCCCGCCGTCGTCACGGCCCGCCCCATTGACTATGGAGACCGCCGCATGTGGGCGGTGGGCGGTGTCTTGCTCTCCGAAGCGCGCGCCACCGAACTCCAGCGGCTCACCGGAGCCCGCGTCGAAGTGTGGAGCCAAGGCGCACTCTTCGCGGCGGCCGGCAGCGCGCACCCCCCCACCAGCACCCGCGTCAAGGCGATTGGGGCGGTGGCCGAGCTGCGCCTCGTCTTTTCGCGGGCCGACCTGTTGGCGACGCGGGCCGAAGTGCTCCGCGCGTTCTTGGTGTTGGCCGCGTTCGGCCTGCTCTTGTCGATCGCGGTGGGCTTCTACGTGAGCCGGCGCGTCACCCGGCCGGTCGAAGCCCTGACCGACGCAGCCCGAAAAATTGCCTCCGGGTTGCCGGGCATTCGCGTCGACACCAAGGCGGGCACCCCAGAATTGCGCGCGCTCATCGACACGTTCAACCGAATGACCGACGACCTCAAGGTCGCCACCGACAAGCTCGTGGCGTCTGAACGCATCGCCGCGTGGCAAGAAGTCGCCCGCCGGCTCGCGCACGAAATCAAAAACCCCCTCACGCCGATTCGCATGTCGCTCGAAACACTGCTCGCGGCCAGCCAACGCGGCACGGTCGACGCCAAGTTTCAGGCCATTTTTCGCGAAAGCGCGGTCGCGGTGCTCGAAGAGGTCGACCGGCTCAAGCGCATCGTCGACGAATTCAGCCAATTCGCTCGACTCCCTCGGCCGAACTTCGCCACCTTCAACTTGAGCGAAGCCGTGAGCCAGGTGATGTCGCTCTACGCGGCGCACGGCCAGGTGCGCTACGCGGTCGACGTCGCCCCCGGCGTCAACGTCTCGGGAGACCGAGATCAACTGACCCAAGTGCTCGTCAATTTGGTGAAGAACGCCGAAGAAGCCATGGCCACCGGCGACCTCATCGGAGAGCTGTGGATGGCTCACGGCGGCGGCTTCTATGAAGTCGTCAAACGCAAGTCGCTCAGCCA
>JBGAIY010000340.1:0-8576 GCA_044225205.1 Myxococcaceae bacterium | reverse complement strand
CGACTTGACGAGCCGCATGGCGGCGACGGCCAGCAAGTTCTTCGCGATGAACATTTTTCACCTCTTGGGTGAATTGGGGGGCGAAGCGCTGAGCCTCAACCTCGAGAACGACGTCATTCGGCCGGCGCTGTTGGTGCACCAAGGGCAACAGCTCCCACCGCCTCCCGCCAAAGAGCCGCAACCGGTGGCGGCGAAGGTGAAGCCTCCGCCACACGACGCGAAGCCGCTGCAGCAGAACATTCGGTCGCCGACCCGGCGGGCGTGGGGCACGACCGTCGGTGGCTTCGCGGTGATGGCGGTGTTGTTCGTGTTGGGCCGGTTCGCGCCGCCCGAATTTCTGCAGCATTCGACGGTCTTCGTGTTGGCCTGCTTCGTCGGGTGGCAGGTCGTCTGGTCGGTGACGCCTTCGCTGCACACGCCGCTCATGGCGGTGACGAACGCCATCAGCGGCATCATCGTGGTGGGTGGGTTGCTGCAAATTGGCCCGACGGTGAGCGTGGGCTCGGTGTTGGGGGTGGCGGCGGTGTTGTTCGCGGCCATCAACATTGCCGGCGGCTTTCTGGTGACCCACCGCATGCTCAACATGTTTCGGCGGGGCGGCGGTTCGGGTGGCGATGCCTCGAAGCAAGGGGGCCACTCATGAACGGCGTGATGATCGTCGCGTACTTGGCGGCGGGCGTGCTGTTCATTCGCGCGCTGGGAGGGCTGTCGAAACAGGAGACGGCGCAGCAAGGCAACACGTACGGCATCGGGGGCATGTTCATCGCGGTGTTGGTGGCGGGCGCGGCTTGGTTCGTTCGAGAGAGTCACGCGCTCGACGGCGAGAGCACCACGGTGCCGTTGGTGCCCATGGGAGCGCTGGTGGGGGCCATGGTGGTGGGGGCGCTCATCGGTGGCACCCTCGCCCGCCGGGTCGAAATGACCGGCATGCCTGAACTGGTGGCGGTGTTGCACAGCTTCGTCGGCCTGGCGGCGGTGCTGGTGGGCTTCTCGTCATACCTTCAGCCCTTCGGCGTGAAGCAAGACCTGATGACCGAGCACGTGGTGCACTTGGGTGAAGTGTGGGTGGGTGTCGCGGTGGGAGCGATCACCTTCACTGGGTCGATCATTGCGTGGGGCAAGCTGCGGGGCACCATTGGTGGGCGCCCGTTGTTGTTGCCGGGCCGGCACGCGTTGAACGCGGTGGTGGCGCTGTCGATTGTTGGGCTCAGTGTGCCATTCATTCAGGCGCCCGAAGGCGCGGGCCTGCCGTACCTGTTGGCGATGACGGTGTTGGCCGGGCTGTTGGGCATTCACCTGGTGATGGCCATTGGCGGGGCCGACATGCCGGTCGTCGTCTCGTTGCTCAACAGCTATTCGGGTTGGGCGGCGGCGGCGGCGGGCTTCATGCTCGCGAACGACCTGTTGATTGTCACCGGGGCGTTGGTGGGCGCGAGCGGCACGATCTTGTCGATCATCATGTGCCGGGCGATGAACCGGTCGATTCTGAACGTGGTGTTCGGCGGCTTCGGTACGGGCGACGCGAAGCACCCCGCGGCGGCGAGCACGGCGCAAGCGGGAGACGTGCACGAGATCAAAGCCGAAGAACTGGCGCACCGGCTCAAAGAGGCGAAAGCCGTCATCATCGTGCCGGGGTACGGCATGGCGGTGTCGCGCGCCCAAGGCGCGGTGAAAGAGCTCACGACCACCCTGCGCGAGCGCGGCGTGAACGTGCGCTTCGCCATTCACCCGGTCGCGGGCCGTTTGCCTGGGCACATGAACGTGCTGTTGGCCGAGTCGGGCGTGCCGTACGACATCGTGCACGAAATGGAGCACATCAACGCCGATTTCGCTTCGACCGACGTCGTGCTGGTCATCGGCGCGAATGACATCGTCAACCCGGGGGCGCTCAACGACCCGTCGTCGAGCATTTACGGCATGCCGGTGCTGGAGGTGTGGAAAGCGAAGTTGCCGGTCGTGCTCAAGCGCGGCATGGCGGCAGGCTACGCCGGCGTCGAGAACCCACTGTTCTACCTCGACAACACGCGCATGCTCTTCGGCGACGCGCGCAAGTCGATCGAAGCCTTGGTGACGGCGCTGCGAACCTGACCGTCTCCCCCAAGTTCAGTTGGCCTGACTGAACGTGGCTTGAAAGCCCCTATTTTCGAACACCGACGGTGTCGATGACGAGGCCCTCGGCCGGCCAGGCCACGCCGTTCACGAAGAGGTGGGCCCGTTCGCCGTCGAGCAGTGTGAAGGTCGCCGAAAACGGGGTGAACGTGCGCTCGAAGTCGGGCGCGTCGTCTCGGGCCGAGCCAAAGAGCGCCGACGACTGGGTGACCGGCCCGCACGATTGGGCGCCGGCGTCTTCGAGCGAATACGACGCGACCCCGGGCGACTGTTTGGCGAAGACCAGCGTGCAAGGCGGCAAGCGCACCGACACCGTTTGGCCCGTCTCGCTGACGCGCGCCTCGTGGAGTTCGACGCGGTCGCCGTGCTGAATGAAGTCGTACCCCCCGTCGGCCAATTCGTAGGGTGTGCTGGGCACTTGGCGCGAAATGGCGAACAGCCAGGAGCCCGAAAACGAAGGGGCGGCCGAGCCGCACCCGGCGAACAACACCACGAAGAAGAGAACGCGCATGGCGCTGGGTATGCGCAGCACCCACCTTGGGGGCAAACGAACACGCGCAGGCCCGTGAAAATCAATCGAAGTGAGGGGTTACCGAAGTCTTTCAACGATGGCCTGCTGCCATGGGGTGCCGACGGTTGGGTCAGCGGCGCACCGGCCGAGAAAGCCCAGCGACGGGTCGACGCGCGTGGCGGCCACGGCCAGCTCGAGCGCAGGCTCTTTGAGCTGGTCGGGCGCGTCGCTCCGAAGAAGCGGTTGCAGCAGGTACCCAAAATCGGCGGGGAAACCGTGCGTGTGCCCCCATTCGAACAGCCAAAACAACAGGTCGGTCGACAGCGTCGGGAGAACCACCGTGACGAGCCGACCGAGCCCGTCGTCGCCGAGGGGCAAGTGCCCGTCTTCACGCTCGCGCGCATGGTATTCGACGAACTGGTCGATGAAGGCTCGTTGGGCGTCGGTGCCTCGGAGGGCGTCTTCGTCGAAGAGCAGCTTTGCGAGGCGGAGCAAAGTGTCGGTACCCAGCCCCGCAGCGTGAGCGTCGAGGAGACCACTCAAGAACTGAGAAAACGCCAAAGCCCCTTCGGGGAAGTCGCGACGCTGCGTTTCGATGCGAGCCAACATGGCGCGGGCACGCGCATCGGGGTCGGGCGTGGTCTCGAGCTGCCGCAGGTCTTCGAAGATCGCGTAGGGGTTCACCGGCGGTCAACGCGGCGCGAGCGGCACCATCCACCCGTGGGGGTCGGGCCGGGTGCCTCGCTGAATGCCCGAAATTTCTTCGTACAGCTTGGTGGCGACGGGGCCGGGCTTGCCGTCGTTGATGAGCAGTTTCTCGCCGGCGAAGGCGAGTTCGCCGACGGGGCTGATGACCGCGGCGGTGCCGGTGCCAAACACTTCGGTCAGCTTTTTGCTGGCGTGGGCCGCGCGCAACTCTTTGACGGCGAGGGGGCGCTCTTCGACCTTCACTCCGAGCGTCTTGGCGAGGGCGAGCACCGAATCGCGGGTGACTCCCGCGAGAATCGAGTCTGACAGGGGCGGCGTGACGAGGGTGTCACCCAGCAACACGAAGAGGTTCATGGTGCCGACTTCTTCAATGAAGTCGTGGGTCGTGGCGTCGAGCCAGAGCACCTGGTCGTACCCCTCTTTTTTCGCGCGTTGGGCGGCATTGAGCGACGCGGCGTAGTTGGCTCCGGCTTTGACGGCGCCCAGGCCCCCGCGCGAGGCGCGCACATGTTGCGTCTCGACCCAAATGCGCACCGACTTGAGACCGGTGCCGCCGTAGTACGCGCCGACCGGCGAAGCGATGATGAAGTACCGGTAGTCGGCGGCCGGCCGAACGCCGAGAAAGCCCTCGGTGGCGATGAGCGTGGGTCGAAGGTAGAGCGAGGTGCCCGGCGAGCTGGGCACCCAGTCGGCGTCGGCCTGCACCAAGGCGTGGGCGGCCTTCACCATGTCGGCTTCGGTGGGGTGCGGCATGCACAACCGAGGCGCTCCAATGGCCATGCGCTTGGCGTGCATTTCAGGCCGAAAGAAGCGAATGACGCCGTCGGCGCCGCGAAACGCCTTCGACCCCTCGAACATGGCCTGGCCGTAGTGAAAAACGGCGGCGGCCGGGTCAATGGCGAACGGGCCATAGGGTTCGATGCGGGCGTCGTGCCAGCCCTGGCTGGGCGAGTAATCGACCGCGAAGAGGTGGTCGCTGAAGAAGCGGCCAAAGCCGAGGTCGGCCTCGGGGGGCTTCGGTTTCGGCTGACTGGTTCTGGTAATGCGAATGTCCATGGCGCCCTCTTCGCGTCGTGTCGTTTTCAAAACCCGTTGATCAGCGCCTCACGCCGCCAGCGAATCGACGCGGGCTATACAACGCATGGCATTTCAGACAAGCGCGTTCGACGGGGTACGACGCGCCAGGTCAAGGCGACCGCTTTCCAAGACTCACTGAACTTTAGAAAAGCAGGTCGTGGGGGGCGGCCAAGTCTTCAGCATTCAACGAGATTGACCGCGAGGCCGCCGCGGGCGGTTTCTTTGTATTTGCTCGACATGTCAGCGCCGGTCTGTCGCATGGTGGCGATGACTTTGTCGAGCGAGACGTTGTGCTTGCCGTCGCCCGACAACGCGAGCCGGGCGGCGTTGATGGCCTTGACGCTGCCCATGGCATTGCGCTCGATGCACGGCACCTGCACCAGCCCCCCAATGGGGTCGCACGTGAGCCCCAGGTTGTGCTCCATGCCGATTTCGGCGGCGTTCTCGACCTGCTCGGGGGTGCCGCCCATGACCTCGGCCAGCGCTCCCGCGGCCATTGAACAGGCGACGCCGACTTCGCCTTGGCAGCCGACTTCAGCGCCCGAAATCGAGGCGTTCTTCTTGTAGAGCGCGCCAATGGCGGCGGCGGTGAGCAAGAAACGCAACGTGCCGTCGTCGTCGGCGTTGGGCACGAAGCGGCGGTAGTAGTGCAGCACGGCGGGCACGATGCCGGCGGCGCCGTTGGTGGGAGCGGTGACGACGCGGCCACCGGCGGCGTTCTCTTCGTTGACGGCGAGCGCCCACAAGTTCACCCAGTCGATGACGACGAGCGGGTCGACGGCGCCCCGATGTTCGGCGCGCAGCCGGCGGTGAAACGCGGCGGCGCGGCGCTTGACCCGCAGGCCGCCCGGCAAAATGCCTTCGCTCTCGCAGCCGCGCTTCACGCACGCCTCCATCGCGTGCCAAATTTCCATCACCTCCGCGCGAACATCGGCCGTGGGGCGGGCGGCGTGTTCGTTGCGCAACATGACCGTCGAAATGGCGAGGCCGTGTTGGCTGCACTGGTTGAGGAGGTCTTGGCCGGTTTCGAACGGGTGCGGCAGCGCCGCCGCGGCGGTGTCGGGGTGGGTGCCGACGGCTTCTGGCTGCCCGTCGTGGTTGACGATGAAGCCACCGCCGACCGAGTAATAGATGCGCTGGGAGAGCACCTGGCCCGTTTCGTCGAGCGCGGTGAAGCGCATGCCGTTCGAATGGAGCGGCAGCTTTTCTTTGCGGTGAAACACAATCGACTCGGCGGGCTTGAAGACGATGGGGCGCCGGCCCAACAGCGACAGCGCACCCTTGGTGATGATCGCGTTGACGCGTTTGGTCACCGAATCGACGTCGACGCTCTTCGGGTCTTCGCCTTCGAGCCCCAACATGATGGCGACGTCGCTGCCGTGGCCGCGCCCGGTGAAACCGAGTGAACCGAACAGCTCGGCGCGAACGGTGGCGGTGCGAGAAAAGACGTTCGACGACGCTTCACCTTCGGCCAGGCGCTCGGCGAACCGGCGCGCGGCGCGCATGGGGCCCACCGTGTGCGAGCTCGAGGGGCCGATGCCAATTTTGAACATGTCGAAGACGCTGATGTGCATGCGGCTCAACAGCTACCACCACCGCGCACGACCCCGCTCGTCAAGTCGATGGCGCAGTGCGTCTGGGCGGCGTCACCGGGTGACCGCCGCGACGACGTCACCGGTCTTTCGGCTCAGGCGTACCCCCTTCGGAAACGCGGCGAGCCCTTCGGCGCGAAGCCGCGGGGCATGTTCGGCTTCGTACCGCTCGAACGCGGCGCGAGACTCGAAGCGGTAGCGCGACTCGAAGACGAGGGCGCTCCACTGAATGAGTTCGGCCTGCGAGGCGCCGGCGGCCACCACGTCGGCCAGGTGCTTGGTGCGCAGCCATTCGGCCCAGGCGCGGGCCGTCGCTTCGTCGTCGACTTCGGCCGTCACGGTGTACGCAAAGGTCATGAAGCGGGGCGTAGCACGGTGCGCGCAACTCCCCGAAGTGGCGATGTGGGGCAAAATCACACCGGCACTGGAGCGGCGCGCGTGGAGCCTCGGTGCGATACTTGATGCATGCGGTTTTGGCTTGTCGTCGTGCTGGTGGCGCCGCTGGTGGCGACGGCGGCCGGCCACCGTGCGACGCCCGCTCACAAGCCGGTGGTGGCGCTGTTTCCTCCCGGGTCGAGCATGCCGGAGCTGCGCAAGCTGGGCTTGTTGATGAATGCGCGCGCGGCCGAGTTGCTCGAGCGGGCCGGCAAGACCAACCAGTTGCACGCACGTCAGGTCTTGGCCATGGCCGACGCGGAGAACATCGACCCGGCGGCCTTGAACGACCCGAAGGTGGCGAGCGTGGGCCGGCTCGTGTTGGGCGCCGACCGGGTCGTCACGGGGTCGCTCGAGAAAAACCTGGGGGGCCTCGTGCTCAGCGGAGCCGTGCTCGACGCGCAGGGTCAGCGCACGCCGTTCACGGCGCCGTTGCCGGCGAGTTGGCCCGAAGCGTTGGTGGCCGGCAGCGAGGCGATGGTCAAAGCGGTGAACGGCAGCGTGCCGCCGCCGAGCAAGAAGAGCCCGGTCACGCAGCCGGAGTCGGCGTCGGCCGAAGCGTTGGCGGCGTTGGCCGACTGTTCGGAGACCGTTTTGCGGCAGCCCATGGGCATCGAGGCGCCCGCGGTGCTCGACCCCGAAGAACTGCAGGCGGCGATCGCCGCGTGTCAAAAGGCGGTCGAGCTCGACCCCAAGCTCGAATTTGCGAGGGCGAGTCTGGCGTTGGCGCAGGCCATCGGCGGAGACGACGCCGCGGCCACGAAGTCGCTCGCGGCGCTCGGCGAGGCCGACGAATACAACGAGCAGTACACGCTGGCGCGCTTTTGGTTGCTGACGCGGTACCAGTCGAACGAAGCGGGGGTGGCGTACCTCAAGGCGGTGGTCGCGAGGCACCCGACCGAACTGATTGAGCGGGCGGCCTTGGGCGAAACGTTGGTGTCGCTCAAAGAGGGCGCCAAGGCCGTCGACGTGCTGAACGAGCTCAAGACGCTCAACCCGAATTCGTCGGTGGTGTGGGGCCAGCTCAGCCGGGCGCTGGCGCGCGCCGGCAAGCGCGAGGAGTCGCTGGCCGCGGCGAAGAAGGCGCTCGAGTTGGCGCCCGTCAGTCGCGAAGCGCGGCTGCAATTGGCGAGTCGGCTCATCGACGCCGCGAAAGTCGACGACGCCATCGAAGTGCTCAAACCCGCGACCGACTTGCCCGACGCGCGCGGTGAGCTCGTGCTGCGCTTGGGGTGGGCCTACTGGCTCAAGGGCAACGTCGACCGGGCGGCGGCGTTGTTTCAACAAGCGCTCGACAAGGCGACGGCGCCGCAAGAATGGCGCACTCGCGGGCGGGCGTTCTACAACTTGGCGTTGGTCGAAATGAAACGCGGCCACCGTGACGCGGCGAAGGTGGCCCTGCGGGCTTCGGTTCAAACCGGCTTTCGGCTCAAGAATGTCGACAAGTCGCTCGAAGTGGCCAGCCGAGAAATCGAGCGTTCGACCGTGACGTTCGACGGCGGGGCCGCAGAAGACGCGCCGAGCCTCATGCCCCGTGAATCGTCGCTCTTTCCGGTCAATGCGTTTGGCGAAATTCAGCCGAGCAGCAAGAAGCCGGCGCCGCCGCAGGGGCTCGTGCTGTACCGGTTTTAGTGGGTCAGGTCGGAGTGTCGGAGTGCCACCCGGCGCCGCCGCCAAGAGGAGCCCGTTCGCGAAGGGGCATCGAGCTTCGGTCGCGTGGAGATGGGCGTGCGGCCAGAACCCTTGTGGTTCAACTGGCTTTCAAGCACGGCGCAGCTCAACGCGCCCGAAGCGGGGCATCGAGCTTCGGTCGCGTGGAGATGGTCGTGCGGCCAGAACCCTTGTGGTTCAACTGGCTTACAAGCACGGCGCAGCTCGACGCGCCCGAAGCGGGGCATCGAGCTTCGGTCGCGTGGAGATGGGCGTGCGGCCAGAACCCTTGTGGTTCAACTGGCTTACAAGCACGGCGCAGCTCGACGCGCCCGACGCGGGGTATAACGACGGCCATGTGCGTCACGAGACCGCCGGGAGGCGGACAGTTGATGTCGACCAGCGGGAAGGAGGCCGTCGTGAGACGACCCTCGTGCTCCGCCTGGCGAAAGAAGCACCGCCAGTACCGAGTCTTGCGTGCAGCGTCATCGCGA
>JBGAIY010000339.1:0-8876 GCA_044225205.1 Myxococcaceae bacterium | reverse complement strand
TCGACCGCACGCACGCGAATTCGTTTCGAGTTTTCGAGTCGACCCGCTCGGTCGACCGAGCGCGGGCCGCCCGGGGGCGCGAGCCCGTCGAGACGGCGGCCCGCCCCGACGAGCCCAGCGCCGAATTCACCCTCACCCTCGAAGCGCAGAGCGTGGTGGCCCTGGTGTTGACCCGACCGTGACCCGCAGATCACCGCGAACCGGGCCGGCAATCGGTGTACGACGAACGCCATGACTTCGGGCCAAACGCTGCTGACCACCGTTCGACTCAGGTTGGGCCAAGCCGCCGACTTGAAAAAAGCGAAAGCCATGCAGGCTTACATGAAGTCTTCGATGCCGTACCACGGCGTCGTCATGCCCGAGGTGCGGCGTCTGTGCCGAGAACTGTTCTCAGACGTTGAATTCGCGACGTTTTCTGAGCTCGCCGAGGCGGTGCGCGTGCTGTGGTTCGGCGCCAAGTACCGCGAAGAACGGTACGCCGCCTTGCGCTTGCTCGACCGCCAAGAACACCGACCCGCCAAGGCCGCCTTCGCCCTGTACGAAGAGTTGATTCACACCGGCGCCTGGTGGGACCTCGTCGACGACGTGGCGACCCATTGGCTGCACCCCTTTTTGGGGTCAGACCCGACCTTCACCCGGCAGACCTTGCGGCGGTGGAGCCGCAGCGACGACCTGTGGCTGCGGCGAGCGGCCATCATTGCCCAGGTGCAAGCCCACGAAGCCACCGACGTGCCGTTGCTCTTCGAGCTCATCGAGCCCGCGATTGACGAAAAAGAGTTCTTCTTGCGAAAGGCCATTGGCTGGGCCCTGCGCTCGCTCGCAAAAGACCAGCCCGAGGCGGTGCTCTCATGGCTCGACGAGCACGGCGAACGGGCCTCGGGGCTGACGAAGCGCGAAGCCGAAAAAGGGCTCGCGGCGGGCCAGAAGAAGCGCCGACGCACCGCCTGAACCGCCCGCCGAAACCCGAGGGGAGGGAATGGGCCTCGCCTGGCCTTGGTTCTCGACCACAGCGATGACCGACGAACTCGATCAACGCCATTCGCTTCGCATTCGTCTCGAGGGCCGGCTCGAGACCCTCGAAGCGTCGGTGGGTCGTTGGCAGCGCGCGGGCGACAAACTCAAGGCAGACGAATGGGCCGACCCCCGCTGGTGGAGGACGTTTCTCGAGCGCGAAAGCGACGCGCACGAAGCGACGAATTTCATTCGAGAATTCGGGCGACGCGACCCGGCGGCCGGCCAGGTGCTCGGCCCCACGGTCGCTCGCCTCGAAACGGCCCAGCGCGACGCGGTGACGCTCGTCAAGGCGCGCTTCGCCGCGTTGGGGCTCGCGCTCAACCACCGGTTGCCACGCGCGGTCATCAGCGAGCTGTTGGGGCACCTGCCGCTCGAGTTCGCCCTGCCCGCCCCGCCCGCTTGGGCTGGGAGTTTCGCGCGCCCATCGCCGCTCGAAGCGCTGTGGCGCGACGGGGTGTTCGGGTTCGCCGTGCTGTTGCTTCGGGCCGGCGCGAGCGTCGCCAACGCGCTTCGCCCGCCGCCCCCCACCCGGTGGCAATTGGCGTTGACCCAGCGCGCGCTCAGCGTCGACGGCCGCGCCTTCGAGTTCGACTCCATTTCAAAGGTGACGCTGCGACCGGTGGTGATGACCCACCGCCACCAGGCCAGCTGGGTACTGACGGTCACCACGTCGAGCGGAGAGCACTGACCGCGTCGATGAGCCTCGACGACCTGGCGAGCTTGCGCCGGAGATCGTAGTCGGTGAGCGAAGCCGAGTGGTGGGGTAGCCGGGGTTCGCACCGTGCGGTAGGCGACCTTCGCCACCGTCGAACGCCACCCAAATTCCAGGTGAACGGCTCGACGTCGGCGAACACCACCCGCAGCGAGCGACGACAGGCCCTTGACCTGCGCGTCGGTCAGCACCGCCGGGCCGCACAGCCGAGGCACGATGACGGTCGACCCGAGTGCGACCACGCTCGAACCCGGCCCCAGCCACGGCACGGCCAGCGCCGCGTCGTTGCCGGGCCCGGCGGCGTAGAGCGCGGGCAGGCCCACGAAGTCATCGTCGCTCAGCGAAAGCGCCGTCTTGAGTTGTTCGCGCACGTGCGCCAACCGCCGAGCCGCGGCGTGGTTGAATTCGACGGCTGACGGCGTGCTCAACAGTTCGTTGACGAGCACCGAACGGGGCTCGCACCCCACGGTGAGGGCCTTTCGTTGCGGGGCGCGGGCCAACCATTCGAGCGTGCGGTCGGGGTCGGGCAGCAGCACTGCCCAACCCCGCGCTCGCTTGGGCGCGGCGACGAACGAGACGACTTCATCGACGTGGCCCAGCTGCAGCCAACTCGTGTCGAGTTCGAGAATGGGGGTCTGCGCGCCTTGGGCTTCGAGCCAAGCCCGTTTCTCAGCGCCGACGTGCCGTGAGCTGGGCGCCCCCATCAAATCGGTCTCTCCTCCGCCGACCACCAATTGCCCGAGTGGAAACTCGGGGAATCGCGGGGGCGTCACTTCGAGGTTGCCGCCGGAGTCGAGCCAGGTCGGTGGCGCCGAACGCCCGGCGAAGGCGTACCCGACGTCGGCCGCCACCAGCGCTTCCACCGCACGCTCGAGGCCCCCCTGGCCGGCTGGTCGGTCGGCCTGGAGCAACACCCGTTGGCAGCGAGTCGCGGTGCACTGCTCGCCCACCGCCATCGCGTCTTGTGCCCAGCGGTCGAGGTTGTACTGGTCGGCGTTGACCAGGCGCAGCGTGGTACCGGGCAACGACGCGAGCGTTTCGCGCAGCGTCGTCAAGAAGGGTGAACGGGGGTGCTCGTCGGTGACGGGCAGTTCGGCGGCATAGACCGCCTCGGGTGCGCCGATCGACGGGTGAAAGACGACGGGTGCGACGTGCAACGTGACCGTGCTGGTCAACGGGTCGCCTCGCTTGGGCACTCCGACCAGGGTGACTTTGAATTCGCCGTTCCACCGTTGGGAGCGACCCCGCACCACTTCGACCCGCAAGGCGGTGGCAAAGGTCTGCGCGATGGTCGGGTCGAGCGCGCAGGTCGCACCGCTCGAGCCGCCGGCGCAGACCTGCCACGTCGAGCCACCGTCGTGCGCCACGAAGACGTGCACCTCGTCGACGGCCGAGGGCTCGAGCTGCACCGACAACGCCCGCAACGCCACGCGGGTGGGGGCGACCTGCAATGACACCGTGTCGTCGAGGTCGACGGCGTCGAGCCGCACGTCGAGCCCGTCGGGTTGGCCGTCGCCGTCGTCGTCGTCGAAGTTCGTCAACACTTCAGGGCTCGCCGGCGCTTCGAGCCGCACCGTCGGCTGGTGGGTGCACCCCAGGCACCACAGCCACGCCCCGACCGCCCACCACCGCGACCAAAGCCCCGCCCCCGCTCTTGGTCGCGTGCGCACGCGCGCATCGAAGCCCGCTCGCCAGCGCGGCGCAATTCGCCCAAGCCCTCTCGCGCGCCCACCAATTTGGCCCGCCGAACCCTTGCGTTTCACTTTTCCACCCCCGACACCCGATTCACCCTTCACCAGCCGAAACAGAACGAGCAGTAAAATCAGCCACTTACAAGAAGACTCCGGGGCTGGGCAGCACTCGGCTTTGGCGCTAACAGGGCGTGACTTGAAACAGCCGGGTGAGTTGCGCATATGGCGCTGGTGAGCGGTCAAACAACCCATGACGATGTCACGGCCGAGTACGTGGCCGAGGGGCTCGACCCCATCATTGGGCTGACGCTCGACGGGCGCTTTCGCGTCGTCGAACCGCTGGGCAAGGGCGCCATGGGCACGGTGTACCGGGCCGTGCAGCAGCCGCTCAACCGCACGGTGGCGCTGAAGGTGCTCGACTCGAACTACGGCGCTGGGCGCGACGAGACGTTTCGGCAGCGGTTCTTGGTCGAAGCCGCGCTCACCGCCAAGCTGTCGCACCCGAACACGGTTCGCATCATCGACTACGGGTGCACGAAAGACGGCCTGTTCTACTTGGCCATGGAGTACCTCGCGGGCGCGACGCTCGACCGGGTGCTCCAGCACGGCGGCTTGCCTTGGCGGCGGGTGGCGGGCATCGGGCTGCAAATCGCGCGGGCTCTGCGTGAAGCGCACGACTTGGGCGTGGTGCACCGCGACTTGAAGCCGGCGAACATCATGGTGCTGAAGGCCGACACCGACGCCGACCACGTGAAGGTGCTCGACTTTGGGTTGGTCAAGTCGTTCATCGAAGGCCGCGAGCTCGAGGGCCGGGCCATTACCCAGCACGGCATGCTCATGGGCTCTCCGCCGTACATGGCCCCCGAGCAGGGCGACAAGAACCGCGCCGACCCGCGCAGCGACATCTATTCGCTCGGCGTGGTGATGTTCGAGGCGCTGACCGGCTCACCACCCTTCACCGGGCAAGCGCCGCTCGAAATCATTCTGAAGCACGTGAACCAGCCGGTGCCGCCCATTCGCGCGCCGAATGGGGTCGAACCGGTGGCCGAGGCGATGGTCGCGCTCGTCAACAAGTGCCTCGCCAAGTCACCGATGGACCGTTTTCAGTCGATGGAGGAGGTCATCGCGGCGTTGCAAGAGCTGTCGATGCCGATTTCGTCAGGCCCCATCGTCGTGACGCCTTCGGCGGAGATGGAGGCGTTGCGCGAGAGCATTCGGCCGAAGTACCGCACGGCGCTGCTGGTCGGCGGTTTCTTGGCGGCCGTCGCGTTGGGCATCGGCGGCACGGCGGCCGTGCTGTACCGCCCTCCCGCGCCGCCGGTCGAAAGCCCTCCGAGCGAAAAAGCGCCCGAGGCGGCGCGACCGGTCGAAGCGGCGGTACCCCTCGAGGCGCCCAAAGCGGTGCAATTTCACGTCGAAAGCGAGCCGCGCGGCGCGACGGTTGAATTCGGCGGCAAGGTCTTCGGGCCGACGCCGGTCGACGTCGAAGTCGCGCCCCGACCCAACGGGGTGGCCACCGCGGCCCTGACGTTGTCGCTCGCGGGCTACAAGCGCACGACGGTGAACGCGTCGGGCGAAGCCGGCTCGCGGTTGGTGGTCTCGCAGGCGCTCGAGAAGCTGCCGGCCGAAGCCGAGACAGCGACCCTGGCGAACGTGGCCCCCACGGCGGCGGCGACCCCCGTGGCCGCGGTCACCCCCAAACGAACCGACCCCAAGCGGGCCCTGGTCGTGCGAGAGCAGACGCGCAAAGACCTGCCGAAAGCCAAGCGCCGCAACAAGCCGGCGGTGAAGCTCGACGAAGAAGACGAGCCGTTCGCCGCTCCGGTGCACGCCCCGACGGCGCCGCTGACACCAACGGCTCCGGCCGAAAAAGACGAATTGAAGCGCCCTTTCGGCCCGTAGCGCTCGTTACTTTTTCAGCACTTCGGCTTTGAGCGTCACCGCGGTGCCGCCCACCACGCGCGACGACACCTTCTTCGCCAGACCCGTCTTTTGGTTCTTGAGCGTGAAGGTCACCGGCCCGACCGGGAGCGTGATGGGGCCCTTGAGCGGCGTCACTCCCAAAGAGCGGTTGCCCAAGAACACTTCGACGCCGGGGTTCACCTTGAACACGACTTTACCGAACCGCGGGGGGTGCTTCTTCTGCCCGGGCGGCTTGGGGTCGGGGCCGTCGTCGTCGTCATTGGCTCCGCCGTCAACGTCGGTGTCGACGACGGGGGGCGGCGTCTTGCCGTCGTCGGGGTCGGCGGGCCTGACGGCGGCCACGGGTTCGACCGGCACGTCGGGCAGCGCGTTGACCTTCTGCACCGGGGTGCCGTCGGTCGAACCGAAAATGCCGACGACGGTGACGACGACGAAGACGAGCGTGGTCAACACCCCCAGCGCCACCACGACCCGGGTCTGCGCCTTGGTCGACAGCGACTGTTCGGCCGACGGCATCGACATTTCGGCGCTCGCGCGAACGAGCGGAGCGGTGCCCAGCATCAGCGGCTGGGTGCCCGCGTGCACGGGCCGCGCGCCAGAGTCGTGCCGTTCGACCGCGCTCTGCCCGAACAGGTCGACCAAAAAGCCGCGCACGTCGTCGGGCACCACGGTCTGCGCGGTCGAAGTGAGCCAGGCCTCGAGCGCTTGGCTCATGTCTCCGGCGGTTTCGAAGCGTTCTTCGGGCGTCAACGCCAGCGCCTTGGCGGCGATCACGTCGAGCCCCGGCGGCAATTCGCCTTTGGGCTCGTACGGCGTCTGCGGCACGTTGAGCGTCTCCATCGACAGCTGAACGTTGGGCGGCCGCGCCAGCGTCAGCAGCTCGTACATGACGACCGCGAGCCCGTAGAGGTCGGCGCGCCGGTCGGCGGGCGGCTTTTGCCGAATCAGCTCGGGCGCCATGTACGGCAGCTTGCCCCACGGAGGCCGAGAGCGGAGCGTGGCGTTGCTCATCGCCTTGGCGATGCCGAAGTCGACCAGCTTCGCGAGCCCCGAAAACGAAACGAGAATGTTTTCGGGGGTCACGTCGCGGTGGAGAATGCCCAACGGCGCGCCCTGTTCGTCGCGCAGCTCGTGCGCCGAGTGCAACCCTTGCAACACCTGGCTGCACAAGCGCACGCCGAGCCGCACGGGCACCTTGAGGCCCTTGCGCTTGCACTCGTCGATGATGGCGCGGAGCGAACGGCCATGAACGTATTCCATCGCCATGAACCAGGTGTCGGCCTCGTGCTCGAGACCAAAAACCTGGGCGATGTGGGGGTGTTGGAGCAGCGCCGCCAATTTCGCTTCATTGAGAAACTGGTCGATGAAGCCCTGGTCTTGGGCCAAGTGGCGCAAAATGCGTTTGACGACGACCGTCTTGGCGAAGCCGCCCGGGCCTTCTTGGCGCGCCAAAAACACCTCGCCCATGCCCCCGGTCGCGAGCAATGACAACAACCGGTAGCGGCCTAACATCTGCTCCACGTTCGTCTCGACAAACAGCGTACTACAGGGTGGCGCTCAACCGTTGCGCCGCCGTGGCCAAAGTCACCGGCTCGCGGTCTTCGGCGAGCCACGAAAACAACGTCGCCAGCCGCTTGAGCTTCTGGGCCACGGGCACGCGAAGGTCGCGTTGTTGGGCCGACAGTTCGGCGGGCATGCCGTCGCTCGCGTCGAGCACGTCAATGGCGTGCAGTTCGAAGTTGAGCAGCGCGTCGTGGCGCAAGCGGCGAAAGGTCGCTTCGACGAACAGCCAAGGCAGCGACGTGGCCAAGGTGCCGATGAACGGCACGCGCGCAATGGGGCTCACGGCCATGGGCAGCTCGACGAGCGGCGCTTGCCCTCGGCGGTAGGGCGCGGCGGCCGAGGGCCGGTACGGCACCCGGGGAGCGGTCAGCACTTTGGGTGAATCGAGAATGGCTTTCGACGGGCGGCCGAGCACCTGCAGCGCACCCATGACCGACGCCTTGAGCAAGTAATAGGGGGCCGCTGGGTAAGTCGACGAGTCGTATTGGTAGCCGAGCGCGACCACGGCCGAGAGCATGGCGGGCGTCAGGGTGTAGCCCGGTGCCCGAAAGCCGACTGGGGCGACGCCCACCTTCGCGACCAGTTCGTCGTGGCACTGGCGCAGGTCGGCTTCGATTTCGCCCGCCGACCGTCGCGACAGGGCGTAGTCGTGCGAGAAGCTGTGGTTTGCCAGCTCGACCCCCGCCCCGTGCGACTGGCGCAACGCGCTGACCAATTCGGTCGAATGCAGGTCGCTGCCAATGACGAAGAAGGTCGCCGGCACGCGCGCGCGCTCGAACAGTTCGAGAAACCGCGGTATCGCTTTGGTGGCGACCAGCTCGTTGGCCTCGGCCGAGAGCGACGACTCGGGCAGGCCCTGAATGCGGCAGTAGTGCGTCAGCGAGTCGAGGTCGACCGAAATGGCGGCGAGCCGGCTCACGCGGTCACTCGCCGCGCACCCGAATCACGTACACCAGGCGCGCCACCTGCTTCAGCACGTTGGGCACCCGCCGAAACAAGTGAATCGACGGCTGACGCTTTTCGTGCAGCTGAATGGGTATTTCACGAACTTCGAGGCCTTCGCGCCACGCGCGCACCACGAATTCAGAAGCGAACACGTCCATGTCGACGACGCATTTCGAAATGACCGGCAACAGCTTTTCTCGCCGAAAGGCCTTGAGGCCGTGGGTGTCGGTGCCCTTGAAGCCCAGGGTCGCACGCAACAGCCCGTTGTGCATGCGGGTGGCGACCCGCCGAATGATGGGGCGCTGGTCAGACGAGCCCTTGGCCGCCTTCGACCCGACGATGAGGTCGGCTTCGTGGCGCTCGAGCCGGGGTATGGCCTGGTCGTAGAAAACCAGGTCGCACAGGTCGATTTCGTCGCACACGACCAAGGTGCCCCGAGCCTCGAGAATGCCGCGCTTGAGGGCCGACCCATAGTTGGGGGTTTCTGAATGAAACCACTTCAGGCGTGGGTTCTTCGCACACATCTGTTCGAGCAATTGCGGCGTCGCGTCACGCGAGCCGTTCTCGGCGAAGATGATTTCGTAGTCCCACCCTCGCTCGGTAAGACCGGCCGAGAGCTCACGAGCGGCCTGCTCGATGATGGCCTCCTCGTTGTACACGGGAATGACAACTGAAATGTGGGGCGGCTGCGCTGGCATAAGAACGACCGTGCGCCTAACACGGAGAATCGCCAGCGTCACCCTTGTGAAGTAACGTGCGCGCGTTCCGGAGCGACCCTCCAGGGAGCCTCATGAAAGTCTCGTGTCCCTCCTGCAGTGCCACACTCAACATCGACGACAAGAAGATACCCGCTGGAGGTGCGCGCATAAAATGCCCGACCTGCAGCAACATCTTCCCCGTCAAGCCACAGGCCGCGGCGGCCTCCAGTGCTTCAGGGGCGGTGCCCCTGCCCGGCGCGGCGGGCCCAGCGCCCGGGGGAGCCGTGCCGTTGCCCGGCATGACCGCCGCCAAGCCCGCCAAACCCAGTT
>JBGAIY010000338.1:0-8588 GCA_044225205.1 Myxococcaceae bacterium | reverse complement strand
TGCGTTGATCAACCATGCCGCTCGACGCTTGCTCGGGCGCCAAATACCCGAGCTTGCCCTTGACGAGCCCCGGGCGGGTGAGCTGCGCGCGGTGCGAGGCGTGGGCAATGCCGAAGTCGATGACCTTCACGCGGCCGTCGAACAAGACGAACACGTTGTGCGGTGAAACATCGCGGTGAACGATGCCGAGCCGCCGCCCTTGGGCGTCTTTCTTCTCGTGCGCCGACTGCAGGCCCCGACACACCTGCAGGGTGACTCCGACGGCCACTCCGAGTGGCACGGGCCCTGGCGCACGCTGCACGACGGCCTTCGCGTCGTGACCATGCAAGAACTCCATGGCCATGTAGTTGATGCCTTGATCAGCGCCAGCGTCATAGACCGTGACCGTGTTCGGGTGGTCGAGGGTGGCCGCCAGCCGCGCCTCGTCGAGAAAGGCGCGCGCCATGCCCCCGTCGCCCGCGAACTCTGGTCGAATCGACTTGATCACCACCAGCTTCTCGAACCCACCCGGCGCTGTGCGCCGACCAAGGTGCACATCGGCCATGCCGCCGGTGGCCAGGTGGCAGAGCACCTCATACGGCCCAAGGTGCGACGGCATCGGCATCGCTGCATTCTACGGCACGCGAGCAAATGCCAAACCCCCATCTTGCCCAAAGTGGGGCTACGGCCGAACCCGCAGCCCGAAACGACGGGCCAACGCACTGAGCCAATTTCGGTCAATTCTGGCTTCTCGGGCCGCGGCGCTGACGTTGCGGTCGTGCCGCTCGAGCAACTGCTCCAAATATTCGACCGTGAAGCGCTGCACCATCGCCTCTTTGGCTTCTTTGTACGGCAGCCCCAGCATGTCGGCCGGCACGTCGGTGGTACCGACGCGGTGAAGCACGTCGCTCGGGGTGACGACCACCGGCCCGCCCGCGGCGTTCAGCACGCCACGCTCGAGCACGTTGCGCAGCTGACGCACGTTGCCCGGCCACTGAGCCGTCGTCAGCACGTCGAGAGAAGCCGCCGTCAGGGTCGTTCGGTGCTTCTTGAGAAAATGTTCGACCAACGCGGGCACGTCTTCGAGGCGCGCCCGCAGCGGAGGCACGTCGAGCGTCAGCGCGGTGAGCCGAAAGAACAAGTCTTCGCGAAACCGCCCCGCGGCCACTTCGGCTGCGAGGTTCTTGTGCGTGGCCGCCACCACTCGAACGTCGACCGCGACCCGCGCCCCCGACCCCACCGGCTCGATGGTGCGCGACTCCAAGACGCGCAGCAGCTTCGGCTGCGCTTCGAGCGGCAGCTCGGCCACTTCGTCGAGAAACAGCGTGCCCCCCTCGGCCTGCGTGAACGCGCCGGCGGCATCGCGAACGGCGCCGGTGAACGCGCCCCGGCGATGCCCGAAGAGGTGGCTTTCAACCAACGTGGGCGGTACCGCCGCGCAGTCGACCACCACGAAGGGCCCCCGCACACGAGCCGAAAGTTGGTGCAGCGCCTGCGCGACCAATTCTTTGCCGGAGCCCGTCTCGCCTTGTACCAGCACGGTGTGGTCGGTCTGGGCCGCCCGCTCGATGCTCGTGTAGAGCTTGCGCATGGCGTGGCTGCGACCGACGAGCTGGCCCATTGATTCACGGGTCGACAGCGGTGAGGCCCGGGCATCGTCGTCGGGCAGCACCGTCAGTTCGCAGCCGCCCAACTGGAGCGTGCCCCCATTCATCGGCAGCACGGCGCCTTCAACCCGGGCGCCCAGGTAGAACGTGCCATTCTTCGAGCCCAAGTCGCGTACCAGCACGCCGTTGGGTCGCAGCTCGAGCTGGGCGTGGCTGCGCGAGACGTGCGGGTCGACGATGACCAAGTCATTGCCTTCGGCGCTGCCGACCGTGACCACGCTGCACGCTCGGCGCAGCCGCTGGCCCCGGGCGGGGCCGTTGCCGACCTCGAGCCGCCAGTGTTCGACACCTTGGCGCTGATCTGATTCGAGCGTCTGGGTACTCACACCCCCAAGAGCCTAGAACCAAGTTCAGTTGAACTGAGATGGTTTCGCACGAACCTCCGCATTTCATTTGGTCTCGCGAGCGAAACGCAGGTCAGATCAACTGAACTTCGGGGTAGGCCAAAGCGGAGTCGCGTGACGCGACGGTGCTGGGTGAGGTGACGACCGTCACCACACGGGCGCGATATGGGCGTGGGCCTGCCCCGTTCTTGGCGGGCCTTTTTTCGCAAAGCCCGCCCCGCGCGGCCTCGTCACCCATCGCCCACCCGGAGCCCGACGTCATGCGCCTTTCAGCGCCACGCCCCCCGTCTGTCGTCACCTGGTTTCTTCAGTGGCCCGCCGAGCACCGCGCGACCCTGGCCGCCATCGTCTTGGGGTGCTTGGTCTTTCTGCCCTACCTCGGTGCCGTCGGCCTGTGGGACCCCTGGGAGACCCACTACGGAGAGGTCGCTCGTGAAATGGTCGAGCGCCACGACTTCATTCACCCACATTGGGAAAAAGACTGGTTCTTCTCGAAGCCCGCGTTGACCATGTGGCTGCAGGCGGTGGGCATGCTCGCGGCTTCTCGCGGCCCGGCCGTGCCCTGGCTTGTGGCCCTCGTGTTGCTCGGCCTCGGCGTGGCCTCCGTTCGCCGCCCAGACCACCAGGTGCAGTTCTTCAGCGTGCTCTCGTTGTTGGCGGGGTCGATTGCCCTGTGCCTTGCGCTGTGGGCCTCGAGCCTCTCCCTGCCGTGGAAGTTCGGAGACCTCGTCACCGACGACGGTGCCCTGCCGGTGCTGTTCGAATGGGGCTTTCGCCTGCCCTTCGCGCTCTTCTCCATCGCCGCGCTGGGTTTGTTGACCTGGGCCTTGAGCCGCACCGTCAACGTGCGCGTCGCGCTCGGCGCGTCGTTCTCGTTGGCCACCATGCCCCTGTATTTTTTGCTGTCGCGCCAGGCCGTGACCGACCCTCCGCTGATCAGCGCCACCATTTGCGGCATGTCGTGCGCACTCGTCGCGCTCTTCGACCGCGAAACGAAGCACCGACCACGCTGGTGGTACGGAGCGTGGTTCTTCTTCGCTTTGGCCACGCTCGCCAAAGGCTGGCTGGGGTTTCTGGTGCCCGCGGCGGTGGGTGCGGGCTACGCCGCCCTGTTCGTGACGTCGTGGGCCGACGTACGAGAAAGCGCCAAGTGGGTGCGTGCCGAACTGGCCCGCCCGGTCGGTTGGGCCCTGGTCGTGGCCGTCGCCGGAGGGCTGCTCGCCGCCGCCTACGCCCGGGCGCAGGGCACCGTCTTCATTTCGGCCCAAGACTTGGGCAAAGCCGACCCGTGGTCGACGGCGCCCAACTGGTTCGGCCTGACGTGGGGCTTGTTGATCTGGTGGGTCGCGTCGGTCGCGTTCATCGCGCGTCGAAGGCCCCAGGCGCCGATGCCCAAGCTCGTGGCGTTGCTCAATGACCTGAACCTCGGCACCGGCGTGCTGCTGTTCTTGGCGGTGGCGTTGCCGTGGTACTTCGAAATGTTCACCTTTCGCGCGCTCGACGACGAAGGCAAACGCTTCTGGCTCCGCTTCATCGTGCACGACCACTTGTCGCGGTTCTTCTCGGGCGTCTACACGACGACGCCGGGCGGTTCGTTCACCTATTTCATCGAACAAGGCGGCTACGCGATGTTCCCCTGGGTGCTGGCGGTACCTGGAGCCCTGGGCGTCGTCACCCGCATACGCCCCGGCCCGAAAGCCGCCCCCAAAGACGCCGTCGCCGCCATTGCGCTGCTCTGGCTGTGCGTGAGCTGGTTCGCCGTCGGCGATTCGGCCACCAAGTTTCACCACTACGTGTTCCCCATGCTGCCTCCCATGGCGGTGCTCATTGGGCTGTTCGTCGACGCGGTGTGGGCCGACGGTGTCGAAGCCCACCTCGTCACGCTCATCGCCGGGGTGCCCCTCTTCGTGCTCGTCGGCCACGACCTGTCGAACAACCCCAAGAATTTCACCGACCTGTTCGTGTTCAACTACGACCGGCCCTACCCCGATTTTCTCGTCACGCGGCCGGTGCTCGCGGGGTGGTCGATCAAACAGTGGCTCCACGCCGGGTTTCTCGGCGCCCTCGGGGCCTTGGCGGTCGCGGCGGTCTTCAGAGCGAGGCGCGCGTTCTTGGCAGTCGCCGTGGCGGCTCCCCTCGTGTTCGCTCTGTGGTTCAGCTGGTGTCACTGGGTCGACCTGTCTCCGCAGTGGACCCAGCGAGATCAATTCTGGCGCTACTTCACCCAGCGCAACCCCGGTGAGCCCATCGCCGCGTTCATGATGAATTGGCGCGGAGAGACGCTGTACTCACGCAACCACGTCGAACAGTTTCGCACCGGCAACGCCGTGGGCGACCTGCAGAGCTACGCCAACCGGCCCGGCCGCAAATGGGCACTCGTCGAACACGCGCGACTCGGCATTCTCACCAACGCCCTCGGCACGCACCGGGTGACGGTCGTCGACCGAGACCTGAACAACAAGTTCGTGCTGCTGACCATTGACTAAGGCATTGAATTGATTCGGCTTCAGACACAGCCGTGCGACTTGGCGAGCGAGGGCCTTTCCGGTGAAGCATGGCCCTTCTCCCAGTCGGACTCGTTCGCGCGGTGGGTGTGACCGGAGTGCACTCCGCCTTTGGCGAAGCACTCGCGTCGTTGAACCGGGTTGTGAGTGACGTGCCGCCGTACGCGAAACCGGGCGTCACCCTCAAGGAACTGAGTGGGGCGTACTTCGAAGCCCGCCGCCTCGGGTGGGACACCGACGCCGGGAGCCCGCTCCGCGAACTCAACGGCCGCCGCGCCGAGGGTCGACCGGCTGAACTCGGCGCCTTCAACACCGCGATGCAGCAGCTCGCCAAAGCGCGTTCGGCCCGGCGCTTCGAAGAAGCCACTGGCTCGACACCAACGGCGATTCAGCTGCAGAAGTTGATCGAAGCCGAACTGGCTGATCTCGCCAACACCAGTGGGCGGCCGCTGGTCGACCCGCTCTTCAGCCCCTGGTTCGACCGAATTGGCCTCGGGCACACCCAACAGCTCAAGCTCACCGTCGACGGCAAGCCCCAGGTCGGTTACCTGACCGCGAAGTTGGCCGAGCCCGGCATGATCAGCGTTCGGCTCGAGACGGGTGACTACGTCACTCGCCACATCTCCGACGTGAGGCCGGTCGAACCCCCACCGACGGGGCTCTTCGCCAGGCAGTTCAAAATGCTCGTCGACGAAGTCGTGGCTGCGACGACAACCCCAGAAGAGTCACGCCCCGGGTGGCTCTGAAACGAACGCGCAGCACGACAATGAAGTCGCTTAAGCTGCGACAAATATGTCACTACGTCTATAGTTTGCTCAATGATTTAGGCATCTTGAGATGAATAATTGGCGGGCCCAGTGATTGCTAAGAGGCCGGCCCGGCCGGTTCATTTCACCAGGAGCCTCTTCAACCATGAGCACCCTCACCCCCTGCAGTGCCTGCAACGCATTGGCACCGACGAACAGCACAACGTGCCCGCATTGTGATGCGGTTCTTCGCCCAGCGCCGCGCGCGAAAACCAAAATGGCGATGGCGATGGCCTTCGTCTCAGCCGGAGCCGCGTCGATGACGCTGATGGCGTGCTACGGCATGCCACCGTGCGACTACGTGGCGGCCGACGGGGGCACGGTCACCGGGGGCATTCAGTGCAAGGGCACCTGCGTCGACCCGAACTCTGACGCCGCGAAGCACTGCTACGACACGGTCGATGCCGGCGCGACCGACGCCGGAGCCGACGGAGGCACCGTCGCCGACGCCGGTTCGAAAGACGGAGGCTGACCCGCGATGCTTCGGCGACAAGCGGTGAGCGACGACTTTCACCCGGCCTACGTCGTGTGGGAACTGACTTTGGCGTGCGACCAACCGTGCACGCATTGCGGTTCGCGTGCGGGGCAGCGGCGGGCGGGCGAGCTCACCACCGCCGAAGCGTTGAAGGTCGTGGGCGAACTCGCCGCGTTGCGCACCCGAGAAGTCGTGCTCATCGGCGGCGAGGCGTACCTGCACGAGGGCTTTCTCGAGATCATCGCCGCGCTCAAGGCGGCCGGCATTCGACCCGGGCTGACCACCGGAGGCCGCGGCGTGACCCGCCCGCTCGCCTTCGCCATGGCCGGGGCCGGGCTGTACGCCTGCTCGGTGAGCATCGACGGCACCCAACCGACGCATGACTTGATGCGAGCGGCTCCGGGCAGTTTCGCCAGCGCGACGCAGGCGTTGCGGTGGTTGCGCGAGGCCGGCGTTCGCACCGCCGCCAACACCAACGTCAACCGAATCAATTCGGGCGACTTGGAGTCGCTCGCCGTCGAGCTCTCGGGGCTGGGCGGCAGCGCGTGGCAGGTGCAAATCACCGCACCGCGCGGCCGCGCCGCCGACCCACCGGCGCTCATTCTGCAGCCGTGGGACCTGATCACCCTGTTGCCCCGGGTCACCGCGCTGAAAGCTCGCCTGTGGGCCGAGCACCGCATCGTCGTCATGGCGGGTAACAACTTGGGCTACTTCAGCCCCGACGAAGCGGCGTTGCGCAGCGCTCCGGGCGATGCGGCGCCGAGCGACCACTGGCAAGGCTGCGCCGCGGGCAAGTTCGTCATGGGCATCGAAGCCGACGGCGGGGTCAAAGGCTGCCCGTCGCTTCAACCGGGCTACGTGCAGGGCTCGGTGAAGACCCAATCGCTCGAGTCGCTGTGGCGCGCCGAGTCGGCCGGGCCCATGACGTTCAACCGAGGGCGAAGCGTCGACTCGCTGTGGGGCTTTTGCCGCACCTGCCCTTTCGCGGCGAATTGCCTGGGCGGCTGCAGCTTCACCGCGCACGCCGTGCTCGGCCGGCCCGGCAACAACCCGTTCTGCTTTTTTCGGGCGTCGTCACTCAAGAAACGCGGCGTGCGAGAGCGCCTCGTGCCGAAAACCGCGGCGCCCGGCGTGCCTTTCGACCACGCCGAATTCGAAGTGCTCGAAGAACCCTTCGACGCGCCCGACCCGCGCCCGCCAACACCGCGCGAACTGGTCAAGAAATGGCACCCGCCCCCACCGGCGTCGAGCCACTCGCCGAGCCGAGGCGAACCGAACTAACCTGGGCCGCTGCCATGCCCGCGTACCGAGAAAACCGAAGGCCCGACCGGGTGCCCCGCCTCAACGCCATCACCAAGAACGAAGCGGCCGAGACGACCGACCTTCGGCGGTTGACGACGTACGAACTGGAACGCGAACGGCTCCACGTTGAAATTGGAGAAAAGCTGGGCACTTCACCGAAACCGAAGCCGCAGCGCTCATTCGCCGACGTGCTTCGCACCAAGAAATAGTTCACGCATCACCGGGTGGCGACCGACCAATTCGAGCGCACGGGCCAGCAACGTCTTGCCGGGCTCGGTGATGTGCCAGGTCGACGCGCCGCTCGGGTGCGGCAGGGCAATGACGTCGGCTTCGAGCCCGTGAAACGTGGCCCGGGCCTGCGTGCCCACGACCTCCTTGAGTGGGCCGGTGTGACCCAACACCTGCTCGATGGCGAGCGCGCCCACCGGCAACAAGAGCGCGGGTCGCACCAATTGCACCTCGGCCTTGAGCCACTTGGAGCAGTTGGCGACCTCGGTGGCGTCGGGCTTGCGGTCTCCGCCCCCGTGACTCGCCTTGCCAGGAAAGCACTTCGCCACCGCGGCGAAATACACCCGCGCGCGCACGGTGGCTTCGTCGGCGCCGACGCTCTGGTGAAACCACCGAAAGAGCGTCTTGCCCGCCGTCCACGCGAACATCATGCCCGAGGGCCCTTCTTTGATGCCGGGCGCCTGGCCAATGAGCAGCACCTTCGAGAGCACCGGAGCCCCATGCACGACGGGCCGAATCATGTTCGGGCACGCCTCGCAGGCCCGCACCTGGGTGTGCAACGCGCGCAGTGCTTCGAGCCTTTGGCCGCTCATGTGGGCCGGTCAAAAAGAAGCGACCGCAAGCCCGAGAGACTCGGGCCCACGGCCGCCGCCACCCGTCGTGATGGGGACGCCGGGTGACTCTGGGTGGTACGCGCCGGGCTCAAAGTGATTGCGGGGCTTTCACTTTTCTTCGGCCGTCACGGGAGCGGGCAAATACCCAGGTTGGGGGCTCTTCGCTTCGACCGCCGGGGCCTTGACGTCGAGCTTGATGGCCGCCAGCGCCTCGTCGTTCACTTCGTACTTCGCTTGTTTCTTCAACCGCTCGACCAGCTCTTTGAAGCGCTGCTGCTTCGACGTGTTGAGCAACAACTGCTGAATCGACGGCTTGGCTTGATCAACGTTCAAGTTGAGCGCCACCTGACGGCCCTGCAACATGATGATGTGCAACGCCTTTTCGGTTTCGACGAGCTGGGGCGCCACGGTGCCGACTTGGGGCAGCGAAGCGGCGGCGGCCACCAACTCAGCGCCGTATTGCTTGGCCAGCTCGTCGTCGCTCAGAAAGCGCATGTCGCCGTCGAGCGGCTTGGTGCGCGCTTCGTCGCTGTGCTCTCTCGCGAGCTTGCCGAAGCCGGTGAAGTCGTTGGGCGGCAGCGCGAGGGCCTCTTTGAGCACCGCCGCGGCCTCGGCGCGCGTGGCGTTCGCGAATGAAATGTGACTGAGCCTCGTCATGGCGGGCTTCAC
>JBGAIY010000337.1:0-8608 GCA_044225205.1 Myxococcaceae bacterium | reverse complement strand
CTCAGCGAGGTGACCGACGGCAGTGCGACCGCCCCCTCGCTGAGGGCTTGGGCGAGGTCCCAGTCGTCGGTGCGCAGCGAGGTGAGTGACGACAGGGTCTTGCCGGCCAGCACGGGTACCCAGTCGACTCGAGTTCGGCGCACGTCGACGGCCTGCACGGTCGACCAGAACGGGCTTTCGACGACCTTGTCGAGAGAGCGCGGGTTGGCCGACGAGAGCGTGGCTCGGGTGAGGTACCCGTTTTCGAAGACGAGCCCGTCTTTGAGCACCACGTCACGCAGCGGGCCGAGGAGCGCTTCGAGGTTCTTGCCGACGAGCGCTTTGATGGCGCGGGCGTTGTCGGCGGTCGCGGGCTGGCGCTGGAGAGCGATGAGCTCACCGCGCACGGCCCCCAGCTCCATCAACGCGTCGGCGGCGACGTCGCGGGCGCCCGGGGCCTTGGGCGCGCCGAGAAGCTGGGCGTCGATGGTGGCTCCGACGTTTTCGCGCACGGGCAACGTGGCCAGCAGCGGGCCCAGCGCCTTTCGGTCGACGAGGCCGGGGTCGGCTTTCGCGAGGTGGGGTTTGGCTTTGACCAAGGCCTGGTCGAGCCACTTTTGGGCGACGTCTTTCAAGTCTCGTTCGACCCAGTCGGTGGTGTCGTAGCGGGCGATGACGGCTCGAAGTCGTTCGATGGCGCGTTCGTCGTGCAGGGCGGGCACCAGTTTCTTGAGGCGAGTCCAAAATGGGCGGGCCGAGCCGGCGCGGTAGGTGACGTTTTCGAAGTGAGAGACGACCCAACGTTCGAGGCGAGGGTCTTCGGGCCACCTGGCCAACGCCTCGACGCGCTCCATGGCCACCGAGGTCGTTTCGGCGGTGACGGCGTCGAGCAGCGGCCCCAGGTTTTCGGGCTGGTGGGTTTTGGCCGCTTTCGACCACGCCGAGCCGGTCAGCGGTGCGCCCGCGTGGGGAGACACCCGTTCAATCGCGTCAGCGACCTCGACAGCGAAGCTGCCGCGCCAGGCGTCGAGCAAGAATTTCAAAACCTGCGGCCACTTGGCGTGTTTGGCGTCGGCGAGTGCCTTGGCCCAGTTGAGTCGCGAACCCATGAGGCGACCTTCGCACACCGGTTCGTTTCTGCGAATCGCACCGGCGGGCTCGGGTTCGTTCGCCACGTGGCGGGTGAGGTCGTCGACGCTGAGCTGACCCGAAGGCCGAGAACTCGAGCCGCGGTCGACTTCGTCGTCACCGGGCCCGCCGAGCCGGCCTCCGCTTTCGGCATTCGTGCTCACTGCCGTGGAGCACCTCACGGCGGAGCGAGGGGGACTTGTGACCAAGCGCGCGGTCTCCACCTCCGCTGTGCGGGCGGCTTCGGTGTTCGACCCGCCAACAACCGGGCGAGCCAAGTCGTCAAAACCCTGACGGTTCTCCATTTTTGAAAACCCCAGGTCACGCCGGCCCCTGCCGTCACGGCGACACCCGCCGAGCGAAGGCTGGGTCTTGAATGAATTCGGTCTGATCTGGCTGGCCTCGTTCTCGCACCAGCCGCTGCCCGAGGCGCGCACTTAAGCCGTTCTCGGTTCGCGTCGAAGTTTTCAACGAAACACCAACCAACCCAAGGGGCAGGCACATGAAACGTCGTGGATCATCTCTTTTTCGAACCGTCACCGCCGCGGTGGCTGCTCTGGGCCTGTGGGCCTGTGGCGACCACACGACGAGCGGTACGCAGCCCAATACCACCGGCACCGGCTCGTTCGAAGGCGTCGACGAGGCTGAAAAGAACCTCACTCCGCTGGCGACGGCGTGCTCCTACGCCGACGGCGGCATCGTGACCATTGCGATGGCGGCGGGCGAATATTCGCTCATCGCGAAGAACGCGACGACCGGAGCGATTCAGGTCAACGGCACGGCCTGCGGCGCGGCGACCGCGAGCAACGTGACGCGCATCAACGTGACCGGTTCAGCCGACGGCGGCAGCGAGACCGTGATTCTCGACTACTTGAACGGCAGCTTCGCGTTGGGCTCGGCGTCGTCTCCGGGCGTGAGCATCGACTTGCGCAACGGCGCTTCAGACTCCGTGAAGATTCGCGGCACCGGTGGTGTCGACACCGTGTTGCTGGCGACCGCGGCGCTCGACGCCGGTACGTCGGGCCAGTTCGCGCTGGCGCTCGGCCTCAACGGCACCGCGCCGACCGGCATCAAGAACGTGTTGTTCACCAACGTTGAGTCTCTCGTGGTCAGCACTGGCCCCGGTGACGACGTCTTCAAGACGAACGGCCAAGCCGACGCCGGCGTCGGTGGCACGCCCTTCGGCAAGACCAGGCGACACGGCCGACTACAGCTTGCGCACGGCGAACTTGACCGTCTCGGTGGGCGGCGGCGCGGTGAGCGGTGAGTCTGGCGAAGGCAGCACGATTGCGGCCGACGTCGAAGTCATCAGCGGTGGTTCGGGCGCCGACACCTTGTCGTGCTCGGCGATGGCGGCGTGCACCTTGAACGGCAACGCGGGCGCTGACTCTTTGACCGGCAGCGCAGGCAACGACACCTTGAATGGTGGCGCGGGAGACGATTCGCTGACACCCGGGCTCGGTGACGACACCGTGTCGGGTGGGGCAGGCACCGACACCGTGTCGTATTCAGACCGCTCTTCGACCGGCCCCGTCTCGGTGACGTTGGGAGCGGCCGGGGCGGCGCAAGCCAACAACGGCGACCAGACCGTGCCCGACGGCGGCTTCACCGACGGTGGTGCGATTGAGAGCGACACCATCGACACGATCGAGAACGTGGTCGGTGGCGCGGGCGACGACACCATCGTCGGCAACGACCTCGACAACCAAATTACCGGTGGCGCGGGCGACGACACGTTGAGCGGTGGCACGGGCAACGACGTGTTCTTCATGAGCGTCGACGCGGCGACCTGCGGCAACGACACCATCGACGGTCAAGGCGGCGAAGACACCGTGAACTACTCGCAACGCTCGGCCGACCTGACCCTGACCTTGAACGGCTCGACCCAGACCACCAACAACGGTGAATCGGGTGAGAACGGCAAGTTGAAGAACGTCGAAATTCTCATCTGTGGTTCAGGCGACGACACCGTGACGGGCGACGCGAACGACAACGTGCTCGAAGGCGGCGCTGGTGACGACACCATCGACGCGGCCGGTGGTAACGACACCATCGACCCGGGCGCGGGCAGCAACGCGGTGACGTGCGGTGGCGGCAACGACATTCTGTTGCCGGGAGGCACGACCACCAACGCCGCCGCCGACTGCGAAGGGTGAGTCGGTGGGTCGGGGCACCGCAGGTGGTGGTGCTCGGGCCCCATTGAACGAAGAACACGCTGCGCAGGTCACTTCAGTGGGGCCTGCGCAGTGTGCTTTGTGCCGAAGAAGAATGAAGTGAACCGCAGCAGCTTCGCTTTCGAGGTGAAGCATGGGGAGCCGGTCAGCCATGTCGAGCCGAGTTCAGCGCCTCGCCGCCGTGGTCTTGGGGGCAACCGTCGGGCTGTTGGCGTGTGGGCCGAGCGGCCCCGAAGGCTCGAGGGGCCAAGCGAACGCGCAGGGGTCAGGGCAATGGCCCTTGGCCACGCCGTGCACCATCACCAACGGGGTCGTGGCGGTGTCGTTGCTCGCGAATGAAACAGCGACCCTCACGCTCGACGGCAGCAGCCGGCTGTTGGTGAACACCGTGTTGTGCAGCACCGCGACGGTCAGCACCATGTCGCGCATCAACGTTTCGGTGGCCGACCCCGCTTCGGCGAGTGACGAGACCGTCATCATCGACGCGACGAATGGCTTTTTCGCGCCAGGCAGCGCCTCGGCTCAAGGCGTGGTCATCACCCTGGGCGCGGGTACCGGAGACCTGCTGCAAATCATCGGTACTTCGGGCGACGACGTGATGGTTGCCGGCCACTCCGCGACCGACGAGTGGGTGACGACGAACCACGACCTGTTCAAAGACGTTTCAATGACGAACGTCGAGCTGCTCGCGTTGAGCGGCGCTGGCGGCAACGACGTGCTGAGTGGCTCGAGCCGCAACCCGGCGTGGGTGGCGAGTTCGAACTTTTCGACCGGCATGCCCAGCCGTCTTCAGCTGACGCTCTCGGGCGGCGCGGGCGACGACACGCTCATCGGCGGCGACGTCGACGATTCGCTGCTGGGAGGCGACGGCGACGACACCCTCGTCGGCAGCCTGGGCAACGACTCTGAAAACGGAGAATTGGGCAACGACACGCTCGACCAAGGCGCGGCCAGCAACGGCAGCGATACGCTCATTGGCGGTGGCGGCACGGGTGACATCGTGACCTACACGGCGCGCGCGTTGCCCGTCGTCGTCACCGTCGGCTCAGGAGCGAACGACGGCGCTTCGGGTGAAAACGACGACGTGCGGTCAGACGTCGAAGTGGTGGTGGGCGGTTCGGCCGCCGACTCGTTGACCTGCGCTTCGAGCGTGGCCTGCACCTTGAGGGGAGGCCCCGGCGCCGACACGCTGGTGGGCCGCGCGGGGGGCGACACGCTCTCCGGCGAGGCGGGCGACGACCTGCTGCAGCCCGGCGCGGGCGACGACGTCATCAACGGCGGTGCCGGCACCGACACGGTGAGCTACGCCGATTCGGCGGTCGCGGTGACGGTGGTGTTGGGCACCGTCGGCACGCCGTCGACCAACAATGGCGCGTCGGGAGAAAACGATTCCATTGACTTCGTCGAAAACGTGGTCGGCAGCGACTTCAACGACACGTTGACCGGCAATGGCGCAGACAACCGAATCACCGGTGGCGCCGGCAACGACACCCTGTCGGGCGGCGCCGGCAACGACGTGTTCGATGAGGGCAGCTCGAGCAGTGGTGGCGACTCATTCGCCGGAGGCCCCGGCGAAGACCGGGTTGACTACAGTGGGCGCTCAGGTGTGCTCACCGTCACGATGGACGGCGCCGCCGCGAACGACGGAGAGGCCAACGAGCACGACAACGTCGGCGCCGACGTCGAAAACCTCAGTGGGGGCTCGGCAGCCGACTCGCTGACGGGCAATGCCTTGCCCAACAAACTCGATGGAAACGACGGCGATGACCTGTTGGCTGGCCTCGACGGTGACGATGAACTCACCGGAGGCCCCGGCATGGACACCCTCAGTGGTGGCAACGACAACGACATTCTCGACCAGGGAGCCGACGGTGCCTCCTGCGACTGTGGAGCGGGGTTCGACATTGCCGTGTGCGACACCGCGCTGGCGACGTGTGAGGTGCGGTGATGTTGGCGTTGGGGCTGGTGCTGACCGTCGTGCTGGGCGACTCCGCGCCGTACGTTCGTTCGAAGACGAGCGACCACTGCCTGTGGTGGCCCGACGAGACCATCACGTTTCACCAAAGCGTCGTCGGCAACCCCACGACCGGTTCGTCGGCGTTTTCAGCGGTGTCGACGAGCTTCGCGACCTGGCAGGTCGTGATGCAGCAGTGTGGTGGGGTGTCGTTCAAAGAAGGTGACCGGGTGACGACCCGAAAAGTCGGCGCCGACGGGGTGAACGTCGTGCTCTTTCGCATGGCGAGCTGCGCGAAGAAGGTCGCGGCGTCTGACGCCTGTTGGGGGGCGGGCACCTGCTCGAACCAGTTCGACTGTTGGGACCACGCGAGCGGTTTGTTGGGCGTGACGACGGTTTCGTACGACACCCTGACCGGCGAGCTGTCAGACGCCGACATTGAATTGAACGCTTTCGGCAACACCTTCACCACGGTGAATTCGCCGACGTGCACGTCGAAGGTCTCGCAAGCGTGCGTGGCCACCGACGTGCAGAACACCGTGACCCACGAAGTTGGCCACTTCATGGGGCTCGACCACACGCAATACGCGGGGTCGACCATGAATGCGACCGCGAGCCTCGGCGAGGTGAGCAAGCGGGTGCTCGATGTCGGCACCAAGTCGTTCGTGTGCGACGCGTACCCCCAAGACCTGCCGCCGCGCGACTGCGTGCTCAACCCCGTGGCCCCAGAATTGGGCAAGGTCGCCAAGACCGGTTGTTCGACGTCGGCGGGCTGGCCCGCGCTCGGCGTGGCGGCGCTCGTGGTGGCCACGTTGCGCCGTCGTCGCGTCGTCGCGCGCGGCGTCGGAGTGGCGGTGCTGCTGGTGGCTCCGTGGGCCCAGGCGAGCACGGTGGTGGCCCTGGGCATGAGCGACTTGGTGGCCGGCTCTGACGTCGTCGTACAAGCGAACGTCAAACGCGTCGCGCCTCGCTGGGTGGCCGACCATTCGCGCATCGTCACCGACGTCGAACTCGCCGTGAAACAAGTGTGGAAGGGGCAGCTCGTCGGCACCTTCGTGGTGACGCAACCGGGCGGCGTGGTGGGGCGGGTCGGTCAGCACGTCGACGGTGCGCCGCTGTTTCACGAAGGTGACGAAGTGGTGTTGTTTCTCGAGGCCCGCGGGCCCTTTTTCGTCGTCACGGGGTTTTCGCAAGGCCACTTCGCGGTCGAAGCCGCGTCACCCGTGAACGGAGGTGTCGCGCTGGTGCGCCAGTCGAACGCGTCGCAAGACGTCGTTGACCCGGTGACGGGGCAAGCCGTACGCCGCGTGCCGACGGTGATGCCGCTCGACCAGCTTCGTCGGTATGTGGCGAGCCAGGTGGCGGTCGACCAGGTGGCGCCCACGGTGTTGACCCCGCGTTGACCGGAGCCCCTTCACGCGCGCGGCGGTCGAATGCCCAGTCGGTCAATGGCCTCGGTGAGGTGCCGCACGTCGTCTTCGGTGTTGAAAAAGTGGGTCGAAATGCGCAAGCCCCCACCGCGCGCCGTGGTCATGATTTTCGCTTCGCGCAGCAACGCGTGCACGGCGGCATTCGGGTCGCCTTCGACGGGCACGACGCAAATGCCCGAGCCCACTTCGGGTGCGTCGGGGGCGTTCGGCGCAAAGCCGCGCGCGCGCAACTCGCCGCGGAGCACGCGTTGCAAACCCAGGTTGTGTTCGAGAATCGCTTGGGTGCCGAGCGCTTCTTGAAGGTCGAGCGCGGCGTTGAGGCCGTACACGTTGACCCACGACATGCCGCCGACTTCGAAAGCCGTCGCGTCGTGGCGGGTCGTCAGGCCGCGCGCCGTGAAGCCCGTGGCGTCACCCACCCGCTCACTCGAAGGAAAGGCACCCCACAGGTCGTCGGGTCGCACCGAGAGCCACCCCGCCATGGGCAGCGGCCCTTCGAGCCACGACTTCTTGGCGTAAAACAGCGCGAACCCGTGCGCGGCGCCGAGCCACTTGTGGGTGGCTCCGGCCATGAAGTCGGCGCCGAGCGCTTCGACGTCGAAGGGCACCTGCCCCAACGCCTGCGCGACGTTCAGCACCAGGGCCAACCGGTGGTCTCGGCACCACTTCGCGAGCTGCTCGAGCTCGACCCGGTAACCGCTGCTGAATTGCACCACCGAAACGGCCACGGCGCGGGTGCTGGGCCGCACGGCGGCTTCATAGTCGGCCACCGGGGTCGACCCGTCGGGCCGCCGGCGAACCGCGCGCAACGTCAGCCCCGCGTTGAGCAACGGCACCGTCGTGCTGGGAAATTCGGCCTCGCTCACCAACACTTCGTCGAGCCCACGCGCTCGGAGGCACTGGGCAATGACGTGAAATGAAAACGAGGTCGACGGCATGAACGCGACATCGTTGGGGTCTTTGGTTCCAATGAAAGCGGCCGCGCGGGCCCGCACCGTGTCTTTGAAGCGCGCCCACGCCGGGTAGTGCAAATCGCCCGTTTCCATCGTCTGGGTGAGGTGTTGCTGCATGGCTTCGATGCCGCTCCGCGAGCCGGGTGACGACGCAGCGGCGTTGAGCCAGGTCAGCTGCTTCAAAGCCGGGTACTGGGTGCGGGCATCAGCGAAGGAAAGGCGCATCCCCACTCTCTATGCGCTCTGGCGCCATTCTGTAAGCACTCGCATTTGTTCGGGTATTCATGAAGTCGCAATCGACCCGAGAACCGAACGTGTTGCCACATTGTCCACCGGAGGTGGATGACGTGACACGTCTGTCAGCGGCTTTGCCCGAGTGGCCTGCCAACGTGATGAATTTGCAGCCCACCCGGCGGAACCGAAGTTGCTCTGAGGGAATTCCCATGAGGTGGCTGACGACGTTGATGGTGACAGTGGCGTTTGGTTTCGCTGGCTGCGCGACCGAGCCGAGTGCGGCGCGAGCGACCGAGCCGCTCTACATGTCGGTCGAAGTTTCAGAGAACGGCCACATGGTGGCGGCGCCGAAGGTCGTGGGCTTCGAGGGCCGGTCGATTACGGCCGAACGCCGCGCGCCCGGAGCGGCGACTCCCGACTACCGGTTGGTGTTGCGGCCTGAAGACACCGGCAACGCGTACCGGGTGTTGCTCGACCTTGAACTGCCGTCGGGCAAGAAGCTGGGAGGCCGGGTGAAGTTGCTCCACGGCGAAGAGCGACGCGTGTCGCTTGATGCGCACACCACGTTGACGGTCTTGTTGATGCGGGTCGACTCACCTGAATTCAAAGCGTTGATGGAACTGCGGCCCCGTCGGCCCGCGGCCATTTGAAGACTCGGGCGCGACGCCACGGGTTGGTGCAACATGAGCATGGGGGGCCATGTCCCTCCATTCAATGCTCCACGTGATGCTGGTGCTGTCGCTCGCGCAGTTCGAC
>JBGAIY010000336.1:0-8679 GCA_044225205.1 Myxococcaceae bacterium | reverse complement strand
AGCGCTGCTGACCGCCCGGGAGCGGCTCACGCGACTCGTCGGCCCCGACCACCCACTCGTCGCCCAGACCGAAGTGAACCTGGGCGCGACCGACACCACCTTGGGTCGGCTCGAAGAGGCCGACGCGATGCTCGCCCACGCCGCCGGGGTGTACGAGCGCTCGTTGGGGCGGCCGAACACCTTCACGCCCGGTGTGTTGATCAACCGCGCCGAGGTCGACTTGCTCCGAGGGCGGCTCGACCACGCGCTCGAGCTGAGCCGCCGAGCCCTCGAGCTGTACGTCGAAGCATCAGGCCCGACGAGCGCCAACGCCGCGCTCGCCCATACCCAGACCGGCCAGGTGCTGTACCGGCTTGGGCGGTATGGTGAAGCGCTCACCGAGCTGAACGAGGCGCGTCGGCTGTACGTGCAGCTCAGAGGGCCCGACGCGCCTGAGCTGACCGAGGTGCTGTCGCTGTTGGGCATGACCCAGGCCAGCCTGCACGACAACCCCAGCGCCCTGCTCACGCTGACCGAGGCCGTGAGGGTCGGCGTGCTCGCCCGGGGCGCTGACAACTGCGAGTCGGCCCAGCCCCGCTACCCGCTCGCGAAGGTGTTGTTGGCTCTCGGACAGGAAGGAGCCGCCACTTCGCACCTCGAGACCACGCTTCGTGTCTGCGAGCACCGCCAAGAAGGCGCCCAAGTCACGCAGCTCGTGCGGTTCGAACTGGCCAAAGCGCGGTGGCGCCACGGGCATCGACCGACGTCGTTGAATGACGCCCAGCTGGCCCTAGAGGCGTACGCCGCACTGCCAGGGGCCGAGGCCCAAGAGCTGGCCGAGATGCGGGCCTGGCTCGACCACGAGACCTCAGGGGCCGCACACGCCCGGTGAGCCGGGCAGCCCTTGCTGGCAGTTGCCGGTGGCGCAATCGGCGGGCTTCGCGCAAAGCGAGCCCAACTGCCCAGTGCTGCACATGCCAACGCCGACACCGGTTTTCACGCAGTGGTTCGACGCGGGGCAGTGGCTGTCTTCAAGGCACAGACCAATCAGGCACACCCGCGCTTTTTCAGGAATGAGCCCGTCGTTACAGACCGCGCCAATGAGCCCTGGCGGGCAAGGGCCCTTTTCTGGGCAAGCGGGCAGCGTAAAGCACTGCGGCTCATTCTTCTGGTTGTTGGCGCAGGTCGAATACTTGTCGCACCCGTCATTGGCCTGCCCAACGGTGCACGCCGCGGCTGGGGGAGGCGTCGTGCAGAGCGCGTTCGAGCAAATTTGCGAAGACGCGCACGGGGTTTCTGGGCAGGTCTTCACCACCTTGTCGTGACACAGCCGGTCGCCGAACTGGGTGGTGTCGCAGTACTGGTCGCTCGCGCAGTCACTGCCCGAATTGCAGCCGATGGCACAAATGCCGTTGAAGCAGAACTGGCCCGAAGGGCATTTGTTCGTCGCGCTGCAAGGGGCCCAAGAATTGCCGCTGCCGCCGCCCGACCCGCCGCCGCTGCCGCCGCCCGACCCACCGCCCGACGCCGAGCCGCCGCCTCCGCCTGTACCCCCTGAGTTTGGAGCCGTACCGCACGCTGCCACGAGACACACCACTGCCACTGCCGACCACGTCGAGCGCTTCATCGTTGTTTCCCCTGTGAAAAACGGCCTTCACTCCAGGAGAAACACGCCCTCGAAAAATGTCGCGCGGTTCAGCGCACGTACCGTTCGAGAGTGATGTCGAGCTGAGCCCGAAAGGCCCGCAGCACGCTGGGCAACCCCGAGTCGGTCGCAGCGAATCGTGCTTGGAGTTCGTGTTCGAGCGACTCGTGCAGGTGCGCCCGCAGGGCCTGGAGCCGCCGGGCCATGGTTGCGCGGTGGGCCCCCCATTCTTGGGCCAAGGCGTCAATGCTCTGGCGGTCGACGAAATACCGACGCAGCAGGGCCCGCTCGCGGGGCTCGAGTCGCCCCAGCACGCTGCCCAAGACCTCGCGAAACACGACCCGGTTTTGCGCGACGGCGAGGTCGAATTCGGGCGTCGTGTCAGCGGCCAGTTGTTCGAGCGCGTCGAGGTCGGGCTCCGCGGCCAGCGCGGGCTGGCGCTCAAGGCGAATCAGTTCTCGCACCGCCCCCGTTTTGAGCCATTGCTTGAGCGGGCCGAGCCCCGAATAGGTGCCGATTCGAGGGTTGCCTTCACCAACCAGCAGTCGCGTTCGCAGACGCTGCAGCGCCTCCTCGGCCAGTGCCGACCCATGCTGGCGAGCCAACGTCGCCCCCAGTGGCTTGAAAAAGTGCATTTCGAGCAGCGAGAGCGCCGTGGGGTTGCCCTTGGCGCAGGCCACGCAGAGCACCACGTCGCTGAAGTGAAGCGTTGCCAGTCGCGCGTCACCCGGTTCGAGCCGAGCGCGTACCATGCGCTCGAATTCTTCAAACGGGCACGCGAGCGTCGGCCAGGCTGCGCAGGCTTCGGCCCAACGACTGGTCAGCTGATCGTGCGGCCAATCAGCTGCGCTCACGGCCGTCAGCCATTGCCCAGCCGAAAGTAGCCGTGGCCGTCATCGTCGGGGTAGGTCAATTCGGTCAGACCTCGTTCGGCGACTTCTTTGGCCGGCACGACCACGTAGCCCAGTGAATTGCTGCGGTCGTAGGTCGCGCCACCTTCTTCGAGCGCCATCAGAATCGGCGCGGTGGTGCCGGGTCGCGGCGGCTGAACTTCTTGAACGGCTCCGCCGTGGTTGCTGAATTCGGCGAACATGGGGCCGTACCCGTCGACGATTTCGTTGATGTGGGGCATGGCTTCACGGCCCGCGACGTTGACGAACTGTTCGCCCATGAGCCGCGTCGTGATGTTCGCCATGTCGCCGCGGTATGCGTAGTCCATCGCCTCCGACAGCTCTCCGTTGCGGGGCAGCACCTTCTCTTTGGTGATGTGGTTGACCGCGCCCCAGAGGTCAGAAATGTGGTCGAGCCGAATTCGCAGGGTCGCCGGGTTCCACGTGAGGGTCGTGCCGTCGGCCAAAGTGACGTTGCCCTTGCCGGCCAAGTTGCCAATGATGCGGTTGAATTCACCAGCGTGGTTGAGCGAGTACGTCGCCTGAGAGACGCGGGCGAAGCACTTGGCCACCGTGTAGTTCGACGCGCGCGCTGACCCGGCCAGTTCGAACAGCGAAGCCGCCACCGGCGCGGCCGGCTTGCCGTCTACCAGCGTGCCGGCACGGGCCAGATCTTCAATGTGCTGAAACGCGGTCTTTTCACCCTTGAAGTCGAGCTGGTGGAGCGCATTGAGACGGCGCGGCTCACCGGCGATGGTCGCTTCCAATTCGGGGGTGATGTTGACGCCCAAGTTGCGCAACGACGACGCCATGGCCTGGGCGCTGGGGCGCAGTTCCGGCGAGGTCAGAAGATTGAAGCGGGCGCTGCTGAGAAATTGAAGCTTCATGACCGGTTATCGCGGGGTTCGGTCCGAGAGTTGTGTCGAAAAAGCCTATTTATTTCAATTGGTTGTGCGTCTGGTCGCGGCGGGCACAATTTGCTGGCCCGGGTGTGGTCACGGGAATATGGCCACGCCCATGAACTTCATTCTTCGTCGAAGCGCTGTTCTTCTCGCCGCCACGGCCCTCGTCGGCTCCGCGTGCAACAAAGACAAAGATTCGTCGGCCTCGACGAAGTCGGCCGCGGTGCAAATCGTCTCGGGTGAAAACCCTGAAATGGTCGTCGCCAAATATTCGGGCAAAGAGGTCAAACTCAAAGACGTGCAGGCCGCCTTGGGCGAGCAACTCAAAGAGCACGACAAGAAGCGCTTTCAGATGCTGCAGCAGGGCGCCGAGCAAGTCGCCATTCAGGCCATGGTGAAAGACGAAGCCACCAAGGTCGGCAAGACCGAAGAAGAGTGGCTCAAGGAGAGCATCGACGGCAAAATTCAGCCCCCGGCCGACGCCGACATCAAGAAGGTCTTTGAAGAGAACAAGGCCCAAATGCCCGCGGGCGCCACCATCGAGTCGATGCGGCCGCAGATCATCAACTTCTTGACCCAAGACCAGAAGCGCACCGTCGCCTCGGCCACCTTCGACGAGCTGAAGAAGAAGGCGAACTTCGAAATGTTGCTGCAAGAACCCCGCGTGCAAGTCGAAGCCGTCGGCCCGTCGAAGGGCTCGAACGACGCCAAGGTCACCATTGTCGAGTTCAGCGACTTTCAGTGCCCGTTCTGCAGCCGCGCCGAGCCGTCGGTTGACGAGGTGATGCAAAAGTACGCCGGCAAGGTGCGCGTGGTGTTTCGCCATTTCCCTCTGAGCTTTCACGAGAAGGCCGCCAAGGCCGCCGAAGTCGCCGCGTGCGCCGAAGAGCAGGGCAAGTTCTGGGAGTTTCACAAGGCGCTCTTCGCCAACCAACAAAAGCTGAGCCCCGAAGACCTCAAGGAGCACGCGAAGACGCTCGGTCTCGACTCGACCAAGTTCGACGCCTGCCTCGACGGCAACAAGATGAAGGCGAAAGTCGACTCCGACATGGAAGCGGGCCGCAAAGTCGGAGTGAATGGCACTCCGGCATTCTTCATCAACGGGGTCATGCTCTCGGGCGCCCAGCCGGCGTCGGAGTTCGAGAAGATCATCGACCGCGAACTGAAGTAACCGCGTTCGCCGTCGTCATGCCCGCTGCCGCTCGCGACCGCATCGCCTTCGCCGCCGACCTCGAGCTGGGGCCGGCGGTGGCGTTGTATTCGGCCATCGCCGAGCACGTGGGGGTCGCGAAGGTCGGCCTCTCGCTCTTCGTCGAGCACGGGCCTCGCGCCGTCGAGGCGTTTCTCAAGGTCGGCGCGAAGGTGTTTTTAGACCTGAAGTTGCACGACATCCCCAACACCGTTGAACTCGCGGCGACCCGGGCGGCCGCGCTCGGTGTCTCGTACCTCACGATTCATGCGTCGGGCGGCGTCGACATGGTTCGCGCCGCCATGGCCGGAGTGAATTCAGGCGCGGCCAAGGCCGGTCACCCCGTGCCCACCGTGCTCGCCGTGACGGTCTTGACGTCGATGAATGCACAGGCGCTGGGCCAAGTCGGCGTGGGCGACTCCCCCGAGCGGCAAGTGGAGCGGTTGGCGGCGCTGGCCGTTCGAGACGGCGGCGCGACCGGTTTGGTGTGTTCAGCCCGAGAAGTCGCGGCGGTGCGCCAGGTGGTCGGGCCGAAGGTGGTGCTGTGCACCCCGGGCATTCGACCCACGGGCTCGGCGCTCAACGACCAAGCCCGTGTCGAGACGCCCGAGGCCGCCATTCGGGCTGGAGCGCAGGTGCTGGTCATCGGTCGGCCCATTTCGGCCGCGGCCGACCCGACCTCCGCCGCGCGCGCCATCTGGGCCGAAGTCGACCGCGCCGTCACCAACTGAACGCAGGCGAACAGTTGAGCAAAGATGGTCGCGGTCGAAACCGGCAGTTCAGGCCGTCTCGCCAGCGAACGCAGGTCACGTGAAGAACAGGTGCGCGAGCACGGTGGTGATCACCAAGCCGAACGCATCGGTCATCAGGCAGACCGCCAGGGTGTGCCGCAGCGCGCGCACGTGCACCGCGCCGAAGTAGAGCGCCAGCACGTAGAACGTCGTCTCCGAGCTGCCGTTGATGAGCGAGACCAGGTACCCAATGAACGAGTCGGGGCCGTAGGTCTTCATGGTTTCTGACAGCACGCCCAGCGCCCCCGTGCCCGACAGCGGCCGAATCAGGGCCATGGGCAGCGCCTCGGGAGGAAACCCGAGGGGTGTCGTGAACACCCCAAGGGCCGAAGTGATGGCCCCCATGGCGCCCGACGCCCGAAACATGCCGATCGCCACCATGATCGCCACCAAGAACGGGATGATGGTGACCGCGACCTGAAAGCCCTCCTTGGCGGCGGGTATGAAGGCTTCGTAAACCCTGACGTTGCGGCCCACGCCCACCGAGAGAATCAGCACCATCAACAAGGGCAAAACCCAGTCTGACATCAGCCCGCGAACGAGGTCGAAGCCGGTCGACCCTGTCTCGGTCGCCCTGAACACCGACACCCCGAGCGACGTGGCGGTAAGCCCCAACACGACGGCCGCCAACAGCAACCGGCTCGGGGGAGCCTTGGGCTTCTCCGCGGCCAGGGCTTCGGCCTCTTTCAGGTCGACCTGGGGGGTCTCGGCCGGGCCGTCGAGCCGGCTCTCGGCATACCGTTCAGGCGCGAAATACTTCAGCTTTTCAAACGCTTTACACAGCGCAATGGCGATCGCGATGCGAATGACCATGCCGATGATCTGGGGGGCCATGATGCCCGACGAGTCTTTCGAGCCCAGCGTCGCTCGAATGGCGACGACGCCCAGCGGCAGCAGTGCCACGTCGGCGGTGTTGATGACCAAAAACAAGGCCATCGCATTCGAAGCGATGCCTCGGTTCTTGTTGAGCGTGTCGAGCTCTTTCATGGCCTTGAGGCCGAATGGGGTCGCCGCGTTGCCCAAGCCCAGCATGTTCGCGGCAATGTTCATGATCATCGCCCCCATGGCCGGGTGGTCGACCGGCACGTCGGGAAACAGGCGTGACATGACCGGCTTGAGCGCGCGCGACACCGAGCGCAACAGCCCCGATTCACGCAGCACCCCCATGAACCCCAGCCAGAGTGACATTTGACCAATGAGGCCAATGGCCAACTCGACGGCCGACTTGGCCGACAGCGAACTCGCGTCTCGAAACGCCGGGGTCGCAATGTTGCCGTTGAAGCCCGCGGTGATGACCGAGCCCGCGATCAGGGCCAGAAAAATCCAATTGAGCACGGGGCGCAGTCAAGCATGGTCGGCCGTTCTCTCAAGAAACGACCCACACCTGCGCGAAAGAAACCACCTGTTTCTTCGCATGCTTCGCGATCATGGTACGAAGGGTTGTACCGATGAGTGACAAGGCACGAGTGGTCGGCATCGACCTCGGCACGACGAACACGCTCGTCGCGTCGGTGCGCAATCGTGTGCCGCGCATCGTACCCACCGACAAGGGCAATTTGATTCTGCCGTCGGTGGTCGCCTTGTCGCCCAAGGGTGACTTGGTGGTCGGCGCGGTGGCGAAAGACCAAATCGTCACCAACCCGCGCAACACCATTTATGGCGCGAAGCGGCTCATCGGCCGCAAGTACGACTCGAAGGTCGTGCAAGACCTCAAGTCGTACTTCACCTACGACATCGTCGAAGGGTCTGACGGTGCCGCGGCCGTCAGCGTCGGTGGCCGGGTCTACTCGCTGCCTGAAATTTCGGCGCTGGTGTTGGGCCAGGTGAAGACCATCGCCGAGCAGTTTCTGGGCGGCCCCATTGACGAGGCCGTCATCACGGTGCCCGCGTATTACAACGACAACCAACGCCAAGCGGTGAAAGAGGCGGGTGCCATCGCCGGGTTGAACGTGAAGCGCATCGTCAACGAGCCGACGGCGGCGGCGTTGGCGTACGGGTTCAACCGCGGGCTCGACCAGCGCGTGCTCGTGTACGACTTGGGCGGTGGCACATTCGACGTCTCGGTGCTGCAAATCGCCGGCAACGTGTTCGAAGTGCTGGCCACCGGCGGCGACACGTTCTTGGGCGGCATCGACTTCGACAACCGCATCATCGACTTCGTGCTGGAGTCGTTCAAGACCGAGACGAAAATCGACCTCTCGCAGAGCCCCATTGCCATGCAGCGGGTGAAGAACGCCGCCGAAGCCGCGAAAATCGATCTTTCGCTCATGCAGAACGTGGTCATCGAGTTGCCGTATGTCGAAGAACGCAAAGGCAAGCCCATTGACCTGCGGGTGTCGGTCTCTCGAGAACAGCTGAACTCGTTGACGAAAGACCTCGTCGACCGCACCTTCGAAATTTGCGACGAGGTCTTGACCGAGAAGGGCATACCCCGGTCGGCCATTGACGAAATCATTCTCGTCGGCGGCCAGAGCCGCATGCCGCTGGTGCAGCAGCGCATTCAGCAACACTTCGGTCGCGCGCCGCGCAAGGGCGTGCACCCCGACGAATGCGTCGCCCTCGGAGCCGCGTTGCTCGGCGACTCGATGGACTCGCTCGACTCGGTCACCTTGCTCGACGCGCTGTCGATGCCCATTGGCTACGGGCTGCCCACCGGGCGGTTTCGCAAGATCATCGACAAGAACCACAGCGTGCCGACGACGAAGAGCTTTCGGGTGCCTCCGCCGCAGAAGCCGGGCAACCCATTCATCGAAATCGACATTTTTCAGGGCGACAGCGAGTTCATCGTCGACAACGAGTATTTGGGCACGGTGAAACTGCCCGCCGCCGCGACCGGCAAGCGCATCGACTTCAAGCTCGACGAAGAGTGCTTGTTGCAGGTGGTCGTCGAAGAGGCCGGAGAACCGCGCCAGGTGAAGCTCGCCACCCGTGACACGCCCGAGGTGCTCAAGCGGGCCTTGGCCGAGCAACTCGCCAAGCGCAGCGCGCACGAAGAACGCGAAGCGGCCGAGAAGGGCGGGTTGTTTTCGAGCATCAAGCGCAGTTTCGGTGGCAGCGGATGTCGGAGCTGTTTTCTGAAGCCTGGTGCCGCGCGGCGGTCAAAGCGTTCAACGACGATGCCGACGGCGCCGACGCCCTCGATGGCTGGCGCGGCGACGTCGGCCTGTTCGTCGACGACGTTGGCGTGTGGCTCGCTGAGCCGGTGCGAGAACGGTTGCCCGACGCGGTGTTGATGACCGCCGCCGAGCTCGAGGCCAAGGCCCCCGCGTCGACCGCCAGAGCC
>JBGAIY010000335.1:0-8774 GCA_044225205.1 Myxococcaceae bacterium | reverse complement strand
CTTGCGCTGGGGGGCCGACCCGCAAGGCGGCGCGCCGTCGGTCTTTCAAGACCCCATCGACCCGAACCGGCTCGTCGGCTTCGAGGTCGACCTCGCGCAAGCACTCGGTCAAAAGCTCGAGCTTCACCCCAAGCCCATCGCCGGCCAGTGGGACCGTCTGCTCGAGCTGCTCGCCCGGGGCGACTTCGACTACGCGCTCAACGGCATTGAAGTGGCCGAAGAAAAAAAGCGCGTCGCGCTGCTCTCGCACCCGTACTTCGCGGCCCCCGAGGCGTTGACCATTCGACGCGGCGACGCGAAAGCGCCGCGCTCGCTCGAGGCGCTCAAGGGGCGCACGGTCGGCACCTTGTCGGGGTCAATGGCCGAACGCATTGCGACCACCGCCGGGGCCGACTTGCACACCTACGAAGGCGGCCAAGACGAAATCTACGACGACTTGAAGTTGGGCCGCACCGACGCCGTGCTGCTCGACGCCCCCATCGCCCACTATTACGCCGACGTCGACGACGCGTTCGAAGAGGTGCCCGGTGACTACGGCATCGTCACCTACGCCATTGCCGTGCGGCCCGACGACCACGCCCGCTTGACCCAACTCAACACCGCCCTCGACGCGCTCATCGCCGACGGCACGCTGCGCGCGATCTACGAAAAATGGGGCGTGTGGTACCCGGCCACCGCGAAGCTCTTCAACGTCGAGCTCGGCTCGAGCGCCGACGCGCCCGAATACGAGCGGTGGCGCGCCGCCGTCGGGCACCTGCCGCCGTTTTGGGAGCGCGTGCGCACCCGCTACCCGTCATTCGTGCCGTTTTTCTTGAAAGGCGCGGCACTCACCTTGCTCGTCTCGCTCGCGGCCATGGTGTTGGCCATTGGCTGGGGCATCACCTTGGCCATGACGCGCCGTTATGGCGCGAAACCCCTGCGCATTTTCGCCACCGCCTACATCGAATTTTTTCGCGGCACGCCGCTGCTCATTCAATTGACCATGCTGTACTTCGGCCTGCCCGAATTGGGCGTGAAGCTCGACCCGTTCGTCGCGGGCGTCGTGGCGCTGGGGCTCAACTACGCCGCCGCCGAAGCCGAAAACTACCGCGCGGGCCTCGAGAGCGTGCCCAAGGGCCAACTCGAAGCGTCGACCGTGTTGGGCCTGTCGAAATGGCAGACGCTGCGCTTCGTCGTCGGCCCGCAGGCGCTGCGCATTTCCATACCGCCCATGACGAACGACTTCATCGCGCTGCTCAAAGACAGCTCGCTGGTCTCGCTCGTCACGCTGACCGAGCTCACCAAGACGTACACGAACCTCGCGAACTCGACGCGCGACCACCTGGGCCTCGGCGCGGTGGTGGCGATCAGCTACTTGGTGCTCGGCCTGCCCTTCGCGCACCTCGCGAGACGCGCCGAAGCGTACTTCGGCCGTCACCTGTCGACCCCCGCGGGAGGCCACGGTCGATGACGACGCTCAAAGTCACCAACGTGGTGCGGCAATACCCGGGCAACCCGAAGCCGACCTTGAACGGCCTCTCGTTCGACCTCGACGCGGGCACCCTCACCGCGTTGCTGGGCAAGAGCGGCGCCGGCAAGTCGACCATGCTCCGCTGCATCATGGGGCTCGAGCCGTTCGAACGGGGCACCATCGAAGTCGACGGGGTCACCGTGCGCGGCACCGACGACTGCACGCCGAAGGAGCGCGCCGACATGCTGCACGAAGCGCGGTCACGGCTCGGCTTGGTGTTTCAGTCGTTCGAGCTGTTTCCCCACCTCAGCGCACTCGAGAACTGCATGCTCGCCCCCATGAAGGTGAAGCACCTCCCACGACACCAAGCCGAAGAAAAAGCGCGCGCGCTGCTGGTGCAACTGGGGCTCGAAGAGCGCATTCACGCGTACCCCGACCAGCTGTCGGGGGGCCAGAAACAGCGCGTCGCCATTGCGCGCGCCCTGGCGATGGAGCCGCGCGTGCTGCTCTACGACGAGCCCACGAGCGCGCTCGACCCCACCATGAAGAATGAAGTGCTGCAGGCGCTCAAACGGGTCGACGCCACGGGTGTCACCCAAGTCGTCGTCACCCACGACCTGCAGCTCGCCAAAGGGGTCGAACACGTGTGCGTGCTCGACCACGGCACCGTCATCGAAGCGGGCAAACCCGAGCAGGTGCTGAACGCCCCACAACACGAGAGTACCCGCGCGCTCCTCAAGAATTGGCTCTGACGTGGTGGCGTTGAGCGACTTTCCTCTAAGCTCGTGCCGGTGACCACGCCACTCGACATTGAAGGCGAATTGGCCCGTGAATGACGAACCAGCGTTTGCCCCCACTCGGCCTCAGCCCAGAAACGGTCGAAGACCGCATTCATGAGGTCGCGTCGTTGAACCGTCTGTGCGACGAGCTTCGAATTTTGGGCAAGACCCTGAAGCCCGCCTCACCGACGACGCTTGGTGACCAGACCCCAAAGTGAAACTTGCGCGCAGTTCACTCACGACGGCGACGGGGCGAGCGAGGGCCGCCCCAAGCGGTGCAGCGTTCGCACATGCGCGGCGAGCGCCTGCGCGAAGTTGCCGCTGTCGTGGTACGGCAACCCGTATTCATGGGCGAGTTCGCGCACCATCGGCGCCAGCGCCGGGTAGTGAATGTGGCAAACGCCCGGCAGCAAGTGGTGTTCGATTTGGTGGTTGAGCCCGCCGAACAAGAACGCCGCCAAGCGACTGCGCTGTGAAAAATTCGCCGTCGTGCGCAACTGGTGGCTCGCCCACCCGTCGCTCAATCGGCCGCCCACCGCGAGAGGAAACGCGGGGCCTTCGACGACGTGGGCCAATTGAAAGACCACCGCGAGGGTGAAGCCGGTCACCGCCAGCGTCGTCACATAACCCACCAAAACCTGCCACCACGCGTACGGGCTCACCGCCAAGGGCAGCGCCATGAAAAGCCCGAAGTGCAGCAGTTTGCCGAGCACGAGCGACACCACCCCGCGCCCCGACGCCGCGGCCCCGGTCATGCCCCGGTCGGCGATTTGCACGAAGTCTTTCTTGAACACCCACACCAACATCGTGAACGCGTAGAGGGGAAACGCGAAGACGTGCTGAAACCGGTAGATGAACGCCGGCTTGGCCCGCGGTTGCAGCACCAGAAACGGGCCGGGCTCGAGGTCGTGGTCGATGCCGGGCACGTTCGTGAACGTGTGGCGCACGACGTTGTGGGCGCGCGACCAGTTGTACGAGCTGGCGCCGAACGCGTCGAACAGCGCGCTGAACACCCGGTTGACCCAGCGGTTCGACGAATACGAACCGTGAATCGCGTCGTGCGCGACGTTGAAGCCCACTCCGGCGACGGTGACCCCCAAGGCCACGCATTCGAGCAGCGCGCCCCACGGCCCGACGAGCCCCAGCACCAACGACGCGTACAACCCGAAGAGCGCTCCCAAGAAGACGACGCTCTTGAGCACCATGCGGTGGTCGGCGTAGCGGTGCTTGCCGGCGCTGGCGAAATACGAAGCGACTCGCGTCTTGAGCGCGGCACGAAAGGCGGAGTCGAGGGGGCTGAACGTCGGTCGATTCATGACACTGCCGATTGTGCGGTCGACCACGTCACCGCCGTGCCACAGCGCGACCGGGCGCTCGATGTACCCGCGCACCGCACACCGGGGGGAATAGGCGACTCCGCGCGGTGTTGTCTCAAGCCGCTTGGGCCTGAACTGATCAGCGTTTCACCCGGTACCCAGCGAAATGCACAGGTTGGCCCGCCCAACCATCTCAGCGAACGGCCAAGAAAGAGGACTCCCCGGACCTTCGGCTGCTCGAACGAAGTACCGCCCTCGGGCGTGCGCGGGCCAACCCACCGGTGCGACTGGGGGCGGCGCCGTGGAACGGAGCGGCTCGCGGCGAGGCGCGTCGCTCCGCTGGCTCAGGCGGCCCACTTGGCTTCGCACGGCTGCAGTTCGTTTGACGACAAGGGTTCTCGAATAGGCAGGAGTACTGACGATCTTCGAACCCCGCCCCCGGCGGCGACCAAGTGGGTCACCTGTTCTCGAGCGATGGAGCTGGTGGGGCAGAGCACGGCGAGCGCCATCAGAAGCCCCTCGCACACTCGAGGCGAGCCGCCACCTCCATGCCTTCAGCTGGGCTGGCGTGCCTTCGGCCGAGCTTCGGCCGCAACCCTCGGCTCAGCCGACCTTGGCCCTCGAAGCGCCCGCCGCGCGAACGGCCCACCGCGCCACGACCCGTTCGTATTGTTGGTACATCACCGGCAGCAAAACCAACGTCAGCACGCACGCCGAAATCGTGCCGCTGACAATGACAATGGCGAGCGGCCGCTGCATTTCTGAACCGATGCCTCGCGAGAGCGCCGCCGGCACCAACCCCAGCGCCGCGAGCAACGCCGTCATCAATACTGGGCGGAGCCGTTCGCGCGCCCCCAGCAATATGGCGTTCTCGACCGACGAACCCGAGCCGCGCCGCTCGGCAATGGCCGACATCACCAGCACGCCGTTCAGCGAAGCCTGGCCGATGAGAGCGATGAAGCCGACCGCGGCCGCGACCGACAACGGCATGCCCGCGAGCGCCAAGCCGAACACGCCGCCCATGAGCGCGAACGGCACGTTGAGCAACGTCAGCACCGCCCGGGGAAACGAGTCGTACGCTTTGAACAACAACAACAACGTGACGAGCAGCGCCACCGGCACGACTTCGAGCAGCCGGTGCATGGCCCGTTCTTTCGACTCGAATTCGCCGCCCCACTCGGCGGTGGTGCCGAGCGGCATGGGGGCCTTGCTGTTCGTGAGCGCCTGCGCTTCTTCGACGAAGCTGCCCAAGTCGCGCCCGCGCACGTTCATGCGTATGCCGATGTAGCGACGGCCGTTTTCTCGAAAAATCGACGCGCGGCCGAAGCCCAGGCCCACGTGCGCGAGCTCTTCGAGCGGCACCGTCACGCCGCCTTCGACCGGTATGCGCAGCTTGCGAATTTTTTCGACGTCGTCGCGAGAGCTGATCGGCAGCCGCAACACCACATCGAAGCGACGCTCGCCTTCCCAATACTCGCTGACGGGAGTGCCTCCGATGGCCAGTTGAAACACGTCTTGAAACTCGCCCAACGGCATGCCGTACCGCGCCAACATCACCCGGTTCGGAGCGACCTGAATTTGCGGCACTTCGCCGCTCTTCACGATGCCCAGGTCGGCGACGCCGTCGACCGTGGCGATGAGGTTCTTCACCTTTTCGGCTTGGGCCTGCAGCACCTCCAGGTCTTCGCCGTACAGCTTGAGCGCGATCTGGCCCATTTGCCCACTGATGCTCTCGGCCACGTTGTCGCGAATGGGCTGGCTGAAGTTGATTTCGATGCCCGGCACGTCGTCGAGCCGGTCGAGCAGGTCGTCGACCACGTCTGACAAGGTGTGCATGCCCTGGGGCCACTGTTCGGGCGGCCTCAACTTGACGAAGAACTCGAGGTTGTTCGCGAGCGTCGGGTCGGTGCCGTCGTCGGGTCGGCCGAGCTGCGACATGACCTGCTCGGTCGTCGGTGCCGCCGACACCAACGCCAAGAGCCTCGGCGTCAACCGGCGCCCTTCAGACAGCGAAATGTTCGAGGGCAACGTCATGGTGACGTAGAGGCTGCCTTCGTTGAGCTCGGGCAGAAATTCGCTGCCGAGCTTCGGCACCAGCAACACCGCGCCCAACAGCCCCACGGCCGCCAGGCCCAACACCAACAACGGGCGCTTCAGGCTCCACTCGAGCGTCGGCCCGTACAACCGCGCCGCCCACCGCAGCACGGGAGACTCTTTGTGGGCGGTGGGCTTGCGGTACACCAACACCGCCAGCACCGGCACCAGGGTGATTGAAAACGTGAGCGCGCCGACGAGCGCGGCGACGACCGTGTTCGCCATGGGCGAAAAAATTCGGCCCTCGACCCGCTCGAGCATGAAAATCGGCAAGTACGCGGCGATGATGATGAGCAGCGAGAACACGGTCGGCCGCACCACCTGCATGGTCGCGCGTCGAATGCGCTCTTCGACGCTCGTCTCTTCGAGGTGGCCGGGCCGGTCGTGCGGGTGCCCCAACCGAAAGAGTATCGACTCGATGATGACCACGCCGCCGTCGACGATGACGCCGAAGTCGACCGCGCCCATCGACAGCAGGTTCGCCGACATGCCGCGCAGCTTCAGGTAGATGAACGCGGTGAGCAGCGACAAGGGGATCAGCGTGGCGGTGATGAGCGCCGCGCGCAGGTCGAGCAGGAAGATGAACAGCACCAGCACCACCAGCACGCCGCCCTCGATCAGGTTCTTGCCCACCGAGTGCAGCGTCGTGTTCACCAGCTCGGTGCGGTCGTAGAACGCCACGATCTGCGCGCCCTCGTCGGCCAGCCGCGCGTTCGTCTTCTCCACTGCGACGCGCAGCCGGTCGAGCACCACCGACGGGTTCTCTCCGCGCCGCATCAGCACGATGCCCTCGACCGCGTCGGTGCGCGCGCCGTGGCTCACCACGCCCTGCCGCGGAGCCCACCCTTCCGTCACGTTCGCCACGTCGCGCACGAACACCGGAGTGCCCTCGCGCGTCGCCACCCGCACTCCGCGAATGTCGTCGAGGCTCTTGTAGAGGCCCTCGCTGCGCAGCACGAACTGCTCGCTGCCGCGCTCGAGCACACCACCGCTCGCGTTCACCGAGCCCTGCTCGATCGCCTCTTCGAGATCCTTCAGCGTGAGCCCGAAGGCCGCCAGCTGACCGCTGCGCGGCTCGACGTGGATCTCGCGCTGCAGCCCGCCGTAGCTCACCACGTCGGCGACGCCCGTCACGCGCATGAGCAGCGGCCGCACCACCCACTCCTGCAGGGTGCGCAGCTTCATCGGGTCTCCGCCCGCGCCCTGCAGCGTGTAGCGGTACACCTCGCCGATCGGCGTCGCGTACGCGCCCAATTCGGGCGTCACGCCCTCGGGCAGCTCGGCATCGCGCAGCCGCTCGAGCACCTGCTGCCGCGCCCACAGGCCTTCGGTGCCGTCGTTGAAGGTCAGCGTCACGAACGACAGCCCGAACATCGACAGGTTTCGCAGGCGGCCCAGCTGCGGCGTGCCGTTGAGCGCGCGCTCCAGCGGCAGGCCGATCTGCCGCTCGACCTCTTCCGTCGGCTGCCCGGGGAAGAGCGTGATGATGTTCACCTGCGTGTCGGTCGGGTCGGGAAACGCCTCGATGGTGAGATCTTTGAATGAAAGCCAGCCGACGATCGCGACGACCGCGGTGATGAACAGCACCGCGAAGCGGTTGGCCAGGCTGAAGTTGACGAGCCTCTCGAACATGGTGCGCCCCCTTCAGTTCGCCAGCTCGACTTGATTCAGCAGCAAGAGCGCTCCGCGCGAGACGTAGCGCGTGCCCACCTCGAGCCCCGAGCGGATCTCGACCTCGCCGTCACGGTGGCGGCCCGGCTGCACCGGCACCGGCTCGAGCCGATGCGGCCCGCGCGCGACGAACACCAGGCTCTTCTCGCCGTCGGTCACCACCGCCGCGTCGGGCACCCGCATGCGCTTCTGCGACGGGTCGGCCATCGGCACCACCTCGACGAACGCGTTCGGCCGCAGCGCGCGATCTTGATTGCCGAGCCGCACGCGCACCTCGACCGTGCGCCGTCGCGGGTCGACCACCTGCGAGATGAAGTCGACCACGCTGGTGCGCTCGACCGCCGAGCTCTGCACGCGCACCGTCACCTGCCCGCCGACCTTCAGGTCGCCCACGTCGCTCTCGGGCACGTCGGCGATCACCAGCACCTCGTCGAGATCGCTGATGCGGATGAGCGACTTGTCGCGATCGGGGGTCACCTCTTGGCCCGCGTACACGTCGACGTCGACCACAGTGCCGTTGCGCTGCGCCGTCACCCAGAACAGGTTGTCGCCCGCCGAGCCGACCTTCAGGCTCTGCTTCTTCGCGCCCGCCGCGCGCGCGGTCAGCTCGGCCGCCTTCAGCTCGGCTTCCGCCGCCAGCACGTCTTTCTCGGGCGCCGCCTTCAGCGCGAACAGCTCTTTCACCCGCTGCAGCACGCGGTCTTTCACCAGCACGTCGGCGCGCGCACCTTCGAGATCGCGCTCGAGCTCGGCGAACGCGCCGCTGCGCACCGAGAACAGCCGATCGCCCTTCTGCACCGGGTCACCGAGTCGAACCTCGACCGACTCGACGCGCCCCGCGAGCGGAGACCCCACGTTCGCCGTGCGCTTCTCGTCGAAGTCGACGCGGCCGGGCGACGGCAGCGGGTTCAGCGGCGGGCCTTCTTCGGCCACCGACAGCTCGACGTACTTCCACTGCGGAGCTTCGGGCGTCAGCGTGACGCCGTCGGCGTTCGCGATCATCGGCGACGGCGCGGGCGCTTCTGCGGGCTTCGCACACGCGGAGAGCACGATGAAGAAGAGGACGAGGGTTCTCATGGGTTCAGCTCCTCAGGGGGTTGCGGCATGCGGCCTTGGAGGCGCGCCTTCGCCACGCGGATGTGAAAGGCAGCGAGCTCGAGATCGTTCGCATCGAGCTGCAGCTCGACGAGGGTGCGGCGCGCGATGAGCAGATCCTGAACGCCGGCGGCTCCGCGCACGACGGCGGCGTCGAGCCGCGCCACCACGTCGCGCGCCAGCGGCAGCGCCCGGTCACGCACCTGCGCGCGCCGCGCCTCGATGCTCTTGCTCTGCTCGGCGACGCGAATCAGCTGCGCCCGCGCGGTCTCGACCACGCGCTCACGCGTGCGCCGCGCCGCCTCGGCCGCCGCCGCTGCCGCCCGCGCATCGGCCTGGCCATGGTCGAACACCGGGAGGGGAATCGAG
>JBGAIY010000334.1:0-8859 GCA_044225205.1 Myxococcaceae bacterium | reverse complement strand
CGTGCAGAACAGCAGGGTGATTCTCATAAGGGGTGACACATAACCCGATGTTAAGGTGTGCCTCTATGAATGACGGGCGACCGGTTCAGGTGCCGCGGCCTGGTCGTTGATCTCCAGGGGCTTTTCTTTCTGGGCAAAGCGAATCAATGAATCAGAGGCAGCCGGTTGCGTCGTGGGCTTCATGTTCGCTTCGCTGCTGGGTTTGGTCGTTCTGGGTTCAACGGTCGCAGACGCCCAAGGCTTCGTGTATCTCGACTTGGGAGCCGTTCACCGAGTTGACAAGACGGGCAATGCCACGGTCGTCACCTGCACTCGGGGCTACCACGTCGACCGGCTTCCTGAGGAGACCCAGCCGTGTTCGCTCGGCGGTCTGGTCGTTGAGCCCACCTCAGGGCGCATGGCGTTTACCGTCGACGTACCGGCGGGGTTCGCTGAAGAACGCGCGGGTCGGTTGCGAGCGTTCTCGTGGGTCACGGGCGTTCGGCTCAACGGGCGTGACCTTTCATTGCCGAGTGGCGCGACGCCGCTCTCGGGCTCGTTCGTGGTGGTTTCTGATGCCGCTGGTACCAACCCCACGGTGATGACGGGCATCGCCGAAACCTGGAGGCGTGACGGGCGTTTTTCCCGGCAAACTCCGCTGGCGTTCACCCGCGACGGCAACGGCTTGCTGGTCGCCGAAGACCTGGGCTCCGAGCGTTCGCGGCTGTGGCTGGTTGACCTCCGTGGCTCGCCCAGGTGGCGAGTGCAGCAGGGCGCGCGCATTTTTCAGCGCGTCACCCTCGCGCCTGGAGCCGACGCCATCGAACTTCACTCCTCGCCCAAACACGTGGCGTTCTTGCGACTGCCCGACACGGTTGAAGCCGATCAGCCGCTGGTGACCCGCGTGCTGCCCGGGGCGCTCGCAGTCGCCATGGTGCGCGACGATGTGGTTTCGTTTGAAGAAGGTGACTGCGAGGCCGACTCAGGCGCTGCGGCAGTACACGGCCAGTATTGGCGAACCGACGCGGCGGGGCGCAGTTCGGTGTGGCGGGAGTCTCCGCTGTGTCGGGTACAAGACACCGTGGCGTTCGTGAGTACGTCGCGGCATTCGGTGTTTCTGGTCGAGAAGCCGTCGCTGCTCGCCGCGAACGCGCTCATCGAGTACGACCTGTCACGTGACGCGGTGACCAGGCATTCATTTGACCCGCGGGGCTTCTTGGCCTTGAGCCCTGACGGTCGGGCACTCGCGCTCTTGAAAGACGGCGGCATTGAAGTGCGCCGGCTCGACGACGGTGAACTGTGGTGGCGGGCCGACGTGAAAGGCACCAACGACATCGAAGTGAGGCTGGCCTTCTTCTAAAATGTGACGAGGTTTCGGCACGCGAGCAACGACGCTACCGCCGGCCTTCTCGCCAGAGCCCGCGCAGCACGGCTTCGAGCATCGCGCCTTCCCAGAGCGACGGCCCGTCAGGCACGAAACGTTCAGGGGCCATGAGAACTTTGGCCTCGAGCGCGATCACCTCGGCGATGAAGGCGCGCTCGTCGTCGGCCAGGCCCCGGCGGGGCACCCGGCGGAGGGCCTTTAGCCGCTCGGCGGCCGACACGTCGAGGCCAGCTGACCGGGCCAACGCCGCGAGCAACAGGCGCGTGGTGCCTTGGGCGGCCAACGCGTCGAACGCTTTCGAGGCCCGGAGGCGTTCGAGCCTCGCAGCGTGCACGTCGGCCAATCGACGTCGGCGCACGAAAGACGAGCCGATGAAGGGCCGGGGCGCGGCGGCGGGCGCGTGAGAACGCACCAGTTCGTGCGCCACGGCGAGGCACGCGCGGGCGTCGTTTGCTTTCACGTCAACCCGGTGGCCGTCGACCTGGAGCCAGGGCCCGAGGCGGGCGCGCGCGCGTTCTGAGCACTGCGCCAATATCGAGTGCCAGCTGCGCTCTTGGTAAAATTGTCTTTTCGCCACGGCGATGACGTCAAAAGCCGAGCGGGCGGTGAGCACCCTCGCCCGCTTGGCGGCCTTCACGGTTTCGAGCACGTTCACCAACGGCACGGTGAGGGGCCGAAACCCGTGGGCGGCATCGGCGTGCAAGAGTGCGACGTCGGCGTCGTCGAGCGCGCCACGGCGTACTGCTCGTACACCTGGCCGACGCCGATCATGCCCTCGTCGCGCAGTTCGGCGGCGCGCAACGCCCCCATGCTCGACGCGCCGAACACGGTGACACCTGCGGCCAAGGCGGCGCGCAGCTCGTGGTGCCACACCGACGGAGCGCCCTCGAACACGCCATCGATGAGCGCGATGGCGCGGGGCCTGCGGTCGAGCGCGCGAAACACGTCGCCTTGGCGGGCGGGCGGCCAGAACGTGGCCGACGGCGCGAGGCGCTTGGCTTCGGCGCGGGGCAAGCTCGGCCCCAAAAACACGATGAGTTTCGCGTTCTTCACAGAAGCTCCGAGCATTGGAGGTCGGGGCTCAGCACCTTCACCACGTGCAGCGGCGACGAAGCGAGGTCGACGGCGAAGAGCGCCGCGTCGGTCAACGCGTGCACGGGGCGCGAGGAGGCCGACGGCCAGTGGCGCAGCGTTCGAGCGGGGCGCCGGCGCTGGCGGTGGGTCCGCAGCGCTCGCCGCAGCTCGTCTCCGGCGACGCGGTCGCCCACCGTGACGTCGTCGCGCGCGCCGTGAATTTCGGTGAGCCGTGACTGCGCAGCCTCGAGCAACGCGGCTTCGATGGCGGCGCGGGGCGTTCTGCGGGCGGCGTAGCCCGCGGTCAATGGCACGGGGCCGCGCTCGAGGTCGAAGAGCAGCACGGCGGCGACGGGCACGACCCCCACCGAGAGGTCGAACGCCCAGACCTCGAAGCCGTGGGCGGTCACCTGGGCGGTCAAGTCGCTTTCGAAGTCGAGCAGGCGCGAAACGGCCACCGAGGGCACCCAGCCACGCGGCAGCGCTCGGGCGACGGCGTCGCGTTCGATGAGCTCGAGCACCGCGTGCTCGACGGCGGCGGCTCGGGTCACGTGGGCGGCGAGGCCATTGGTCGACCAGCGACTCGTCGACGGGCCCAACCACGCCGAGCCCCAGGGGCCGCAAAACACGGCGTCGGCGGGCACCCATTCGGTTTCGCCCCGCCGGCCCAACACCTGCGCGGCGACCCAGGCGCGGCCTTCGTGAAACTCGAGTTGCGCGGCGGAGACATTTTCGGCGGCGGCGAGCTCGGCCGCTTCGCCGAGCGCGCTTTTGACGGCGTCGTCGAACGTGCGGCCCTTGCCTTGGGTCACCTGCAGCACGTGCCCACCGGGTCGCACGGCGGTGGCGACTTCGATGCCGACGCGGTCAAGCTCGGTGAGCCGGGCGACCCGGGTCACGCCGAGCGTTCTCCTCAGAGCGTCAAAATCACCTGGTTTCACGGCGCTTTACGGGCCCCTGCCCGTCGGGGTGCAAGCGAGGGCCGGGCGGGTCGTAAGAACCGACACCATGCGACTTCTCTTGAACCTGCTCTGGGCGACGGTGGGGGGCGGCTTTCTGACCGCACTCGAGTACCTGCTGGCGGGCCTGGTGTGCTGCGTGACCATCATCGGCATACCGTTCGGGGTGCAGTGTTTCAAAATCGCGGGGTTGTCGCTGTTTCCCTTCGGCAAAGACTTTGACGACTCGCGCCGCGGCACGGCGGCGGTACCGTTCAACATCGTCTGGCTCCTTTTCGCCGGCATTTGGATATTTCTGTCGCACTTGAGCCTCGCGGTGGCCTGTGCGGTGTCGATCATCGGCATACCGTTCGCGCTCCAGCACCTGAAATTGGGGTTTCTGGCGCTGGCGCCGTTCGGCGTCACGGTGCGGGAGCGACTCTGAGCGACTGGCCCAACTTGAGCGAACTCGAGCCAAGGCTGTTCCACTTCTTCAGGTCGTCGACGGAGCAGCCGTACTTTTCACTCAGCTCAGACAAGGTGTCGCCGTTCTGCACGGTGTGCACGGTACCGGCGGCGACGAGCTTCTTGGTCGACAGCGCGACTCGGCCCGAAGCCGGGGCGGCACCAGCGCCCAAGTCAGCCGCCGGCCCAGGAAAAATGACGATCGACGTGCCAATTTTGAGGCCGTGACCGGCGCTCAAGTTCTCGTTCCACTGGCGCAGGTCGGCGACGCGAACATCGAAGCGGCGGGCGATCGACCAGAGGGAGTCTCCGTGGGCGACGCCGTAGGTGACCCGGTTCTTGCCTTCAATTTTTTCAAGGCTCACGGTGCCGCTCGACAACGTCTTCACGTTGATGGCTTGGGCGCCGGCGGGCACTTCGTCTTCGGGGCGGGCGGCGACGAGGCCCGAGCGTCGAGCGCGACGTCGACCCGGCCCGCTTTGAGGGCTCCGGCGCTGGGCACCGGCACGACCAAGTCGGTGCCCATGCGCAACGACTTGGCCGACGCCAGGCCGTTCATGCGCATGATGGCTTCAGGAGCCGACCGGTATTCGCCGGCGATCTTCGAGAGCGTGTCGCCCTTGCCGACCCGGTGAATCTTGAAATTGAGCCGTTCGCTCGGGGCCACTTTGGCGAAGTTCTCGGCGAACACGTCTTTCTTGCCCTTGGGTAGGCGAAAGACGAACGGCGCTTGTTCGGTCGCTGGCGGCGTGCACCAGCGTTTGACCGACGGGTTCAGTTCACGCAGCTCGTCAACGGTGGTACCGGCCGACGCGGCGAGCACCTCGAGGTCGACCGAGTTGGTGAGCGGCACTTCGTCGAACTCGAACGGGGCCTCGGGTTCGAATTCGTCTGGCGAAAACCCGAACGCTTCGGGGTGCTTGGCGACCAGCGCGCAGGCAATGAGCTTGGGCACGTAGTGCTTGGTTTCTTTCGCCAAGCCTTTCTTTTCAGACAGCGCCCAAAAATCGGTGGTGCCGTACTTGTCGATCATCCACCGAACGCGGCCGCCTCCGGTGTTGTAGCCGGCCCACGCCAGGTACCAGTGACCGAGCGTCTGGTAGAGCAAGGCCAAGTAGGCGGCGGCGGCTTCGGTGGCGCGAATGGGGTCGCGCCGCTCGTCGACCCAGAAGTCGTCTTTCAAATTGAACATTTTCGCGGTGCCGGCAATGAATTGCCACGGCCCGACGGCGCGCGCCCACGACTTGGCTTGGGTGTTGAAACCGCTTTCGATCATCGCGAGGTAGACGGTGTCGCGCGGCAGCCCCTTGGCTTCGAGAATGGGCTGCATGAGCGGTATGTAGCGGTAGGAGCGCGACATCCACTTTCGAAACCATTTGCGGCCGCCGCTTTGAAAAAAGTGAATGTACTGCGCGACGAGCGGCTGCATTTCGACCGGTATGTCGTAGCGGTCGCGAACGAGCGACACGTCGAAGGTCGACACGTCGGTGACCAACGAGAGTGAAAACGGCAGGGCTTCTCCCGACTGGTCGGCTTGGTCGAGCGCGGTTTCGAGCCGGTCGCGCACCAGCGAATTGTAGGGCAGCAGTGAGACGTTGGTACGCAGCGCGGCGTCATTCTTCGCCGGAGGGTCGATGGCCACTTCTTCGAGCGCCCGCATGGCGTCGACGTCGTCGTCACCCTCGCCTTCGGCGTCATGCTCGAAGCGGGCCGGGTCGGGGTGTGCGGTCGCGGCGCGGGGCTCGCCGGTGCCCGCGCCGGCATCAGCCGAGGTCGAGCCGCCAGCGCTGACCTCGGGGGTCGTGGGCTGAGCGAGCGCGACCATGCCCGGGGGCGGGGGCGGCATCGGCAAATCGAGGGCCGACAAGCTGAAGAGAACGACCGAGAAAATCATTGAGCAAATGCAGAGCCTACGTCTGCCTGTTGGGTGATCAAACATCTCACCGCGAACTTCGTTCCCCTCGAACGGAGGGCCAGCCGGGGGTTCTACCACAGCTCGGCCGCCCAACGGAGGCAGCCTGTAGGGGCATGTACGCTCGGGTCACTGCCCGTGGCCGGGGCCGAGCACCTTCGGCAAGTACGCTTCGTACGAAAAATGCGGAGCGTTTTCATGGTCGTGGCAACCGACACACGTGGCCGCGCCGACCTCTCGGGTGATGTTCAGCTTGGTGGGCGTGCGCACGTGGGCCGACCCCGGGCCGTGACAGGCCTCGCACCCCACTTCGGTGCGACCCGTCGTCTGGTCGATGCGGCACACCCCGCCCGGCTTTTGCCACCCGGTGAGGTGACAGCCGACGCAGTCGAGGTGGTGGTTCTTGCCCTCGTTTTCGAGCGCGGCGTACGCCTTGGCGTGTTTCGTCTGCTGCCACAGGGCGTAGCCGGGCGCGTGGCAGGCGGCGCAGGCGGCCGAGCCGACGTAACCGCTGCGGTTGGGCCCGGGGGCTTCGCAGTCGTGGCCGTGTTCTTTGGCGTAGGCGAGGTTCAGCAGGCCGACGTCGCGGTCGTACGCGGTGACAATGGCCTTCACGCTTTCGAGCTGTTCGAAGTTGGCTTCGAGCGGCACGAAGCGCGCGGTGGCCGACGACGCGTGGGCGGGCACGGCGAGGGGTTGGGCGGCGAGGGCCTCACGCCGGGCAATGACTTCTTCGAGTTTGCCTTTGCGGAGCGCTTTGAGCTCGTCGCGGAGCATGGGCTCGTTGACCTGGGCCCGCAACAGTTCGATTCGCGTGGCGAGCGCCGCCAATTCGCGTTCACGTTCTTGGCCGCCGCGCAGCCACGCCACTTGAGTTTTGCCCGAAAACGTGAGGTCGACGCGCAAGAGCGAACGGCCTTTGCTCTGAAGCTGAGCGATGCGGGTGGTGCCTCCGACGAGCTTGTTGTCTTCGGTCGACAGCTCGTCTTTCGCGTTGGCGGCGATGAGCAGGTTGGCGCCGAGTTCTTCGGGGTCTTGCGACGCGGCGGGCAACAGCGCGTCGAACGGCTGCTGCACGAGGGCCACGACGAACCGGGCGCCGCGTTGCCGCGCCTTTCGACCGAGCGCGGGCACCGCTTCGAGGGTGGGCGCGACGACCGTGGCGATGTCGGCGTTCAGCAACGACACCTCGGGCAGTTCGGCCAGGTGCAGCGAGGTGCGAAAAGCGTCGCCGCGGGCATTGTCGAGCGGCCCGACGGCACGCCCGTGGAGGCCCATGGCTTCGAAGGCCTGCGCCAGGGCCTGGGCCTTTCGTTCTTGTTGCGGCACGGCTTCGGGGGCAATGGTCGGCGCGCCGAACAGCGCGTTGCCCGAGTCGATGAAGAAGACGGGGTCGCCGGTCTCGCGGGCTTTGGCGATTTGAAAGGCCGCGCGGGCGATGCCGCCGCGCATGTTTTCGCTGCAGCCGCAGGGGGCGAGGTACCCGCGCAGGTCGGCCGAAATGACGAGGGTGGCGCGGTGGGTGGCCTCGACCTCGGGCACCGTCTTGCACGCCCCCAAGACCGCGACGAGCCCCCAGAGCGCCAGCCAGGTGCGGGTGCCGGGCATGTTCACGTCACCAGAGAATGCTCTCGACGAGTTCGTCGACCTTTTCGCCGAGGGCGTCGAGGCCGTGGGCCTTCGACAAGAAGCCGTCGGCGCCGACCTGCTCGGCGAGTTTTTCGAGTTCTTCGTCGTTGAGCGACGAAAACAAAACGATGGGGATGTCTTGGGTTTTGTATTCGTTCTTGAGCGTTCGGCAAATGTCGGCGCCGGTCGCTTCGGGCATGTGAATGTCGGTGAGAATGAGGTCGGGCTTGAAGTCGGCGAGCACGCGTTCGAACTCCATCAGCGTGCTGGTCGCGGCGACTTCGTAGCCGCGGGCTTCGAGCACAGACTTCTCCATCTGCAGGGTAATCACGCTGTCATCGATGATGAGAATTCGGCGCTTGTCCACCTGAAGACTCCTACCAGACCTCGCCTCGGTACGCTTGAGCGAAACCATACCCATGGGGCCGCCGCTTCCTGTTATTTCGTGCCCCATGTCGAATGGCTTGCCTCCGACCGAAGAACGCGCCTTGGAGGGCGCCAGTCAGCTGCTGCCCCGGTGGGCCCACGAACTTCACGTCGGCCAGTTCGAAGTGTGGCAGCTCATTGGCCTACCGGTCGCCATCGTGCTGGCGCTGGGGCTGGGGCGCGTCGTGCAGTCGTTGGCCTTGCGGGTGGGGCTGCGAATTGCCCACGCGACGGCCACCCGCGGAGACGACGAGCTCGTCGCTTCGCTCAATGGGCCCTTGTGGTTGTTGACGAGCGGGTTCTTCTTTCAAGGCGGCTTGACGGCCTTGGCGTTGCCGAAAGACGCCCAGCGCGCGTTCGACGTGGTCACCAACTCGTTGACCATTCTGAGCATCGTCTGGCTGTTGCAGCGTTCGCTGAGAGTCGTGCTGATGGTGCTCGCCGAGCGGAGCGGCGCCCGGGCCGACACCCAAGGCCGGGCCATGCGCACGCACCTCGAAGTGTCGGGCCGAATTGCCCAAATCGGCATTTGGGTCATCGGGGGCTCGCTGTTCTTGCTGCAGTTCGAATTCGTGCGCTCGGTCGGCGTGTCGTTGCTGGCGTCGGCCGGCATCGCCGGTGTGGTCTTGGGCTTCGCGGCCCAGCGGTCGATCGCCCAGCTCTTCGCGGGCATTCAGCTCTCGTTGACTCAGCCGGTGCGCTTGGGCGACCTGGTGGTGGTCGACAAAGAACAAGGCGAGGTCGAAGAAATTCGGCTCACCTACATCGTCATTCGCACGTGGGACCACCGGCGGCTCGTGGTGCCGATCAACCGGTTGCTCGACAGCACGTTCGAGAACTGGTCGCTGGGTTCGCTCGACTTGACCGCGAGCGTCGCGTTGAAGCTCGACTTCAGCGCCGACATCGACCAGCTGCGCGCGCGGTTCGAGCACGCGCTGACGCTCGACGCCCCCAAAGCCCTGTGGGACGGCAAGCGTCATTCGGTAAAAGTGACCGAGGCCGACGACAAGACGATCACCGTGCGGTTTTCGGCGAGCGTGGCCGACGCGACC
>JBGAIY010000333.1:0-8879 GCA_044225205.1 Myxococcaceae bacterium | reverse complement strand
CGGCCGACGTCTTGGGCCTTCGGTACCGCGCGCATCGAGTACCCAATGACCGCACCGCGTCGGTCGGTGACCGGCAGGAGCGGAGCGATGACTTCACCCGGCAACCCTTGGGGAAACGACTGTAATTTCTTGAGCTTGAGCTCGCGCGCCCCAGCCTCGAGCGACGAGCCGCCGGCCGCCGCGTGAAACACCTTCAGCGCCAGGTCTTGGTATTTGAAGACCCGTGCTTCGCCGCCTTCGCCCAGCAAGTCGGCGTCGGTGAGCGTGACCCGGTGACCTCCGACCCAAACGTCCATCGCTAGGCCCTCCTGGGTTGGTTCGGGTTCACCACCACGGCCGCGGTCGCGTCGTCGCCGAGGCGCTCGGCTTCGGCCAGCACGTTGAGCCGGCGCTGAAGGCTGAGCGGGTTGGTCGAATCGCCGAGGTCGCAAAATGACTGCACGGTGCCGGTGGGCAACGAGACGAAGCCGTCGGTGAGCACGGCGATTCGCGCGTGGGCGTCACCCCAAAAGTGCACCCGGGGTTCGAGCAGGTCGCTTTTCGGGCCCGACAGCAGCCGGTACGCCACGTAGTTGGGCGCGTTGTCGTCGCCCGAATCGAGGCGTACGACGTCGTCGTCGACGACCACCACCCCGTCACCCACGCCGAAGACGAGCGAGCGGTGTTCGCTGCTCACCGCGCACAAGAACGTAAAGAGCAAGTGGCGTTGCACCGCGTCGACGAATTCGCCGTCGAAGGTGCCGGCGAGTCGGTACAACCACGCGGTCAAGGCGTGGGTGGCGCGGGTGGCGAGGTCGGGGCCAACCGCCTCGGGAGCCGCGTGTTCGGTCACCCAGTTCGCGAGCCAGCGCGCGGCCAACTGCGCCCCGACTTCAGAACTCTTCTCGCTCGAGCAGCCGTCGGTGACGACGGCGGCCCGCACGGCGCCCCGTTCGGCACACGCCCACGCGTCTTGATTGTTGCGACCCAAGCGCACGTGTTCACGACCGATGACGGAAGCGCCGCGAATCATTTTTTCGCTCCTTGTTTCAATGAGTCGACGAGGGCGTGGGTCTGCGGAGAGAGCGCGAGGGCCCAGTCGTGCGCGGTGACCGTTTGGGCTTCGCGCAGTTCGTCGGCAAGCGAGGCGGCGGCGGGGCCGACCGCGCTCTTGAGGTGGTACCCGGGCGGGGGCGCTTCGCCTTCTTGCCCGACGAGGCCGAATGGGCCGCTGGCCCCCGCGCTTCGACGAAACAAGACCGGCCGCCCAGGTATGCTTTGTTTGCCGGCCCCCGCTTCGTTGCCGAACTTCATGGTGGCGTCGTGCCCGCTTTGAGAGAGCTTGTAGACCGCCGACACCCGGTCGCGGGTGAGTGACGAGCCTGAGGTCTGGGCGACCAGGTAGCCGCCATAGCCGTACACCTGTTCTTCGGGTTTGACGCCGAGTTCGACGCGCAGCGCTTCGAACCGCCGCGTCTGCGCCTCGTCGAAACCGTCTTCGAGAATTTGCACGGGGCGCAACCCGTGCTGTTTCGCGAGCGACGCCGCGTGCCGGTATTGCACTTCTTTGTCGCCGGAGTCGTAGCGAATCGAGTCGCGGGCGCCGGGGCGCTCGGCCATGACCGCGAAGGCGGCGGGCAACCCCGAGGTGATGGTGTCGAACGTGTCGAGCAAGAAGCTCGAGCGCTGGTGGCGCCGCTCGACCATGGCGCGAAACGCGCGCTCGTCGCTGCCGTAGCGCTGAATGTGCTCGTGCCCCATGGTGCCGACCGGCACCAGCCCTTTGAGTTTCGCTCCGGCGACGTTGCTGGTGCGGGTCACTCCGGCGGCCTTGCACCCCTCGAGCGCCAACAGGTGCTGTTCGAAACAGGTGGCGGCGCGCAGGCCGACCTCAAAAAGACGGCCCGGGTCGCCGACAATGCCCACCAAAGTGGCCACCCTGGCTCGAACGCGCTCGACATAGCCATCGGAGTCGACGCGAACGGCGACCGGCACGCGCACCTTCACCGCGTCGAGCGTCTCGAGCACGAGCTCGCGTTGGCGCTCGCAGGTGACGGTCGCGATTTCTGCGGCGAGGGCGTCGGGTCGCAACAGCGCGGTGGTGGCGACTTGAATGCGGTAGTTCCACATCAAGACGAGCGGTTCGAGCCACGATACGACCGCCGAAGGCCCCGTGACCGAGAAGATCGGCTCGCGGTCGTGAAAAACCGAAAACGCGGGCAGGCTGCGAACGACCAAGTCGCGCTCCGGAGCGACGAACGCGGCTTTGAACGCGCCTCCCATTTCGTAGTCGTTGGCCTGCAGCCACGCCCAGTCGGCCGGCTCGGCTTTCGGCAGCGTGCGGCGAATTTCAGCTTCGACGTTGAACGGCAGCACCTGCACGCCGCCCTTGCGGTGCGACGAGTAAAACGTCTCCCGGCGCAGCGGCCAGCCGGCTTCGGCCATCGAAAACTTGTAGCCGTCGGTCGCGAGCAATGAGGCAGTCATGTCTTCACCGTTTCCCTTCATAAGAGTTATACAAACCAATAAAAGAGTCGTCAATACTCTTTTAATCCAAATGACAAATTCACAAATAAAATCATCACCTTAAAACATGGCACCGCGAGCCCATTCGGCTGGCACGATCTGTCTGCTGGCTCAGACAACTTCACCGGCACTGGGTACGACCATGTAGGCAGGTGGGCGCCATTGGGGCTCTCACCGAGCTGCAGACCCAAGGACGTTCGCCATGGCGCAAGTTCACCGAGTCGAAGCGATGTACGCGAAATACGGCCCGACGATTTACGCACGTTGCCGTCGCCTTCTCAAAAGCCAGGTGGTCGCCGAAGACGCCACGCAAGACGTCTTCATGAAAGTACTCAAGCACATTGATTCGGCGCCGAGCGAAGACGCCGTGCTCCCGTGGATTCACCGAATCACCACGAACCACTGCCTCAACGTGCTGCGCGACTCGAAGCGGCACGCCGAACCGGTCGACGAATTGCCAGACTTGGTCGACGACGAATTCGAAGACATGGTGCTCGCTCGTGATTTTTCGAACCACGTGCTCGACAACGCGCCCGAAGCGCTGCGCACCCCGGCGATGCTCTACCACGGCCGCGGTATGGACCAGTCGAAGGTCGCGGCCACGTTGGGCGTCTCTCGCCGAACGGTGCTCTACCGACTGGCGGCCTTCAGCCGAGAAGCGATGAAATTGCACGAAGCAGCGAACGCGTAGCTTGACTTGCGCCGAGTGACCGCCGAATTCGAGAACCGCCATGGGCTCTTCTTCGCTCCCTCCTCTCGCAGGTGCCGCCTCGCCGAAGGTTGGGGTCACTGACGTCTCGTCGGTCGACCGGTCGTCGGGGCAGGCGACGAGCGAGACGCAAGCGACGCAAGAAGGCGCGTGGGTTGGGCAGGCGGTGGTGCGCCGGTCGACGGCGACTCCCGCGCCGGCAACTCGAAGCGTCGGGCCGGTTTCAGCCGAGCTGAGGGCCACGCTCCACGAACTCAAGCTCGAAACACGCGACATCGCTTCTCACCCCGAAAGACCGAACGCCAAGACGCGGCTCGAACAAATCGCCGCGAAGTCGGTCGAAGAAAGCAAGCGGCCGGGCACGCCTGACAACATTCGAGCGCTGTGGCTGGTGCGAGCCTCCTCGGCGCACGGAGCGCTCTACCGGTCGTCGCTGGGGGGCATCGGCGACGTGTTCGAAGCCTCGAAGTTGCTCAACGAAGCGGTGAAATTGGGGCCGAATGAATGTGAAGTCGCGACGGCGTACGGCCGTTCGATGAGGGCGCTGTGGCTGGCGGGGGCGGTCAAACGTTTTCTCGCCGCGCGCAACGGCATCGACGCGACCGAAGGCACCAAGAAAGCGCTCGAGTTGTTGGCCCCGTTCAAAACCGACCCGCTCGTGCAGTTGCTGCGACAAGAGCTGGGCCGCGCCACGAATGACGAAGCGACGGTGGCCGACGCGACCGAGAACCTGAAGCGGCCCGACTTGACGATGACCATTGAAGAAGCGCGGCGAGAACTCGACGTCGACAACAAGAGCGTCGACGCGTCGAAGAACCTCAAGACCTCGTGAGCCTCGAAGACGCCCGAGCCGTGTTGTGGCAGGCGCCAGACGACGCGCAGGCGCTGCAGGTGTACGCCGACGCGTTGACCGAGCTGGGTGACCCGCGGGGCGAATTCATACAACTCTCGTCGCTGGCCGAAATGACCCCAAAGCAGCAGAGCCGGTATTTGGCGCTGCGAAAGTCAGAAGGTCGCTTGGTCGGCCCCGCCCGGCCATTCGTCACCAGCTTCGACTTCGCGGCGAACGGCCTCGTTCGGCTGGTGCACACGAAAGGCAGCCAGCTGGTCGAAGGGTTCGAGCTTTTGACGCAATTGAGCCCTCGGCTCACCGTCAAGGTCACGAAGTTGCGCGAAAAGGCGAAGACCACGTTACCGGCACTCTCGCAGCTGCCGCTCGAGCGCTTCGCCTACCTCATGCTCGGCGACGGTGGGCTGGGAGACGCGCAGCTCCAGGTGCTGGCGCCCGGCCTTCGGCGGGTGAAGCGGCTGAGCCTGGTGAACAACGACTTCACGCTGGCCGGGCTCTTGGCGTTGGGGCCCACGCTCGAGTCGCTCGAATTCATGGCGTTCAGTGACCCGGGGTTCGTGAAGCCGGTGTTGGCGAGCCCGGGCTTTGCCGCGCTCAAGGCGGTTCACGTCGAGTCGCTCTTCTCGCCGGTCGAGCGGTATTCGGCACCGAGAGCCCACTTCACGCAGCAGGTCGTGGTCGATGTCTCACCGCGACCGATGGCCGACTTGCAACCGGTCGAGCAGCTGGTCTCGCTGGCGCTGGGCGCCTGAAAAGCCCCGACGAAACGCAGACCAGGCCGGCCGAACTTTGGGGTAAGACCGTCGGCGAATGTGGCGAAGGTGGCTCGCAATGGGTGCGTGTTTTGTGGCGTGGGGCTGCGGCAAACCCGCGTCACTCAGCACGCCGATCGCGCCTCCGCCCCGGGCCGACGTGGTGCTCCGTGGAGTGACGTTGCGCAACTACCAGGGCAGTGACCTTCACCTGACCGCGACCGCCCCCCGAATGGAAGTGATGCGAATGAGCACCGACCTTGTGGCCCAAGACGTGGCGGTGCGGCTGCAGTCGGGCGTGACGGTCACGGGCCACACGGTTCGCGGCAACGGCAACGAAGGCCACATCGAAGGGCATGACGGCGTGACGTTCGTCTCGCCCGACGGCGTGACCGGGCGCGCCCCGTCAGCGACGTACGAAAAGAACGTCGGCCCTCAAGGCAGCGCCCACGGAGAAGAAGGGGTACAGCTCGACCACCCGCGCTTCGCGCTCGAAGCGCAGGGCTTCTCGGTCGACTTCGCCAGCCAGCACGCGACGTTCGACCGCGCGGTCACCACGACGAAGGCCGCGGCGCCATGACCCCCGGGGTGACGTGGTGGGCGGCGCTGCTGATGTGGGCCCTGGCGACCACCGGCCCGGCCAAGGCGCCCCAAGGTCAAAGCCCCGACGCAGGCGCCCTGCTCGCCCGCCCGGCGACCATCAGTGCCGACCGCTTCGAAGTGCTCAACAAAGAGCAGAAGGCCGAATACACCGGGCACGCCAAAGTCGTTCGCGACACCCTGACGATGACCTGCGACCGGTTGATCGTCGAATACGACGACGCGCGCGAAATCACCCGAATTTTGGCCCGCGGCAACGTCGAAGCGGTCGACCAAGACCGGTGGTCGCGTGGTGACGAAGCCGACTACGACAACCGCACCGGAGTGCTGGTCGTTCGGGGGCACCCCGAGGCCCGGCAAGGCAAGCGCGAAGTGTTGGGCCAGCTCGTCACGTTCGTGAACGGCTCGCAGCGCATCGTCGTGACCCAAGCCAAGACGCGGGTCGAGAACGCCACCGACGGAGGCCCCCCCGACAAGATCGCCATTGACGCCGACACGCTCGTGCTCGACGAGACCCAGTCGCTCGCGACCTGGTCGGGCCACGTGAAGGCGCGCCGGGGCATCACGACCATGGTCGCTCCGAAAATGACGGCCAGCTACGACGAGCATGGCGACGTGACGCGCCTTCAAGCCGAAAACGGGGTCGAGGCCACTCAGGGCGACAAGTGGGCCCGCGGCCAAAACGCCGACTACGACGCGGTCAAGGGCATGCTCGTCGTCACCGGCAACCCCCAGGCCAAACAAGGCGCCAACCGAATGCGGGGCACGAAAGTCATTTTCTACCAGGGCAGCGACTTGCTCGAAGTCGAGAACGTGACCTCGGTCATCGAGGTCGACTCGAAAAAGTCGTCGGGCCCGGCGAAGGGGCCCCGAAAACCATGATCGCCGTGTTGCAAGCGACGGGGCTGCGAAAGACGTACGGCGGCCGCTGCGTGGTCGACGACGTGGCCCTCAGCGTTCGGCCAGGCGAAATCGTGGGGCTGTTGGGGCCAAACGGCGCGGGCAAGACGACGTCGTTCAACATGGTCGTGGGGTTGGTGCGCCCCGACCGAGGCTCGGTCAAGCTCGGTGAGCGAGAGCTGGGCGGCATGCCCATGCACCGCCGAGCGCGCGCCGGGCTGGGGTATTTGCCACAAGAAGCTTCGATTTTTCGCAAGCTGACCGTCAGGCAAAACATGCTGGCGGTACTCGAATTGCAGGGTGGGCTGTCGTCGAGCCAGCGCCAGCAAAGTGCCGACCAAATCATCGCCGAGTTTGGGCTGGGGCACGTGCAGAACAGCCTGGGTGAAACGCTGTCGGGCGGGGAGCGGCGGCGAGCCGAAATCGCGCGCAGCTTGCTGCCGCAACCCCGGTTCATGCTGTTCGACGAGCCATTTGCCGGCGTCGACCCGATCAACGTGGGCGAGCTGCAAAAGGAGATTCACCGGCTCGCGAAGAAGGGGCTGGGCGTGCTCATCACCGACCACAACGTTCGCGACACCCTGGGCATCTGCGACCGCGCGTACATCATCGCGATGGGGCGAATTCTCGAAGAAGGCACCCCGGCCGAAATTGCAAATTCGAGCAGGGCACGCTCCGTGTATCTGGGCGAAAATTTCAAGCTTTCTTGAATAAAATCATTCACTTCCATTTGTGACTCAAAATCACCAATGACGCCCCCCCCTCGCGTTCGTTACGCTTGGCATGTATTTTGTCTTGAGGGGAGCCGACCATGGGCATGGAGCTGAAGCAGAGTCTCAAGATGAGCCAGCAGCTGGTGATGACCCCCCAGCTGCAACAGGCGATCAAGCTGCTGCAGCTCTCCCGAATGGAACTGATCGAGCAGATTCGCGAGGAGATGGAGCAAAACCCGCTCCTCGAGACCCCCGACGACACGGTCGAAGGCGACATGGCCGACAAGGCTCCGGGCGAGGCGTCGCTCGAGGCCGCCAACGCGGAGCAGCCCGCCGACTTCGAAGCCGCCACCCCAGAGACGGCACAAGAAGTGAAGCCCGAGCAAGGGCCAAACGAAATCGACTGGGACCAGTACCTCAACAGCTACCAGTTCAACGAGCCGACGACCGCCAGCAACAAGGGCAACGTCGACATGGAGGACCTGCCCTCTTTCGAAGCCAACATGGTGAAGAAAGAAGACCTGGTCGACCACTTGCACGAGCAGCTGCAGCTGATACCGCTCAACGACGCCGAACGCCGGGTGGCCGAGCTGATCTTGGGCAACTTGAACGACGACGGCTACCTCAAGCTCGACGACGTCGAAGGTGACCCGCTCATTCGCTTGGCGAACGAAGCCGACGTGCCGGTGACGGTGGCCGAGCGAACGCTCAAGCGCATTCAACAACTCGACCCCAAGGGCTGTGCGTCGCGCGACTTGCAAGAATGCCTGCTCATGCAGGCCTCGGCGCTCAAAGACCCCCACGCGTCTCTGCTCGGCACGCTCATCAAGAAGCACATGAAGCTGCTCGAGTCGAAGAACCTGCCGGCCATTGCCCGCGACCTGAAAATTTCGCTCGACGAGGTGATCGCCGCGACCAAGCTGTTGCCGAGGCTCGACCCCAAGCCCGGCCGCAACTTTTCGGGAGACGACGCGCAGTACATCACCCCCGACGTGTACGTGTACAAAATGGGAGAGAACTACACCGTCGTGCTCAACGACGACGGGCTCTCGAAGTTGCGCATTTCAGACGCGTACCGCCAAGCGTTGCGCGCCGGCGGCATGCCCCCCGGGCAGACCAAAGAATTCGTTCAAGAGAAAATGCGCAGCGCCATGTGGCTGATTCGGTCGATTCACCAGCGCCAGCGCACCATTTACAAAGTCACCGAGAGCATCGTGAAGTTTCAACGCGACTTCTTCGACAAGGGCATTGCCCACTTGAAGCCGCTCATTCTGCGCGACGTGGCCGAAGACATTGGCATGCACGAGTCGACCGTTTCGCGCGTGACGACGAGCAAGTACGTGCACACGCCGCAAGGCATTTTCGAACTGAAGTACTTCTTCAACTCGTCGATTGCGCGCACGGGTGGCGACGACATCGCCAGCGAGGCGGTCAAGAACCACATTAAGCAGATCGTGGGCAGCGAAGACTCGAAGAACCCGTACTCAGACCAGAAAATCGTCGAGTTGTTGCGTGCGCAGGGCATCGAAATCGCCCGGCGAACGGTCGCGAAATACCGCGAAGTGCTGGGTGTTTTGCCGTCGAGCAAGCGCAAGAAATACTTCTAAAAAAAACCCGAAGCCCCACCCGCTGCCCCACTTCGCTTCACTCCGAGGTTTTCGATGGCGTTGCCTGATGTGCTCATCGTCGATGATGACCGGTTGCTGCGAGCGATGTTGAAAGACGCCCTGGCCGACGTGCCGTGCACGGTGCGCGAAGCCGACTCGGGAGACTCGGCGTTGGCCGAAGTCGAAAAGCAACAGCCGGCGGTGGTGTTGCTCGACCTGATCATGCCCGGCCGCAGCGGCCTC
>JBGAIY010000332.1:0-9069 GCA_044225205.1 Myxococcaceae bacterium | reverse complement strand
GGCGCGGCGTGCCAGCGGTGCGAGGCGAACCAGGTGTGCCAAGAGCAGCAGTGCGCGCTGTTCGCTGACGGCGACTACGACGCCAGCTTTCCCGACAACCCCGACGGCTCGTACAACGGCGACGCCGGGGTGTTTCACCCAACCGACGCGGGCAAGGCCGGTGACGGCGGCAGTGGCAGGTCTGACGCCGGAGCGGGTGTCGTCAGCTTCGCCAACGACGTCGCTCCGATTTTCGACGCCCACTGCAACGGTTGCCACACGTGGGACACCCCGACCACGATGAAGAAGAACGCGACCACCGGCCCCTGTACGGGCAACCCCCGCATCGTGGCGGGCAATGTGAACGCCGGGGTGCTCATTTCGAAAATCTCCGGCAACCCCTTGTGTGGAGGGTCGATGCCCCAAGGCCAGAGCGCGCTCATCGTCACCAACCCTGACGACGTCGACACCATCAAGCGGTGGGTGATGCAGGGCGCCCTCGACAACTGATCAGCCGCCACCGGTTGGCCAGGTAGTCAGACGTACGAAATTGACGACGTGCAACAGCGCGCTACCGTCGGCCCCGTGCGAGATTCTCACCGACTCAAAGAGAAGTACGAGCTGTCGCTCGACAACCGGCAAATCGTCAGCTTGACCGTCGCCTGTCTGGTGGTGCTCGGCGGCGTGTTCGTGCTGGGCGTCGTGGTGGGCAAAAAGCTCGCCGGTGAGAGCGTCGACAAAGCGCCCCCCGCCGACCTGTTGTCTGCCGTTGATCAGAAGACCGCCGCGCTCAAAGACCTCGAAAAAGACGCGTCGCTCACGTTTCAAGACGAGCTGACCAAGAAAATGCCCAGCGTGGCGGTGGCCGAGCCCAAGCCCGAACCCAAGCCTGCTGCCGAAAAGCCCGCCGACAAGCCTCCTGCCGACGCGAAGCCCGTCGAGCCGAAGCCCGAGCCGGTGAAAGTGGCCGAGGCCCCCACCGCCATTTCACCCTTGCCCGCGCCGGCCCCGGCGCCGAGCAGCAACGAAAACGTGGTCGCCGCCATCGCCGCGGCCAGCACCAAACCCGCCAACGCACCGCCCAAACTGCCCGAGACTCCGAAAGAAGAGCCCGTCGCGACGCGCACGCACGACGGCGGCCTCAAAGAGGCCTTCGGCAAGATCGCGCCACCCGCGCCGACCTCAGCCCCACCGGCGGGTACTGGGGCGTGGGCGGTTCAGCTCTCGGCGTACCAAGATCGCGCCGAAGCCGACCGGTTCGCTGCCGGGCTGCGCGACAAGGGCTACGCGCCGTACATCGTCGAGGCCAACGTCGCCGGCAAAGGCACCTGGTACCGAGTGCGGCTCGGGCGGTTCGCCTCGAAAGACGCCGCCAACACCTACCTGAGTGATTTCAAGCGTGAGACGGCCATGAACGGCATCGTCACGTCGAACTGACTTACCCGTCGCTGTTGGGGTTCTTCGTCCACTTGTCGACGTTGCCGTCTCCGTCGAGGTCTTCGCCGATGCGGTCGACCTGGTCGGCTTCCCAATATTCCCAATAGTCGACTTTGCCGTCACCGTTGGTGTCGCGCTCTTTGCGAACGAGCTTGCCCTTTTCGTAAAACAGCCAGAGCGACGGCTTGCCGGCCGACGACAGGTCGCGCTCGACTCGCACCCGAACGCCCTTTTCGAAATAGTTCGCCTGGTCGACCCGCCCGTCGAAGTCGAGGTCGAGCCGCTCGACGGCGACCTGCTCTTTCTCGTCGTAGGTGCGCGAAATGTCGACTTTGCCGTCCCAGTTGATGTCGAGCTCTTTGCGCACCAACCGGTCGATGTCTTTGCCGTCGGCCGACTTGTCGGCGACCGTGAAGGTCCACACGTCGGGTTTGCCGTCTTTGTTCAGGTCGAACTCGGTGACCTTTTCGTTGCCCTGGCGCTTCTGTCGTATGCTGTCTGACAGCACTTCGCCGCCGGCTGAGGCTTTGGCATCGCTTTTTTCGGCGCCTTTGGTGCTGCTGCAGGCGGCGAGTGAGGCCGACAACCCGAAGCCCACCAACGCTGCGACGACCCGCTGAGTGAATGTCTGCATGAGTGTCCTAGGCATTTAATTCGACCCACCTCTCGTGTCGACATAGCGTTCTGTCGCAGCCATGGCGCGCAAGAAGATCAGCACGACGATCTACATCACGCCGGAGCAGAATGAGCTGCTGAAACTGTTGAACCAGAAGACGAAAGTGCCGGTGGCTGAGTACATTCGCCAAGGCATCGACCTGGTGCTCGAGAAGTACAAAGAAGCGCTCCCTGGCCAAACACACTTCGACGGCATTTGATTTCGGGTCGGTACCCGCCGCGCCGTCGGTGATTCAGTCGCAGACTGCGCTATACGGGCACGCGTGACTTCTTTTCGTGACAAGCGGGCAGTGGTGTTGGGCGGAGCGGGCTTTTTGGGCTCGCACTTGGTCGAGCGGCTCTTGGCCGACGGCGCCGCCCACGTCACCGCGGTCGACAACTTCATCACCGGTGACGCCAAAAACCTCGCGGGGCTCTCGGCCGAGGGGCGCTTTACCCTGCTCGAGCACGACATCACCGAAGGTTTGCCGGTCGCCGGCCCGGTCGACTTCGTCTTCAACCTCGCCTCGCCGGCTTCGCCCATCGACTACGCCGAAAAGTGGCTCGAAACCATGCGGGTCGGCTCGCTCGGCACCGAGAACGGGCTCCACCTCGCCGAAGAAAAGAAGGCCGTCTTCTTTCAGGCGTCGACGTCAGAAATTTACGGCGACCCGCTCGTTCACCCGCAGCCTGAATCGTATTTTGGCAATGTCGATTCGACCGGCCCTCGGGCGGTGTACGACGAGGCCAAGCGTTACGCCGAGGCCTTGGTGCAGGCGTTTCGTCGCAAACGAGGGGTGTCGACCCGCATCGTTCGCATTTTCAACACCTACGGCCCGCGCATGCGCCTCAACGACGGCCGCGTCGTGCCGGCCTTCATTGGCCAAGCGCTCAAAGGCCAGCCTTTCACCATTTTTGGCGACGGCCGCCAGACCCGCTCATTTTGCTATGTCGATGATCTCATTGACGGTTTCGCGCGTTTGGCGCTCGGAGAGATGGACCCGGTGAACATTGGCGGCCCCGACGAGGAAGACGATGCTCGAGTTCGCGGGGCGGTGCAAAGCGCGGCCGGCACCAGCGCAGTTCGTCTACCGGCCCTTGCCGCCGGGAGACCCGAAACAGCGTCGGCCCGACATCACCCGGGCGAAAACGCTCCTGGGGTGGGAACCCAAAGTGCCCCTGGTCGAAGGTCTGAAGCGCACCATCGAGTATTTTCGTCGCGTGGTGTGATGCGCCCGAAGTGGTTTCGCCTCACTCGGCAGTCGTTCGACCAGCCCGCTTCGGTGCTGGTACCGTGGGGTGAAGGGGAGTCGCTCGTGTTGCCCCCGCTCGAGTGGCTGCCCGGTGACGTGCACCGCTTCGAGGTCGACTCGACGGGCGCTGGGGCGGTCTCGGTGACCGAGCAGCGGCGCCGCCCCGCCCGGGTGCCCTTGTTCAACGGGCGGGCCCTGTCGTTTCGCAGCACCCCGCGCGTGGCCCATGGAGACTGTGTCTCGTTCGGCGAAGACGTCACCGCCACGTTTCTCGACGCCGAGGTGCACGACGCCGAGCTCGAAGCACGGCTCGGTGTCGACGAGGCGGCACGCGCCGTGTACGCCGACGTCTTGGCCGAGCAGGGCGACCCCTTCGGCGAAGCCATTGCCCTCGCCGGGCCGACGGGGGCGCCGCCGTCATGGGTGCTGCACGAGACGCGCTGGCCGGGCGTCGAAGTCGACGTCGAGTGGCGCCACGGCTTCGCCGACGAAGTCTACGTCTCGTTGCTCGACGCCTCGGTGTTTCCGTCGGGCATCATGCGGGTGCTCAACGCCCGCGTCTGTGGAGTGCCCAGCTCGCTCACGCTCCGCATTGACGTCGCCCATTCGGTGACAAACCCGCTCGACCAGCGTCTGGCGCTGCACCTGCCCACGTCGTTGCGGGTGTTTCAGTTGGTGCTCGGCCAACGCGACGCACCGGCCCGCGTCGAAAGTGACCGGCTGCTCGACGCCGTGCGCCGCCGCTGCCCGCGGGTCGAGGCCGCGGTGATGATCGACCCGACCCGCGCCGAACCCAGCGCTGAGCGCTTGCGTTTGAACCTGCGGGGGCCCACTTCGGGGGCATGAACATGTCGTGACCCCCGAGCAATGTTCAAATATCAACATATTGAAATGACTTGGTTTCGTTGAAAATATTTTCTCGCTAAGCGGTAATTTCGAAGCCGCATTGGGTGCGCAACTTCGAGGCAGTTCGAGCCGATGAATCTCACAGAGCAGTTCATTTTCTTCTGAGGTTCACCATGGCTGACGGCATCTCCATCGCTCCACGTACTCGCATTTCACTCACGGGCGCCGAAGTACCTGACGAAGTCGACGCGCGGGTGAGCGAGACTCCCGCTTCGAGTGCTTCGACCGAACTGCTGCCCGCGACGGCGGCGCTGGGAGTGGCCTCTGAGAAGGCGGCCTCCGAGAAGGGCCGCACGGGCTTTACGACCGGAGAAAAGGTCGCCATTGGGCTCGGCTACGCGGCCTACGGGTTTGCGGGTGGCTACGCGTCGGTCAAGTGGTTGGGGGCCGATGGGGGCGGGAGCAAGAGCCCCAGCGCCTCGGCCTTCAAAGAAAACATTCGCCATTGGACGAACGATGGCGACCTCAACGGCCACAACGTGATGCACGCCTCGCTAGTGGGCGGCCTCACGTATTGGTCTGCTCGCAAAATTGGCCTCAACCCTCTTGAGTCACTGATCGTGACCGGGGTCACCGCGACGACGTTCGAGGCCGGCCAGGCCGTGTTTCCGGGTCATGCTCCTGACAAAGGCGACGTCAAAAACTCGTTGAAGTTCGCGCTGGCGGGTGAGGGCGTCTACCAACTGGGCAACTACGCGCAGACCAAAAACGGCCCGCTGTGGAAAGCGCTCGGCCACCTCGGCAAAACCCAAGTGGGCGGCGGCACGCTCTCCTTCATGCCGAAGCGCGGCGGCGGTGAAATCAAGTACGAACGCCAGTTCAACTAAATGGTGACGGCGACCTTCGCCCTGTCGACCGAGCAGGTCGACGCCTGCGTCGCTTCTTTGCTTCGAACCATCGACGCGCTGGGCACCGATTCCGTCGACCTCTCGGCCCTCCGCCCGCTGGTAACCACCAAGAACGTCGTCGCGGCGGCCGTCACCGGAGCGGTGCCTTCACCGTGCACCGCGCAAGTCACCCGAATGTTGGCTGGCGGGCTTGGGGGGCTTCGCGCCTTCTTGCACTTGGCCACCGAAACCGGCCAGCTCGTGGCGAGCGGGTTCGACCCCGGCTCCGACGCGACCCCGGTGGAACCCGTCGTCGCGCCGCACGCCGCCGGCTGCTCTGCGGAGCAGCTGGTGCTCATGAGGCATGCGGCGCTCTTCACCTTCGACGGCTCGACTGGCCCAACGGCCTGGGCGCGGGCGCATGCCATGGGCCTGACCGCCGAACTTGAATTGATGGAGTCGCTCTTGGCCTCGAACGGAGCCACGTTCGACCGCGGCCAATTGTTTTGGTTTGACCCGGGGCTGTCTCCGCACGAAATCGCTGAAAACGTCGACTTCTTGACGAGGCTCGGGGTGCCGATTCCTCCCCAGAGCACGGCCGACCGGGCGTCGTTGCGTGCGGTCTACGTCGCCTTGCAGAACCGTTGTGGTGACACGGCGACCTCACTCGGGGCCGAGGTCGTCACGAAGTGGCCGTGAGCAGCATCTGGGCAATGGCGACGCAGTAGCACGCAAAGCCCAGCACGAAGAGCACCAGCGCGAACGAGAGCGACTTCGACTTTTCGTCGCGAATGCGCAGCATGCGGCCCAGCGTGTCGAGCACGTCGTCTGACAGCTCTTGCGTCAACCACCGCAGCCGCAACACGCCGCCAATGGCGATGGCCGCCGACAACAACACGACGATGATGCCCGCCGCCACCAGCACCTGCGCGAGCCGGCCGCTCTGGGCAATGGCGCGCCCCGAGAACCCGGTGACCGTGATCACGATGCCCGAGAGGCTCAACATGACTTGGGCGCGCATCACCAACACCGAGAGCTGTTGCTCGACCATGTCGAAGGCACGGCCCGCGTCGCCCTTGGCCCACTTCAAAATGCGTTCGGCTTCGGTCACCTGAATACCCCGGTTGGCCAGCTTCAAAAAAGAGAAGAGCCGCCGGCGAGTCGAGCTCACCGGCGGGCCAACGACAAACACCGTCGTGTGCTTAGGCGCGAATTTCAGGGTTCGCGGGGTCGGTCGCCACGGCCGGCACCGCCGCGACGAAGGGCGACTTCTCGAGCGCCAGGCCGAGCACTTCGTCCATTCGGCTCACGAAGAAGAACTCCATTTCTTTCTTCGCCTGTTCGGGCACGTCGACCATGTCCTTCTTGTTCTTCTCGGGCATGATGATGCGCTTGATGCCGGCGCGGTGAGCGGCGAGCACCTTCTCTTTGATGCCACCGACGGGCAACACGAGGCCGCGCAGGGTGGCTTCGCCCGTCATCGCCGTGTCGTTGCGCACGCGAATGCCGGTCATGAGCGAGGTGAGGGCGGTGAGCATGGTCACGCCGGCCGACGGGCCGTCTTTGGGCATGGCGCCGTCGGGCACGTGAATGTGAACGTCGGCCTTCTCGAGGAAGTTCGGGTTCACGTTCAACCGCTCGGCGTTCGTACGGAGGTACGACATCGCCGCGTGGGCCGACTCTTTCATCACGTCGCCGAGCTTGCCGGTGAGGGTCATGCCGCCCTTGCCGATCATCTTGGTGCATTCAATGAAGAGCAGGTCACCGCCGTACGGTGTCCACGCGAGGCCGGCCGCGACACCGGTCTGCGAAGTGCGCTCGGCCATTTCAGACTCGACCCGCTGCGGCCCCAGCAGCTCTTGCAGCTTCTCTTTGGTGATGACCTGTTTTTCGGTCTGGCCCGAAGCCACCTTCACCGCCACCGAACGCGCCACGTCGGCGATGCGCCGGTCGAGCGAACGAACGCCGGCTTCGCGCGTGTACGAGGCGATGATGTCGCCCAGCGCGTCTTCGGTCAGCTCGAATTGCTCGGCGGTGATGCCGTTTTCTTTGAGCTGCTTCGAAATGAGGTGCTGCTTCGCGATCATCATTTTCTCGTCGAGCGTGTAGCCAGACAGTTCGATGATCTCCATGCGGTCGCGCAGCGGGCCGGGCACCGGGTCGAGCTGGTTGGCGGTCGCAATGAACAGCACCTTCGACAAGTCGAACGGCACGTCGAGGTAGTGGTCAGAGAACGTGTGGTTCTGTTCGGGGTCGAGCACCTCGAGCAGCGCGGCCGACGGGTCGCCCCTGAAGTCGGCCCCCAACTTGTCGACTTCGTCGAGCAGCATCACGGGGTTGCGGGTGCCGGCTTTCTTCATTTGCTGAATGAAGCGGCCGGGCAGGGCGCCCACGTAGGTGCGGCGGTGGCCGCGAATTTCGGCTTCGTCGCGCACGCCACCCAAGGCGAGGCGAACGAACTTGCGGCCGACGGCCTTGGCGATCGACTGGCCGAGCGACGTCTTGCCGACGCCCGGAGGCCCCACGAGGCACAGAATCGGCCCGCGCATGTCGTTCTTCAGTTTGCGCACGGCCAAGTATTCGAGAATGCGCTTTTTGACCTTTTGAATGCCGTAGTGGTCTGAGTCGAGCTGCTTGCGCGCGTTCTCGATGTCGAGGTTGTCTTCGCTGAGCTTCGACCAGGGCAAATCGGCGATCCAGTCGAGGTAGGTGCGGGCGACGGTGTATTCGCTCGAGGCCGCCGGTATCGTCTTGAGACGATTCATTTCTTTGTTGGCGACCTTCTCGACGTCAGGCGGCAACTGCGCCTTCTTGATGCGCTCGGCCAATTCGTCGAGCTCTTCTTCGTCTTCTCCCATTTCGCCCAGCTCTTCTTTGATCGCCTTGAGCTGTTGCCGCAGGTAGTACTCGCGCTGGGTCTTCGACATCTCTCCCTTGACCGACTGGTCGATCTTGTTCGAGAGCTTCAAGATTTCGCGCTTGCGGTTGAGCAGCTCGAGCACGAGCTTCATGCGCGCCTTGAGGTCGACCGTTTCGAGCACCGCCTGCTTCTCTTCGATGGGCACGTCGACGTTGGCGGCAATGAGGTCGGCCAAGTGGCCCGGGTGGGTGATGCTCTCGACCAGCTCGGTCGCCGCGGCAGGCAGCTCGGGCATCATTTCAATGACTTCGCGCGCCAGCTTCTTCAGGTTGATGGTCAACGCTTCGATCTCAACGTTGTCGGCCGCGGTCTTGTCTTCGACCGGCTCGATGCGCGCCTTGAGGTACGGCGCCTCTTGCACGAGCTCGAGCACGCGAAACCGCGCGAGGCCTTGCACCACGAGCGAATAGTTGTCTTCGCCCATCTTCAAGAGCTTCACGATGCGGGCGACCGTGCCCATGTTGTAGAGGTCGGTCGCGCCAGGGTCTTCTTCTTCGGCCTTGCGCTGGGTGACCACGCCAATGACTTGGTCGTCGCGCACCGCGTCTTTGATGAGCGCGATGGTTTTTTGGCGGCCCACGGCGAGCGGCAACACGCCCCCGGGAAAGAACACGCTGTTTCGCAGCGGCAGAATCGGCAGCACTGCCGGAATGTCGTCTTTGTTGATGGTACCGGGAGGCGTCATGGCAGTCGGCAACGCCTGCGCACCAGCTCCCACTTTTTTCTTATCGTCGGACATGTGGTTTCTTTCTTTCGACGGTGAGTGCTTCACGCTTCACGAAACTTTGAAACGTGAAGTGAAGCAGTTGTGGTGAAGGTAGCAGCCGTTGCGCCAACGGCAACCTCTTCAGAACGAATTTCGACCTCGCCAATCGTGCGGCCCACAACGGGCAGTTCGCCGTCGCTCGAAAGTCAAAAACCAGTCGAAAGGTCAGATTCGTGGCAGTCGGTTCTGAGGCGGCCCGCGGTGAGCTGTGGTGTGGGCGTACCGCCTACGTCAAAAACCGCCCGACAGACCCGGCGCAGGCCAGTTGAACTTTGTGATTAGACAGTCGCGGCGAAGGTCGTTACCGTTGCACTGTCACTGAACCGG
>JBGAIY010000331.1:0-8911 GCA_044225205.1 Myxococcaceae bacterium | reverse complement strand
ACCGGCGGCGGCAGCGGAGGCGGCACCGGCACCGGTGGTGGCTCGGGCGGCGGCACGGGCACGGGTGGTGGCACCGGCGGCGGAGGCGGCAGCCAACCCATTTCGTGCAACGCGGCGACGCAGAATTGCCCGACGGGTCAAGGCCCGTGCATGTACGTCGACAACATGGGCGCCGGGCAATGCTTCGGCGGCGGGTGCGACTTGGTGAAGCAAGACTGCAATGGCACCGAGCGGTGCAATTACGGCCCCACGGCCGACGGCGGGTTCGACCGCGTGTGCGGGCCGTCGGGCGCGCTCACCGAAGGCACCGCGTGCGGCGCCGGTGGCACCGACGACTGCGCGAAGGGCCTGTTCTGCTTTCAGAGCAAGTGCACGAAGTTCTGCTACACGACGAACGACTGCCCGCAGGGCACCATTTGCGGCGGCCTCATCACCGTGCCCGACCACAAAGAGTTGCCGGCCATTTGCGTGCATGTGACGTCGTGCGACCCCCTGACGCAAAACTGCGCGACGGGCGAAGCCTGCTACCCGACCAACCAAGGCCCGCTGTGTCTGACGGCTGGCACGGTCGCGGTCATGGGCACCTGTGGCGGAGCCGCCGGCAATTGCTCCAAGGGCGCTTTGTGCCTGCTGTCGTCACCGACGTCGACGACCGGTACGTGCAAGCAGATCTGCAACCTCGACGCGGGCATGCCGGCGTGCACTGGCACGACGTGCACTCCGCTGAACGGCGCGACCGGCTTCGGCGCCTGCCCGTAACTTCAGCCGCGGTGACTCCCGCGCGAGGCTCGTTCTTGCGCGGGAGCGGCGTGCGGGCGTGAATTGTCCACTCCGACCTGACCGGCGTGCCCATTCGCAAGCCCCTCAGTTGAGGCGGGTCGTAGCCTCGGTCTTGAGCGACAAGCGAGTCGCTTGGTCGTCACTGCCGACGAAATCGTCGCTGAATCGACCCTCGGTTCGCTTGGCGGAGTACATTCGTGCTTCTGCGCGGTCGAGCGCCTCTTCGACCGAATCGTTCGGCATGACGTTCGCGATGCCGACCGAACATGAAAAATCGTAGCGCGGGCGAACAGGGCTTGACCGAAAAACGTCTTCCATCAACTGGCGCGCACTCGAGGCTGTGCCCGCGAAGATGATGCAGAATTCATCTCCGCCCATGCGAAAGGGCATGGCGGCGCCGCTCCGGGCCGACTCCTGTAACAGCGAGCCCATGAGTGAGAGCGCTTGGTCTCCCGCCGAGTGACCGTAGGTGTCGTTGATCTTCTTGAAGTTGTTGAAGTCGACGTAGGCGACCGACAACGGCGCGCCTCGCTTGCGGGCTTGCTTGACGAGCCACGGCCACGTTCGCTCGAAGCGGAGCCGGTTGCCGAGACCCGTGAGGGCGTCGGTTTCAGCGAGGCGCATGTGCCCAAGACTCCGGTTCGTCAGGCGACGCACGGCGCCCCAGAGCAGCACACCTGAAATGAGCTCGCTGGCGTGATCTCGAAGAACGACTGAGACGGCTCCATCTTCGACCCACGCCAGCAGGAGAGGCACGAACGGCAGAGCGTACGGCCAGCTCGAACCGGGCGGAGAGACGCGTCGCTCAATTTCATGAAACGACCACGCGCCTGAGACGGGTCTCAATGGGCGACCCTCGTTCGCCGGCTCGTGAGGGTCTTCTCTACGGTCTTGAGCCATCGAAGTTCAGCCGGGTCCCACACCGGCCTCCCAGCGACGACCGCCACGGCCGTCGCCCATTCGATGATGCGTTCTTTGAAAAACCCGCCCCCGGGCGTGGCCTCGAACAGTTGGCTCAGCAGGCGCGTCACCGACTTGCGCACCACGGGGTCGAGCCGCTCCGTCGTTCGCTGCCTGAGAAACGCAGCGAGCGCCTCTTTGAGTTCGCGCTGGTGGGCCTGGCCCGAGACCGCCCCCGCGAGAATCTCTTCGCCATACGCCTCGAGTACCGCCATTTCATCGGGGTGAATCGACCCGTCGGCCCACGCCATTTCAATGGCTGGTACCATTTCGACGAACTGCAGCGTCGGGCCGCGAAACCCCAGTTGCGCCAGCTCGTGTATCGCCAGGAGTTGTTGTTGGTTCATGCGGCGACAGTAGCGACCGCCGCACATTGCTTCTTTCTCAAAATATTGTTCGAATATTGTGAGAATTCAAAAACGTGCCCCAACTCAACTACCACCATTTGCGGCATTTCTGGGTGCTGGCGGGCCACGGGGGCTTGGCGGCGGCAGCGCGGGCGCTGTTCGTGACGCCCTCGACCGTTTGGTCACAAGTGCACCAGCTCGAAGAGTCGCTGGGGGCGAAGCTCTTTGAAAAGCAGGGGCGGCGCTTGGTGTTGACCTCCCTGGGCTCCGAGGTGTTTGAGCTCGCCGAGCGGGTGTTCTCGGTCGGTGACCGAATCGTGGAGTTGGCTTCGAGCCGAGCGAACCAGCGAAGCGTCGTGACCATCGGCGCGGTCAGCAGCATGCCCAAGTTGCTGATTCGTCAGTGCACCGAGCCCATTCTTCGTTCAGGGGCGTTGCTTCGAGTCGAAGAAGGTGAAGCCGTCGAACTCATCGAGGGGCTTGCTCGGCACCACCTCGAGGCGGTCATCTCTGACAGCACCGTGCCCGAAAACTCGCCGGTGCGAGCGTATTCGCATGAGCTCTGGAGCTTGCCCTTGGCCTTGTTCGCGCACCCCATCGTCGCGGCGCGCTTGTCGAAGAAGGGGCTCCGTGGGCTTGACGGTGCCCCGTTTCTGATGCCGGCGCCCGGTTCTGCAATTCGGAAGACGCTCGACACGCTCTTTGCGCGGGTTGGCGTGACCCCTCATGTCGTCGCCGAGGTGAAAGACAGTGGTCTCCTGAAGACCTATGCCGAAGCCGGCCATGGGGTGTTCGTCGCCCCCGCAGCGGTCGCGGCCGAGCTGCGGAGCATGTTCGGGCTTTTGAAGGTGTGCTCACTGCCCTGCTCGCAAAAGTACTTCGCGTTGACGCTCGAGCGTTCTTTGGCGTCACCGACCATTCAAGCCATGGTTGAAGGGAGCCGGTTCTGACGCCCGCTCGTGGTGCGCTTCTTACCCGGTGAGCGCCTTCAGCAGCAGCGACAGGTCGAGTCGCAACCCGGTGAACGCGCCACCAAAGTTGCCCCAGTTGGCCAAGTCTCGGCTGGGCACCTCGGCGCCGCCTCCCACCAAGCGAAGCCGCAAGAAGAAGTCGGCCCCGGCCGTGATGGGCACCCCCAGCGTCAACGCCACGTCGTGAATGCCGGCGGGGAGCCCGAGCCCAAAGGTATTGAAGAAGTCGACATCGGCCATCGCGTAGAGCAGGCCGGCGTCGTAGCGCAAGCGCACCTTCAACGCGCCGACCAGCCCGATGTCTCGTTCGACCTTGAAGACGGCCGGGGTCGCGTCGATGCTCCTGAACTCGACCGAGGCATTGCGCACTTGAATCGACGCGCCGATCGCCGCTGAAAAGCGGGGAGTGCTGACGAGCCCAAACAGGTAGCTCATGCGATAGCCATCGAAGAGGTACCGGTGGTCAAACACGGCCCCCTCACGCAAGGTTGTCGACTGAAAGACGAGGTCGCGCGCGAGCGTGGCCCGGGTGGTCAGGTCGAGCGGCGCCCACAACGCGATGACGGTGTGCCGACCCATTTTCGCCTCGACCGCCAGCCTCTGGGCGATGGCCAAGTTGCGTTGTTGACCGACGTCTTTGGCCCCGTACCGCGTACCATCGGGGCCATAGCGGCCCTCGTTCTGAAACAGGTACAGGGCGCCAACTTCATAGTCGGCGATGAGTGAATCGAACAGTCGCGGCGGCACGAGCACCGCGGTGGGGGCTGCCGTCGCAGCAGGGGGCTCTGCCGCCTCGCCACTCTGGGCAACGAGGCACGCCGTCAAAAATGCGAAGAGCATTGCTTCATGTAGCCACGCCACTGGCGAGCAACCACCACATTTGCCCGCGGCCCGGGCTTTTACGGAATCGCGACCTCGACCTGCACTTCATTCGTTCTCAAAAACCACGGCTTCCAGGGCGGGTCGTAACGAGCGAAGACCGGAGCGCCCAATGGCTTGAGCCCCGCCTTCAGCACACCGTCTCGAAGCGTGGCCAGGTGCTTGGCATACAGCGACTCCGACCAGACTCCGGTGTACGTCACGACGGCGACGGTTCGCGGAGGGACGACCCGAAGCCGCACCGACGAATCATTGGGCACCGGGAGTTGCTCAAGGCTTGTGAAGCTGGACGGCATCGTGAACTGAATCACCCAGCGTTTGCCTTCTCGAGCCTGAGTGACAGGCGCCGTCATTTCAATTGGTTGACCCGGGGCCTGAGTCACCGGGGCCGTCATGGCGATGGCCGAGCGCGCGTGATTCGCTCCGAAAATGTACGCGGCCAGCGTGCGAAAGCCCAAGGTGCTCGCCTCGTCACGGTCGGCTTCAACGGTGGTCTCGGCCACAAGCAACTGAGGGTATTCACGCACTTCGACCTGATCGAAGGTTGAAACGACGCGATACGACGGTCGCTCAATGGCCATCGCAGAACTCCCCCAGAGCGCCAAAACTGAAACGAGTGAGAGCGTTCGGCCAGCGCGGGTCATGGTCGTGATTAACGCCGCCGACCCGCCGTGCACGGTGATTGGCCCGATCGACTTCAGGCCGATGCCCAGCGGGCCAGTGCCACTGCCGCAGCCCACGTCACCCGGCAACGCTGCCTGGCGTGCCCGTGCGTGTCTGTTTCGGCGTGGCGGGCAGGCACGTCATACCGCGCGACCAGGTGGCATCGCCACACACATGGCGCACGGTGTCGAGCGAACGCCTCGCAATCGTGGTGAGGTGCGCCCCCTGTTCCCGCAGGGGGTCTTGAATGCGTCGTACCTGGCTTGTGGCAGTGGTCGTTCTGTCGGCATGCGGCGTCGCGCCTGGTGACGTCGACGCCTCGGTCAACCCGCGCGATGGCGGCCTCGTTGATTCGGGCACGAACGACGCGGGGTCGCCGAGCGACGCTGGTTCGTCGCAGCTCGACGCCGGTTCTCAATTCGACGGTGGTTCGCCGAGTGATGCGGGTGCGCCGGCCGACGCGGGGTCACCCGTCGACGGAGGCCCCTCGGTAGACGCAGGCGGCCCGGCCGATTCAGGCATCGACCCCAATGACGACGGAGGCTGCCAAGTCACCATTTGTCTGACGGGGGCGACCGAGCGCGGGGGCTCCAACACGCCGTTCGACGAAATCTGCGACCAACCCGAAGTACCCGGAGTGGTTCAAAGCTGCAGCGGGAGCACCTGTTTCAACACCTTCAACACCTTCTTGGTGAACACGCAGAGCACGCTCTACCCGCCCTTGTTTCACGCGCTCGACACCAACAACGACAATCAAATCAACGACTCCGACGCGAAGTGTGGCGTGAACATTTTGGGCTTTTCGTGGGGAGGCTACGCGGGAGTCGAGCTGGCCGGGCTCATTGCCAATGACGGGCGAATCGCCGCGAACCGCCGTCGCGTGAAGCGCCTCTTCGTGATGGACCCGTACCAGCCGACGAAGAAGATCACCGTGCCGACCAACGTCGACCGCTTCGTCGAGTACCGACACTCCGTGGTACCCAGCGGAGCCGACTGTTCGAAGAGCGCGCCGCTGGGGCCGTACAAAGGGCTGCAACCGCACTGCGCCACTGGGCAAAACTGCATCGACTACGACTACTCGCTCGGGGGCACCAACCTGTTTCCCACGATTCATGGCGGGGCATACGAGGGCCAAGACGTCGGGCATTGCGCGGTACCCGAGGTGGCGGCGCCGGCGATTCTGGCCGATTTCCGCGGAGAAGCGTTTTCGCCGCTCCCGCCGACGGTGACGGTGCCGACGCCGTAACGTTGCTCTGATTTGCGTTGCTCGCGAGATCACCTGAACTGCGGAGGTTCGGTCGCGAACGAACCATCGAGCGCGGTGAGCTGTTTCCCCGGGCCGAGGTCAGGGCGCGAACGTCTTTGACGGCATCGCCCGCCGAAACACGAGCAACCCCAGCGTCAACCCGACCCACGGCGCGACGTGAAAGACCAGCAAATGGGCCCACGAGCCGTTGGGGCAATGCATGTGCAGCACGAACGCTCCCGCGGCGGCCGACGAGAGGCCGACCACCGCGGTGCGGAGCGGTTCGAACGCGAAGCGGGTCAGCACCACGAGGCCGACGACGAGTGGCACGAGCGACACCACGCACTCGGTCGTCGCGCACGAGGCGCCAGCCCAGAACGAGCCACCCGGCACGTCTCCCGAGCCTGAGAGCACCGCGAGCACCATGGCCACCATCGACAAGCCCAGCATGGCGACGCGCGGGGCTTTCGGGCCGGGTCGCACGCCGAACCAGGCGCCGAGCGTCACCACCGACAGCAGCACCGCGGCGGTCACCCAGCGGGCCAGCCACGACGCGCTCTGCGCCGAATGCAACGGCATGGCCATGGTCGCGCAGGCGGCGAGGGCCACGTTCGACGCCATGACGGCGAGCGCCCCGAACCACCACGGGCGGGCGCGGGGCGAATGCCGCAGCTCGGCGTGCACCTGTGCCCGCAACGCCTCGAGCGTGGGGTCGTTGGTGCTGGTCTGCTGGTCGAGGTCGCTCATGGCTCCCACACCCCCTTGAGCAACTGCCGCAGCACTTCAGCGCCTCGGTGGGCGCGCACCTTCACGGCCGACTCGGTCACTCCGGCGGTCTCGGCGATTTCGGCGTACGAGAGGCCCTCGAAGCGGTGCAACACAATGGCCTCACGCTGGGCGTCGGGCAGTTGGTCGAGTGCGGCGCGCACGACCTTTTCAAGCCCTGGGTCGGCGAGCAGCGTGGGCTCGGCCGCGCCGTCGGGCGTGGCCCCGTCTTCAGTGACCGACTCGTGCGAGCCCCGCCGCCGCCAGTCGCGGGCCGCGTTGGTGGCAATGGCGTAGAGCCACGGCTTGAACTTCGCCCCAGTCACGTACCGCCCACGTGCGCGGAGCAGCGACAAGAACGTGGCCTGGGTCAAGTCGTCGGCCGCGGCGCGCTGGCCGGTCATTCTGTGCAGAAAGCCACGAATGGCGGGCGCGTGCCGCGTGAAGAGCGTGTCAAACGCGCGTGCATCACCCTGGGCAAACTGCTCCATCAACGCCTCGTCGGTCACGTGGGTTCGTTCCCGTGGTTGAACCCACTACGCGAGGGCGACGAATTAGGTTTCAGCCGGCTGAGCGCGTTGGCCGACCGCCAGCCCCGGCTCGGGCGTGTCGTGGCGCGGCGCGGTACGGGGCGGGGGCTCGGCGCGGTGAAAGCGTGCCTGGGTCTTGAGCAACGCCCGTTGCTCATCGCTATATGAGCGAAACGACTGGCGGGTTTGTTCGGCCGGCAGGCGCAAATCACTCACCAACCCTACCCACGAAAGCACCTTCAGCGCGTAAAAACTGAAGTCGACTTCCCACCAGAACCAGCCTTGGTTGGCGGTGTTTTGGTGAAAATGGTGGTTGTTGTGCCAGCCCTCACCGCAGGTGACGATGGCCAAGAGCCAGTTGTTGCGGCTGGTGTCGGTCGTCAGGTACCGGCGCGAGCCGAAAATGTGGCTGAGCGAGTTGATGGTGAAGGTGCCATGCCACAACAACACAGTGGGAATGATGCCCGCCCAGATGACCCAGGGCAGCCCGCCGATGAGGTAGAGCACGGGCACGGCCACCAGCGGCGGCAACAGGTGGTACTTGTTGAGCCACACCAATTCGGGGAACCGGGCGAAGTCTTTGATGCGCGCGTAGTCGGTGGTCTCGTAGCGCGACGTCAAAATCCACCCGACGTGGCTGTACCAAAAGCCCTTTCGCGTGGGCGAGTGAATGTCTTCTTCTTGGTCTGAATACCGGTGGTGGTGCCGGTGGTTGGCGGCCCACCACAGGGCGCCTTTTTGGGCTGACGTCTGGGCCAAGAAGGCGAGAAAGAACTGAAACACGCGGTTGGTCTTGAAGGCGCGGTGCGAGAAGTACCGGTGGTACCCCGCGGTCACGCCGAACATGCGCACGTAGTACGAGGCCAGCGCGAGCAGAACGTATTCCCACCGAAAGCCGACGAAGAAGGCCGCCAGCACCAACGCGTGCGCCGCAAAGAAGGGAATGCTGGAGACCAAGTTCAGCTTGTCGAGGTGTGCGTCATTCTTCGCCTCTTCGGCGGTCAATGAGGGCGGGTTCTTGGGCAAAGCAGACATGTCGACGACCTCGCGTGCGGTCAGGAAGAAGGCTCCCGACTTTCGTAAGGCGATCAACACCCGACCGTGTCAGCCGACTGTCAGCGCGACGCAAAAGAACCAGTGGGGCTGTCACGCTGTAAGCGAATGTCATGGCCGACACGACATGGCATCACGTCGGGTCAGTCGACCTCGTCGCTGCGGGCGAGCATGCCGCGGCGGGTGCGGCCGAGCAGCTCGTCTTCACGCTTTCGCATGGCGCGCGCTTCTTTGGGCGCCTGGTGGTCGTGCCCCAAGAGGTGCAACAACCCGTGCGCCAAATACCGGTCGAGTTCGTCTTTGAGCGAGCTGTCGAACTCGGGCGCCGCCCGTTTTGCCGTGTCGATGGAAATGACGACGTCGCCCAACGGGGTGAGACCAGGCCCCACATGGTCTCCCGCGGGAAACGACAGCACGTCGGTGGCTTTGTCTTTGCCGCGCCACTCTTTGTTGATTTGGCGAATGTGGCGGTCGCGAACGAGCGACAGCGACAGCTCGACCCGGTCGAGTTCGAGCCGCTTCAAAAACGAACGTGCGAGGCGCTGCAGCCGGTACCCGTGGTACCGCGCGGCTGGCCCACACCGACTCACGTCGAGCAAAACCCGGTTCATGCGAAGGCCGACCATATCTGCTTCGGTCGCGCTGAGCTGCGTCGTGCTTGAAAGCTCAAGTGAACCGCCATGGTCCGGCCGCACGCCCATCTCCGCGCGACCATAT
>JBGAIY010000330.1:0-8926 GCA_044225205.1 Myxococcaceae bacterium | reverse complement strand
CGGGTAAATGTAGGTGCCGCGCGCGATGTACTCTTTGAGAATGTCGTTCTGCACCGTGCCCTGCAGGTCGGCCAAGGGCACCCCTTGGCGCTCTCCCACCGCCGCGTACAGCGACAGCAAAATCGGCGCGGTCGCGTTGATGGTCATCGACGTGCTGACCGTGCCCAACGGTATGTCTTGCATGAGCACCGCCATGTCGCGAACCGAGCAAATGCTGACGCCCACCTTGCCCACTTCGCCCAGCGCGCGCGGCGAATCGGCGTCGAGGCCCATTTGCGTCGGCAAGTCGAACGCCACCGACAGGCCGGTTTGACCCGCTTTGAGCAGCGCGTGGTAACGCTCGTTCGACTCTTTGGCGCCGCCGAAGCCCGCGTACTGCCGCATCGTCCAGAAGCGGCCGCGGTACATCGTCGGCTGCACGCCGCGGGTGAAGGGGTACTCTCCAGGCAACCCCAACGCAGCCGCGCTGTGTTCACCCATCACCTCGGGCCCGTCGACCGGCCCTCGCTCGATGCCACTGCTGGTGATGAACTGGTCTCGGCGCTCCGGCGACTTCGCCTTCGCTTTCGCGTACACCTTTTCAAGCCAGCGTGATTTCTCGGTTTTCCAATCGGCCATGCCCGAAGGCCATAGCGCGTTTGACCCCGCGGGTCAGCGGCTGACTTCGGCGTTCGAGCGAGCCTCGTTCTCGTGGAGTGGAACCTCCGCCTTTCAATCGGTCACGCCAGCCGAACGCAGTCGGAGCGCGGAGATGGGCGTGCGGCGGCGCGGTTGCAGTTCACTTGTGCTTTCGAGCACGGCGCAGCTCAAGGCGACCCAAGCGGAGAAGCGGTTTCGGCCTCGAGCCGGCGCAGCACCCACCGGTTCGCGCCCAGCAACAGCGCTCGCCTCGGGTGGGTCGACACCGCTTCGCGCCAGGCATTCAAGGCACGCGCTTTTTCGGTCGGGTCCTGCCTCGCGTGGGCGATGCAGGCGTTGAGCAGCTCGGCGTACCAGGGTACGAGCTGCAGCCGCACGAGGTGCTCGAGGCACTCCGACGCCTTGGCGAGCTCGCCGTCGACGAGCGCCCAGACCGCGCCCGCGTGTTTGAGCCCGTCGACTGCCAACCACGCCGGCAGTGAATCGCGCTGGGCGAGCCAGAGCGGTAACAGCGGCCGGGCCAGCTCGAATTCACCGCGCTCGCAACAGAGCGTTTGAAAGAGCAGGGTGACAGGCTCGACGGGGTGGGCGGGTTGCGGCAAGAGCGGCTCGAGCTGGGCGCGGAGCACCAGCTCACTGAGCGTCGCTCCCGAGTCGAGCCCTCCCACCACCGCCGCCCAGACCCAGTTGGCCCGAGCCCACCGAGGGCGGCGCAACCGGTCGCCCACGCTGCCCGCCGAAGCGGCCCGAGGCAACGACGGCAACAGCGCCGTGACGGTCATGAACGTGCTCGTGAGCCACACCGCCGCCGAATGCGAAAACCAATTCGCTTGGCCCGTGGCGAACCACACCCCCGAGAGCACGCTGACGACCAGGGGCACGCTGAGCGAGGCCAGGCCCACGCCCCGCATGGCCTGCGTCAGTTCGACCGTCGACCGCGGGTACACCTCGAAGCCCAGCCCCCACCACGCGGCTCGCCATTTCAAAAGCCAGCCGTGACTTCGGAGCCCCAGCGCCGTCGCGAGGTCGGCGAAGAGCGCCAGCATGAGGTAGGTCACCAGCGCGGTGTCGAGAAAGGCCCATGGCTCGCCGGCCACCCTCGCGCGTACCAACAGCCCCACCATGGCGACGAACACCAACGGCGAGGTGCGGAGCGCGAGAAACACCGGCGTCAACGTATAACGTCTCGGCGGTTTGGGGCACGCAAGAGCATGGCGAGCCGGGGCCCGTTCGCTTACATCATGCTCATGCCGTCTCGGTTCACGCCGCGCGAGTGGGCCATTGTCTTGCTCATCGCGGCGGTTCAGTTCGTCAACATTCTCGACTTCGTCATCATCATGCCACTCGGCCCGATGTTCGCCGACGCGCTCGGCGTGAGCGAAGCCCGGCTCGGCTACGCCAACGCGGCGTACACCGCCGCCGCCGCGGTTTCGGGCCTCGTGGGGTCGCTGTTTCTCGACCGCTTTGACCGCCGCAAGGCGCTGGCCGCCGCCATGGCGGGGCTTGTCATCGGCACTTTCGCCGGCGGAGCCGCGGTCGACTTTTCGTCGTTGTTGGCCACCCGGGTCATCGCTGGGTTGTTCGGTGGCCCGGCCACGTCGCTCGCGTTTTCGATCATCGCCGACACCATACCCAGTCAAATGCGGGGCCGGGCCATGGGTACGGTCATGGGCGCGTTCTCGGTCGCGTCGGTGCTCGGCGTGCCCGGAGGCCTGTGGGTGGCCGAGACGTTCTCGTGGCGGGCTCCCTTCTTCTGCGTGAGTGGCATTGGCGTGGTCGTCGTCGTCGGAGCGATTGCCTTGCTGCCGCCCATGACGTCGCATTTGGGCCATTCGAAAGCCCCGGTCGGGTTTGCCGAATTGCTCGGCCGGCCGATCGTGCGGTTGAGCTACTTGCTGACCGCCAACGTCATGCTCGCCGGCTTCGTGTTGATACCGAACATGGCGTCGTACATGCAGTTGAACCTCAGCTTTCCCCGAGAGCTCATCAAGTACGCGTACATGTTGGGCGGCGTGATGAGCTTCGCGTCGACGCAAATTGGCGGGCGGCTGGTCGACCGGTTCGGCTCGTTTCGCGTCGGCACCACCGGCGCCGCCATGTCGGTCGTCATCGTCTACGCGTTCTACTTTCGGCAGCTCGTCATGCCGTCGGCGGCGGTGGTGTACCTGTGCTTCGTGTTGTTCATGCTCGCCAACGGGCTGCGCAACGTGTCGTACAACACGCTGACCTCGAAGGTCGTCGAACCCGAGGTGCGAGCGCGGTTTCAGTCGTTGCAGTCGGCGGTGCAGCACGGCTCGGCGGCGTTGGCGGCGTTCGTGTCGGCGCAGCTGCTCAGCAAAGGGCCGCGGCCCGCCGACTGGCCGGGCGCCTCCGACGCCATTCTCGTCGGCATGCCCAGAGTCGCCGCGGTCTGCATGGCGCTCAGCGCGGTGATACCGGTGTTCTTGCTGGTGGTCGAATCGCGCGTTCTCGCGGGCCCGCCGGTGAGAACGGTGCAAGCCGCTGAGGCGAAGTAGGCGGAGCGCATCAACCGACGTGCCCGCGCGGTCGTTCAAGGCGCACCGGCGGGCCCAGAGCGTCGTTGGGGCTGCGGCCGTGGCTCGTCGGCACCGTGAAACTGAGCGATAAGGCCAGGCCACGCGCCTTGGGCTGCGTCGGCGCCCGTGTGGAGCGTCGCGTGAACGCGCGGTCGCTGAGCCGAAGGTCGGTAGGTGCTGGGGCGACGTCCGCCAGAGGCGCATGAAGGTACGCCGCGCTGCAGAGGCTGGCACGTGGGCCTGGGCGGGCGACGTCAGCAGACGCATGAAGCGACGCCGCGGTGAGCCGGAGGTGCGTGGGTGGGTGACGTCAGCCAGCAGGCTCATGAAAACGCCCGCCGCGCTGCCAGGGTGACGACCCCGAGTGCGCTAAAATCAGGGTTGGGGTGCGCTGGTGCTCGGTCGCAGCCCGCTCCCGATGAGCACGCCCAGCACGATGAGGCCGCCGCCGAACCATTCGTGCCGCGCGAGCATGCCGCGCCCCAAGGCAGCGCCCCAGGCCACCGCGAACACGGGTTCGAGCGCGAAGATCACCGACGCCCGCACCGCCGTCGTCTTCGACTGGGCCCAGGTCTGCAGCGAAATGGCCAGCGCGCTCGCAATGACGCCCGTCACGGCGATGGCGCTCCACAGACTCCACGAGGGCACGAACCGGCGCTCGACGAACGGCAGGCAGCAGGCCGACAACACCGCGACCACCGCGAGTTGCACCGCGACGAGCGCCACCGCGTCTGGGGCCTCGACCGAGAACTTCTCGGTGAGCGAAATGTGAAAGGCGTAGACCACCGCGCAACCAAAGGTGAGCAGGTCGCCGAGCGGCACGGGGCCTCCGAGCGTGACGTCGGTGAGGTACGCGAGGCCGATGATGGCGACGAGCGCTCCGACGACGGCCGGTACGCCGGGCCAGCTGCGAAAGAGAACGAATGAAACGAACGGCACCAACACCACGCACAGCCCGGTGATGAACGCGCTCCGCGACGGGGTGGTGTACGCGAGGCCGAAGGTTTGAAAGGCATACCCCGCGAAGAGCAGCACGCCGAGGGTCAGCCCCCCGCGCCAGGGCACATGGTGGCCCAGGGCCTTGCGCGCGGTGAGCCCCGCCACGACCGCCCCCACGCCGAAGCGCAGGGCCAGAAACGTCAGGGGGTCGGCCCCGTCGAGCGCGTCTTTGACGGTGACGAAGGTGATGCCCCAGACCGCCGTGATGAGCAACAAGACGGCGTCGCCACGAAGGGGCGACTCGTTCGCCTTGAAGGTAAGAGCCACTCGCTGATCAATTGCAGTCGACCGCGCAGGTGTCGATGTCGGGGGCGCAACAATTGTTGCGGAACCCAAAGTCGCCGCAGTTGCGTTGACCCGTGCAGACCAAAAGCACGGCTGGCTTACTGAGGCTCTGGGTCACCATGCGGGGCGGTGCGTATCGCTTTCGCTTCAAGGTCTTTCCGTTCATAAATTACCGCCAAATGTAGACGACGCTGTTCCGCTCGTCGGGCAAGACTAGGTCGAGAGCGCCATCTGCCGAAAGGTCTCCTACCGCATTCGTTTTGCCAATGCTGTTGTTCGTTCCGCCCGACAGCGTATTGCCGTCGAAGCGAGAGACCCAGAACTGGGGGTTGCCCGAAGTAGCAATGGGCGAGGCGAACGACCCATTCTGGTTCCAGATGACCCAGGCGCTCGTGTTTGCTACCTGGTTTTGGCCCACGACCAAATCAACGTTGGAGTCTGACGTGTTGAGGTTTCCGGCGCTCATGCCAAACCCGAACGACTGGGTGCCGACAATCTTGAGGGTCTCGGTCATCGGGGCGCCCGAAGCACCAAGGTCAGCGTACACGTAGATTTCACCCTGGGTCGGGTTGGCGACCGGCCAACTTGCGATCAAGTCGTTCGCCGAGCCGTTTGTGACGTTGAAGCCGCCCAGTACCGTCGCTCCAAAGCCGTTCGAGGTGTTGCTGTCGGTGCCGACCGTACGCGTCAATGACTGAAGCAGCGTCGGTCCGGCTTTGTAGAGGTCTACACGGTTGGCGGTGCTCGGCCCGAACCCAATCGTGAATTCGCTCTTTCCGTCGGCATCGAGATCTCCCAAAGACGTGAGACCGAAACGACTGCGACCGAAGCAGCCCGTAACGGTGTAGAGCGGGGGGTTCGGCCCGTCGATGACCCAATCTGCACTGGCAATGGGTATGTAGGGGGCGCTGGTCGTGCCATCGGCCGCGGTTCGAAGGGCCTGCCACGCCGAGAACGCCCTGCCCTTGAAGATGTACAGGCGACCCTGGTTCGTCACCGACGGCGGGCTGTAGAACGGCGCAGCAATGGCGACCTCGTCGAGGCCGTCTCCGTCGATGTCGCGAATGATTTTGGTCGTGTACCCAATTCGCACGACGGGCGTGGTCGAGGCGCCACGAATTTCAATGAAGCTCGACGGGTCGATCGTCGCGGTGGCCGCGCCGAAATAGAGCACCACGCGGCCGGGCCCCGTACCGTCGGGGAAGCTGATCTGGCCAACGACGAGGTCGGGTTTGCCCTCGGCGGCAACGTCACCGATGTTGCCCTTCATTGACAAGTCAGACCCGAACCAGGTGCCCGTCGCGCTGCCGGTGGCTGGGCCCGTGATGGCCGTGCACGCCGGGCTCGTGCAGCCGGTCTGGCTGCCGAACGAAGCACCGCCGTAGTATACGTAGACGGCCCCGGCGATCGACGGCGTGGTTGCGCCAACGACCAAATCGGTTGTGGTGTCGTTGTTGAGGCTGCCATCGGCGATGACCGTGTTGCCGAACGACGTTGAAGCCGTGCCGGTCAGGGTGATTTTCGTCCAGAAGTTGTCGACTCCGGTCGGCGCTTCAAACGGCGAGTAGTTGTCGACCTCGTCACGCGCCCGCACGGCGATGTAGTAGGTGTTCAGCGGGGGCACCGTAATCGACCGGCTGATGCGCATGGTGTCTGGGGGACTCGCACTTTCTCGGTAGCTCGAGGCGCTGAAGTAGTCGGCTTCGACCAACATCGCGTTCGTCGAACACGACGTCGCGGGGGCGACCGGAGTGCAGTTGGTTGAACTCGTGGTCCACCGCACGTCGTAGTCCTTCACGGTTCCCGTGGCGCCGTCGTCGCCCACGGGGTCCCACGCGACGCTCACGGAAGCCGCTCGGGGTGTGGCGAGAGCACGAGCCAGGTTGCCTGGTTTCGCCGGCGCGATGACGTCGATCGTCGCCGTTTGGGCGAACGCATCGAGGCTGTTACCGGCTTGGTCGGTCACCCGAATGACAAATGCACCCGAGTCGTTGTGCGGAAGCGTCAAAGAGAGCGAACCAAACGACTGCGAAACCGAATTCAGGGTCAGCGCCGAAGTGATGGCGCTGCTCTTGAACAAGAAATTCACGCTGCCGTTGGCGCCGCCCTGCGCGCCGCCGTTCACGTTGGTCAAGCCGACGGTGAACTGAGCGCCCGCCGTCACACTGTCGGTGTCGGGGTAGTACCCGGCCGTGCCGAGTTGAACTTGGCGGTTTTGCGCACTGGAGCCCGAACCGGGCGCCACGAAGAACACGTCGCTCGAAGGAGGCGTCGCTCCGGCAATCGTCAGCGCCCCCACGGTCGGTGCCGTGAAGTCTGCGGTGATGGTTCGGGTCGTCGTCAAACCCGCCCCGTTGTCGATGACGACCGCCAAGACGTCGCCATCGCTCACCCCAACCGCCGAGAAGGTCGCCACGCCTGACCCATTCGTCGCCTTCGTGTCAAGCAGCGCGGCGGTCGGCGCCGTGCGGCTCAAGGTCACGGTTTGGCCGCTGTTGCAGTTCGAAGAAGTGGCCACGATGTCGGCCAGTCGGTTGCCAGTGCCCGGGCTCGACCCTGCGATGTTGAGCCAAAGCGTGGCGCCGTTCGAATATGCGTTCGTCGTCAGGTTGCACGACGCCGAGTTCACCGTGATGCCGGTGACGGTGGCCGTGCAGCTGTTGCCCGCGGGGTCGCTGACAATGCCGGTGAACGTCTGGTTCGCTCCATTGGGGAAGCCGGTCACGACCCCACTGGCGGTGCCCGACGAGACCGTCAACGAGCCAACGTCGCCGGTCTGGGCGCTGGTCAAGATGCGAACGCTTTGACCTTCAGCGCCACCGACCGTCAGCGTCGTGGTGATGTCGTTGCTGGTCGAGGTCGAGTTCGGTGCCGGCGCAGTGAACGTGCAGGTCGGTGCGTCGAGGTCGTAGCTGAGCGAAACCGAGGTCGATGACGGGTTGCCGGCCGCATCGGTACAGGTCGCGCCCAACGTCTGCGTGTTGGTACCTGAAATGGCGAAGTTGGTTGAGGCGACGTAGGTTGGCGCGGTGACCGTGGCCATGACCGCGGCTCCCGACCCGAGCGTCACCGGCACGGTCGCCACATCTGAAGACGTCTGAATTTGCACGCCCAACTGGTTAGGCACGGCGAGGTCGCTGATGTTCAGCGATGTTTTCGACGGCTGCACGATGCTGCAAGCTGGCGCATCTCGGTCGACGAGAAACACCTTGCGCGCCCCAGTCGATGCGGCCGTGGTAGAATTGCCAACTGCATCGATCAACCGAACGTAGACGTCGAGATTTGCGGTGCTCGGCACCCCGGTGAGGTCAACGGTCAGCGGGCTCGTTGGGTTCGTGATCACGGCAGAGTAAGTCGTGGCCGAAGTGGCACTGACGATTTGGGCTTGCGCAACCGACCCACAGGCCGAATCAATGCCGAACTGAACCTGCGCCGCGGCTCCGTTGAGTTCGGCAATGTTGAGGCTGGAGTCAGCATTGGTGTCTTGTGGCAGGCTGACTCCACCCGCCGCGACGCACGGCGCCGTGACGTCGACGAGCAGTGCAAGCGAAGTCTGCGAGGTCGCACTGACGCCACCTGACCCGACCACCACCAGGTTCAAGTGGTAGGTGCCCTCGGCGTAGGTAAACGCCGGTATCGGGCTCGTGACGTTGGTTTGGTTGCGGTAGACGTACCAGCCCGCCGCGCCGTCAGAGCAGGCAGCCGCTCCCGATCCAACGATGGCGGCGTTGTTCGTGTCGGCACAGACTTCGACCCGCCCCATGTTGGGTATGGTCGCGGTGAATGACAGTTGGCGCTGTGCCCCCGGCGTACCAGCGGCGGAGTCTTGCGACTGATTGAGCGTCACTTGGCTGCCAGGAGGAGGACTCACGAACACCGGGTAGGCGTTCGTATTCACCTCGACGCTGCAGGTGACGGTCGTGTTCGGGCCCGTCGTGTTGGCGATTTCGCCGCGGAGCGAGTGTGTACCGTTGGCGGTGGGCACCACGAAGGCACCCGACGTATTGCTGCCGACGAGCGTGTCGTCTTGGTAGAGCGAAATGGTTTGGCCGACGCATGCTGCGCTGCTCGCCAAAGTCAGCGAGAACTGATTGTTCGACAGTTGCGTCACGAACGCCGGGCACTGCGCCGCTCGCCCGCCAATCGTCTCGAACGACAACCCGCACACCGTCAGCGCCACCGTCACGGTTTTCGACGCCGTGCCCGTGTTCTTCGCGGCGTCTTGCACGTCGGCCGACAACACGTAGGTGCCGTCGGTGCTGAACGACGCGGGTATCACCACGCTGCCGTTGTTGAGCAGCGCGCACCCGACGAGCTGCCGAGCCGCCGAGCCTTGCTGCCGGTACAGACAGGCGTTGTCGCCGTTCGCCGCGCCAGTGGCGCTCACGGTCACGTCGACCGGAGTCGTTGAAATTGTGTCGACGCCACCGTCGGTCGAACCACCCGCGACCGCCAACGCCACGACC
>JBGAIY010000329.1:0-8927 GCA_044225205.1 Myxococcaceae bacterium | reverse complement strand
ATGGGGCTGATGGTGACGTCGGGCTTGATGCCACCGTCAACCGGCATCACATAGCGCGGGTCAGGCCGCTCGATGGGGCTGATGGTGACGTCGGACTTGCGGTGCGCCCAGTCGGGCGTCGGCTCGACACCGACCGTCACTCCACCCCGCTCAATCGGGCTGATGGTGACGTCGGGCTTGCGGTGCGCCCAGTCAGGCGTCGCTCCCCCGCCCTTGATGGGTCGAGAGAACGTCTTGCCCTGCTGCTGTACGTCGGCGTGGTGGTTGCGGTCGGCGACCTGCCGCAGCAACTGACGCAGCGAGAACACCGGCCGGTCTTGTTGGAGCTGAGGTTGGTCGGCTTGACCGCCGTACTGCCCAAGCCCCGGGTGCGCCCGGCCAAACTGGCTGAACTGGTGCAAGTGAACGCGCACGGTCGAGGTGTCTGGTGCCGAGGCATCGTCGGCCGGTTCGGCCTGATCGGGCCCTTTGACTCCAGCAACATTCGCTCCGGGCACTTTGAAGATCGACATGTTCGTTCGCCTCGCTGAAAGCAGTCGGTGAAAATGTAGGGAATTCTCGTTCTCTGAGAAGGAGAGTTGCCCCAAAAACGACATACTCCATAAAGCGCCATTATTTCAGGTACTTACAACGTATCTCAGGCAACGAGCCATTAGTCAGGGTCGGCCGGTTCGACTTCATGGGCGGGGCCTTGGGGTGCTTGGGTGCGACGGTACAGTTCTTCAAAGAACCGGCGCTCGACGTCACTGCCAGTGCCTCCCGACTTCGGCTGGCATTCGCAGCTGACTTTGCCGGTGCGGAGGTCTTGCACGAACCCGCAGACCCCCGGGCATTCGAGCAAGGGCCCGTCGTCGAACAGGCCCAGCGTCAGCTCGCTCGCCCCAGAGAGCGCCTGGGCGCAAGCCGGCATCGTTTGAAACAGCCGCTTCCACGGAAAGAGGTGCTGGGTGCTCCGCCCGCGATCTCCTTCGCTGAGGGTGACCCCCACCCGGCACGGGGTCGACTGCGCGCTCTTCACGTCGAAGTACACCCGGCCGCCGACTGGCAACGGCCGCCACACGGTAGCGACGGCGTTGACGCCCTCGGCCGTCTTCTCGCTGTGCAGCTCGAAACACTCCATTTCGGTGGGCTGGCCATCACGTCGGGCACACCGCGGCCGGGTGTCGGGGTCGACCAAGCGGGGGCGCCGAAACACCACGATGCCGGCGCGCACATCGAACGTCGTGTCGAAGCGGCCCCACACGTCGGCTCCGAGCACCCCCGCGATGCCGTGCGGAGGCGCCCCGGCCAGCACGTCGAGCGTGCCGCTCGTCACTCCGAACGCCGGGGCCAGTTCAAGCTGCTCGTACGGCATGCCGGTGTAGGCTTCGAGTTCGGGCGGCAAGGGCTGCGGCGACGGCAGCCCTTTGAGCAGCTCGCCCCCTGGCTTGAAGTCCTGTTGCCGCGCCGCTTGGTCGAACACGCGGCTGAACCGTTCTTGCGTCGACAGCACGAACGTCGTCGTGAGCACCTCGCGGCCTTGTCGAACGCGCACCGGCAACAGCGGCCAGTCGTGCTTCGGGTCGTGGGTCAGCTCGAGAATCATCACTTCGTCGGTCGACGGGGCGCCCGACGTCTCGAGCGCCTTTCGTTGCGAGAGCCATTCGGCGGTGGGCCTCGTCGAGCGAAACTCGAGCTGCCGCGTCGCCGCGGTGACGTGCAGTGCCAGCCCGCCCAACACGTCTTGACCCAACAACACCACGCACCGCTTCGCCAACATCAAGGCCGCTTCCATCGGGGCGAGGCGCACGTGGCCCAGCCGCACCCCGGCCAGCCTGGTCACTGGAAACGACTCGCTCTTGTCGGTCAGCGGGTCGACGACCCGCAGCTGCGCGGCTTCGAGCGGCGGGTCTTGCACGCACGCCGTGGTGACGAACGTCATGGGCGCCGTGACGTCGAACTCAACCTCGGCGGGCTGGTCACCCACCCAACCCGCGACCGCCAACCGCAACGACGGGTTGGGCACCAACGGCACGGTGAGCCCCACCAACGTCTCTTCTGGGCCGCTCAATTCTCGCGAATGGGCACACGCCGCCGCGGCGACCGCCACCAGGGCAAACAACCCGCGCAAGGGGTGATGACGACTCTGCTTTTTTGAATCACGGCCGACCACGTTCACCCCACTGACCTGACGCAGTGCACAACGCAGCGCCGCTCATAAGTTCGATGATTGCAATGCACTTGCGCATTCAACACCCAAAATGCCAAGCATCACGCCTCATTTTGGGGAGCCCTCGCATCATGCCAACTTTCACCACGTCTCTGACGTCGAACAAATCGCTGATCGACTGGGTCGGTCACATGAGCGACCTGTGCACGCCTGATCAGGTCGTGTGGTGCGACGGTTCAGAAGACGAGCGCAAACGCCTGACAGAATACGCCGTGTCGAAGGGCATTTTGATGCCCCTCAACCAAGAGAAGCACCCCGGCAGCTATTTGCACCGTTCGAACCCGAACGACGTGGCGCGCGTCGAGCACCTCACCTTCATTTGCACGCCGAAGAAAGAAGACGCCGGCCCCACCAACAACTGGATGGCGCCCGACGAGGCGTACACGAAGCTCAAGGGGCTCTTCGCCGGGTCAATGAAGGGCCGCACGATGTACGTGGTGCCCTACGTGATGGGGCCGCTCGGCTCTGAACACTCGAAAATCGGCATCGAGCTGACCGACAGCGTCTACGTGGCGCTCAACATGGGCATCATGACGCGCATGGGCAAGTCGGCACTCGACATGCTGGCGCAGTCGAACGACTTCAACCGCGGCCTGCACTGCACGGGCGACTTGAACCCCGAGCGTCGCTACATCTGCCACTTTCCCCAAGACAACGCGATTTGGTCGTTCGGGTCGGGCTACGGCGGCAACGCGCTGCTCGGCAAGAAGTGCCTCGCGCTGCGAATCGGCAGCACGCTCGGGCAAAAAGAGGGCTGGCTCGCCGAGCACATGCTGATTTTGGGCGTCGAAGACCCCGACGGGCAGACGACCTACGTGGCGGCCGCTTTCCCCAGCGCGTGCGGCAAAACCAACTTCGCGATGATGATTCCTCCCAAGCGCTTCAACGGGTGGAAGGTGTACACCGTGGGCGACGACATCGCCTGGTTGCGCGTCGGTGCCGACGGCCGGCTGTGGGCCATCAACCCCGAGAGCGGCTACTTCGGCGTCGCGCCAGGCACGAACTGGCAGTCGAACCCGAACGCAATGAAGACGATTGCGAAGAACACCATTTTCACGAACGTCGCGGTCACCAAAGACAACTGCGTGTGGTGGGAGGGCATGGACGGCGAGGTGCCCGACGAGCTCACCGACTGGAAAGGCCAACCGTGGAAGAAGGGGAGCACCGAAAAAGCGGCGCACCCCAATTCACGATTCACGGCGCCGGCCTCGAACAACCCCATGTTGTCGGCCCACGTCAACGACCCCCGAGGCGTGCCGATTTCGGCCATCATTTTCGGCGGCCGCCGCAGCAACACGGTGCCCTTGGTCATGCAGTCGTTCAACTGGGGCCACGGCGTGTACCTCGGTGCGACGCTCGCGTCAGAGACGACCGCCGCCGCCACCGGCGCCCAGGGCGTCGTGCGCCGCGACCCGATGGCCATGTTGCCCTTCGCTGGCTACAACATGGCCGACTACTTCACCCACTGGCTCAACATGCAGCGGCACATTCCCTACCCGCCGAAAATCTTCATGGTGAACTGGTTTCGCAAGAGCAAGGCCGGCAAGTACCTCTGGCCGGGCTACGGCGAAAACATGCGGGTGCTCAAGTGGGTGCTCGACCGGGCCCACGGCAAGGTCGGCGCGCAAGAGTCACTGTTCGGGTGGGTGCCGAAACAAGGCCACATCGACCTGTCGGGCCTCGACATCGACCCCTTGCAGGTCGACGAAGCGACGCACATCAACGAAGCGGAGTGGAAAGAAGAGCTCACTTCGCAAAAGGCGTTCTTCGACCAGTTCGGTGATCGCATGCCCAAATCGCTCGAGCTGACGCGGCAGCAGTTGCTCTCGCGGTTGTCGTAACTCAAAGTTCGGTCGAGCCGGTCCGTCGCGCTTCACCCCAAGTTCGGTTGACCCGAACTTGGCGTCAGCGGGTGGCGGCGTTCGCAAGGTGCGCAGCAGGTCCCGATTCATTGACGCCGTAGACTTCGCCGTTCGCTCGCAGCGAAAGCCCCCCTTCTCGGCCCCAGCCTTGGCTGGTGATGCGGCCCGTCACCACGACCCGGTTCTGCTCGGGCGTCAGGGCGAGAGCGCCGCCAGCGCCAAACGCACGTCTTGGTCGTGGTTGGCCGAGTCGTAGAACGGTTGCACGGTGCTCGCGACGGTGGGGCTTTGGTGCTCTTGGGCGACCAGCGTCACGCGCCGCGGCTCGGGCAGCGCCGAGAGCAGCTGTTCGCTGGCCCACAGCCACTCGTCGTGGCCTTCGTCGTTGAGGTCGGGCGTCACCGTGATGAACGCGTTGTGCGAGGTGAGCTGATCGACCACACCGAACACCTGCTGCGCTGATCATTTTCTTGCGTTCTTCGCGACACTGAACAAATATTCAGCCCATGAACGACCACGAACTCATGGCTCCTGATGTGGCGAAGCTCATTCAACTCTTTTCGGCGCAGCCTGACCTGCGGTTCCCCGAGCTTGATGCGGGCGTGCTGCACGAGGCGGTGGCGCGGCTCAAAGAGACCCACCTCGAATGCGTCGCGGCCGAAGCGGCGTTGCAGGCCACGCGGCTGGCGCTGGAGCGCGAACACGAGGCGTTGCTCAAGCTCGCCCAGCGCGCGCACGCGTACCTGAAGGTATTCGCCGAGACCGACGAGCGCCTGACCGCGCAGGTCGACGCCATTTCGCTGCCGAAGCCGCGCCGAGGCGCAGACCCCACGGCGCCGGCCGGGCTCGAGGCCCCGCGCAAGCGAGGCCGCCCGCGCAAAGACGCCGGCCCGTCACTCTTCGCAAACTCGCCGAATTCGGCCGCCAGCTCGAACGGCAATGAACCGGCCATGGGCGAGCGCCAAGTTCAGTTGAGCTGAGGTGGTTGGGTCTGGTCTTTCAGCTTCGAGTTCTCCGCGGCACCAGTCACTTGGGCAGCGACAGCGGCGACGCCCACGGCCACGGGCCGCGAGAGATGCCGGCCATGCCTTCGACCATTTGGCGCTTCACGAAGGGCACCCGCAACGACGGGCCGAAGAGCGCGTCGCGCAAATGGCCGAGCACGGCCGCGTCTGACTGAAAGAACGGCGTGAGCCACCGGGTGACGAATTGGTACCACCGCAGGTGCGAGCGGCGCGCACGCGAATACGCGTAGAGCGCGTCGAAGACCGATTCGTGGTGGTCGAGGCATTCGCTCAGCACCCACGCGTCGACCAGCGCCAGGTTGCAGCCTTGGCCCAGCTGCGGGCTCGTGGCGTGGGCCGCGTCACCCAGGTACACCACCCTCCCCGTGTTCCACGGCCACATGACCACGTCGTGGTATTCGCTGAACACCAAGTCGGTGGTGTCATTGAGCTGAGCGAGCACGCCCTCTGTTTCTGGAAAGAGCGTGGCGACCTGCTGTTTCCATTCTGAAAAGTCTCGGCGGCGAAAGTCGTCGAGGCGGTCGGCGCGGAGGCTGTAGAAGAGCGACACGAGTCGTTCGCGGCCTTGCCAAGCGCGGCCCGTAGGCAAGAGCCCGATGAGGGTGTGGGTGCCGTCGACGACTTGGCGCAGCACTCCCTGAAACGGCGTCTGTGACTCGCTTTGCGGCACGACGGCCCACAGCGCGCCCCACGGGTATTTGGTGACGGTTTTGTGGAGAGCCGTGTCGTCGCGCACTGACGAGCGGGCACCGTTGCACACCACGACCAGGTCGTACGGGCCGTAGCGGCGCCGAACTCCCCGTTCGACCAGCGTCACTCCGCGGGGGCCTTCGTCGAGGTCTTCGAGGTCGAGACCCGTGCACACGGTGACGCCGGTTTCTCGGCGCGCGGCGTCGAAGAGCGTTCGAAACAGCACGCCGCGGTGCAGACCCAAACCAAACGCGTCGGGCGAAACCAGCTCATACGACAGGTCGACGACCGTGCGCTGCTTCGCGGTGGTGCACCAGAGCCGACGCAGCCGTTCGGCGTGCGCGAGCACGGGCTCGCGGAGCCCCAGGCTGCCCAGCACCGCGAGGCCCGTGGGCTGCAAGACGATGCCGGCCCCGACGGCCGACGGTTCGGGCACCCGCTCATACAGCGTGACGGCATGACCCGCCCGACTCAAGAAGACGGCGGCGGCGCTGCCTGCGGTGCCCGCTCCCACCACCGCGATGTCGAGGCTGGGGGCGCGCGGCACCGAGCCAGGGTACGAGGAGTCACAAGTCTTGTACAACGAGTTGATGGCTGAAACGGCATTCGAGCATTCTGCGAAGCTGCTCGTGTTGCTGCACGCAGTCGGAGCAATGGCGCTCGTCGGCTCGTGCACGCACCACGGCGTCATCACCTTGCGGGTCGCTCGGGCCGGCTTGAATGGCCCCCTCGACCGGCTGTACTCGCAGGTCACCGCCGTCAGCTACGCGGTGACGTTCGTGCTGGGCGCTTTGGCGTACCCCACCTACCGCTTTCACGTCAGGGCCCAGTACCTCGACGAGCACGCACCGTGGGCCGTCGCCCTCTTCGAGGTCAAAGAAAACGTCGCGTCGGTCGGCTTGGCGCTGTGCATTGGCGCCTTCGTGACGAGCCGGCTGACCGACCCGGCTCAAGCGCAGCCTGCGGTGCGTGGCCACCGCGCTCTGGTGCTCGGCACGACGGCCGCCGTCTGGTTCGAGGTGATTTCGGGGCTGCTCATCACCCTGGTGAGAGGCGTATGAGCGCGGGCAAGCGCCCAGACGCGGCCGCGGCCGCAACGTTCGCGGCCATCGCCGCGTTTTGCGGAGCGCTCGCGTACCCGTCGTTCTGGGCGATGCCGATGCTCTGGTACCAGCCGGTGGAGCACCAGTGGAGCTTCGGGCCACTCCGACCGAACCTGGGCATGGACTGGTACGGCCGAAACCTGTTCGCGGCTCTGGTCGCGGTTCTGGTCGCGGCGAGCGTCAGCGTGTTGGCCAAACGACGGGCACCGCTTTCACCGACGGCGGTGGGGTGTTGGGCGTTGGGCGCGGTCATGGCCGCGTGCGCCGTGGTGCTGGCGTACGCCCTGGCCGAACTGCGCTGACGGCGGCGACCTACCTGTGCGGCGGTTTCCTACCCTCGTGGTGTGAACACGGGTTGGCGCAACGTGCTATGCCAGCTGCGATCATGGAGCCCTCGCCGAGCGATGTTCGAGGTCGCATTCTGGTCGTCGACGACCAGCGCAACATGCGCGCGACGACGGCCTTGCTGCTGCGGTCTGAAGGTTTCGTGGTCGACGAATGCGGCACCGGAGAAGAAGCGGTGGCGGTGCTCGGTGGCACGCCCATCGACCTCATGCTCACCGACCTCAAAATGGAGCCGATGGACGGGCTTCAGCTGCTCAAGCGGGCGATGGACATCGCGCCCCAGACGCAGGTCATCGTCATGACCGCGCACGGCAGCATCGAGACGGCGGTCGAAGCCATGCGGCGCGGGGCCTACGACTACATCACCAAGCCGTTCAAAGACGGCGAACTGGTGCACCGGGTTCAGAAGGCACTCGAGCGGGCGCGCCTGGTGACCGCCGTCAACCTCTTCGCGGGCGAGTTCAGCCAACGCCACGGCCTGTCGTCTCTCATCGGCAAGTCGCAGGCGATGCGTGAGCTGACCGGCCGCATTTCAAAAGTGGCGAGCAGCGACGCCACCGTGCTGGTCGAAGGCGAGTCGGGCACGGGCAAAGAGCTGGTCGCGCGGGCCATTCACGCGCTGAGCCGACGAAACACCCACCCGTTCGTGCCCATCAATTGCGCGGCGATTACCGAGAGCCTGCTCGAGAGCGAACTGTTCGGCCATGCGAAGGGCGCCTTCACGGGTGCGGTGAAGACGCGCCGCGGGCTCTTCGAAGAGGCGCACGGGGGCACGCTCTTCATCGACGAGGTCACCGAAACGACTCCGGCGTTTCAGTCGAAGCTGTTGCGCGTGCTGCAAGAGGGCGAAGTGCGGCGCGTCGGCGAGAACGCCGCCATGCAGGTCGACGTGCGCACGGTGGCCGCCACCAACCGCGACATCGAAAAAGACGTGGCCGACAAGCGGTTTCGCCAAGACCTGTTCTATCGCCTGGCCGTCGTGACGCTCACGGTGCCGGCGCTGCGCGAGCGGCTCGAAGACGTGCCCTTGCTCGCGGCGCACTTCTTAGAACGCGCCAATGCCCGCAACCGGCGCCAGCACCGGCTCGCGCCGGCCGCGGTCGACCACCTGATGACCTACCATTTTCCCGGCAATGTTCGGGAGCTCGAGAACCTGGTGGAGCAGGCGGCCGCCTTGGCCGAGAACGAGGAGCTGCTGCCTGAAGACTTTCCGCTCCGCCGGAGGGGAACCGAGGCCACGCCGCCCGCGCCGACCTCGGTGCCGGTGCAAAGCCTGGCCGACGCGGTGACCGAAGCCGAACGTCGGGCCATTGCCGCGGCGCTTGATCAATCAGGGCATGATCTGGCCAGGGTGGCCGAGGTGCTCGGGGTCTCCGCCACGACGCTGTGGCGCAAAATGAAGCGTCTCAACCTCAAAACCAGCGCCGAAGAGCCACGCGAAATGACCTAACCTTTTGATTTCAAAAGACTTATTCAAAGTTGAAATCGAAAGTTGCAGTGCTGAAAGGTTTTCGCGCCAAAATCTTTTGTAACTCTTCGTTTTTACTCAAACAAAGCGCTGGCACGGCACTGGCTACAGCTCCCGTCGACACGGTGACTCAAGGTTGAAGGAGGTTCCCCCCCACCACTTCAGCAGCCTTACCGTGTCGGCAGTTCAAGAAGACCCGCGGCTCGGAATCGCAAGATTCCGAGC
>JBGAIY010000328.1:0-8945 GCA_044225205.1 Myxococcaceae bacterium | reverse complement strand
CTTCGGCATCGAAGACGGCGAATCGTACTTGGTGATGGAGCTCGTCGAAGGCGGCGACGTGACCAAGCGGGTGCCCATGACGGTGGGCGAGGCGGTGGCCTGTGCCCGCCAAGTCTGCGACGCGCTCGGGTACGCCCACGAGCGCGGCGTCATTCACCGAGACATCAAACCGCAGAACGTGCTGCTCGACGAACGGGGCCAGGCGAAGGTCACCGACTTCGGCATCGCCCGGGTGACGCGCGGAGACGGGCAAGCCTGGCCGGTGACCGCACCCGACGTGCGGGTCGGCTCGGTGGGCTTCATGGCTCCCGAAATGATGAGCGGCGGCCCCGTGACCCCGCGCCTCGACGTGTATTCGGTTGGTGCGCTCGTGCGCGCCCTCGTCACCGGGCGGGCCCCGGTCGGAGAGACCCACGAGCTGCCCGAGCGGCTCGAGGCCGTCGTTCGGCGCGCCATGGCCGAGCGGCCCGAAGACCGCTTCGCGACCATGGCCGACTTGTCGGCGGCGTTGGCCCTGGCCGTGGCACCGACCGGCCCGACCCTCGGGGCCCAGCCCCGCGCGCCCCAAGGCTTCACCCCGCTGCCTGAAGACGAACGGCTGTGGCTGCACGCCGTGGCGTTCGTGCAGACGCTCGCGGTGGCGGCCGTGTTGTGGGCGGGCCTGTTGTCACTCAGCCCTCGCACGCAGCAGCCGAGCGACTTGACGCCCCTCACCTCGTTCAGCCGCCAAGTCGTCGACGGCGAACACGTGATGACCCGCGCGCGCTTCGAGACCGGCGCGGTCTTGCTGGCGGTCGTCGCGTTGGCGCTCGCCTTCGCTGCGACGGGCTGGCTCAAGCGGCACTGGCGGCTCGAAGGTCTCGACTCACCGGCGCCCGAGCAGCCCCTGCCCTACACCCGGCACGTGTGGTGGCTCGGCGTCATCGCCGCGATTTCGTACGGGCTTCGGGTGTGGCTGGCCCCCAGCGCGGCCAGCGTGCCGTGGCTCGTGTTCTTGCCCTTCTTCGGCGGAGTGATGGAACTGGCCGTGCTGTACTTCACCGTCTGGAGCGTGCTCGAAGGTTCACGCCGGCGCCGCCCGTTGACGCGCGAGCCGTGGCTGTGGGCTGGGCAGCTGCTCGCGCTCATTCCTCCGGTGACCGAGTTCGTTCGCTCGGTCTAGATAGCCGATCCGCATAGAGGAAGTGATCGACTGTTTTGCGTGGCGGTGATCTACGCCGCCCATGCGATGGAAGACCACGTCTCAAGAGAAAGAGAAGGCGGTCGCGGCAAGCCTGCGGCGGTCGAGCAAGTTTTACTAGATAGCCGATCCGCATAGAGGAAGTGATCGACTGTTTTGCGTGGCGGTGATCTACGCCGCCCATGCGATGGAAGACCACGTCTCAAGAGAAAGAGAAGGCGGTCGCGGCAAGCCTGCGGCGGTCGAGCAAGTTTTACGTGTTCCTTTGGAGCATTCGCTCGGAGCTGTTCGATGACGCTTTTCAGGATGAGCTCAACGCCGCCTACGAGCCACGCGGTCAGGAGCCTTGCCCACCAGCAATGCTTGCAATGGCGAATTTGCTGCAGCGCTACACGGGCCTGAGTGACGCTGCGGCTGTTGATGCGGCTGAGAATGACCGCCGGTGGCAAATGGGGCTCGGGACCCTCGGCAAAAGGAAGGCTCCGTTCGGCCAAGGCAGTTTGGTGCGATTCCGCACGCGTGCCATCGAGCACGACTTGGACCAGAAGCTGCTCGACCGCACCGTCGAGTTGGCCAAGAAGACGAAGCTGTTCGACGCCCGAAAACTGCGGGTTGCGCTCGATTCATCGCCACTTGAAGGAACCGGCCGTGTCGAAGACACGTGGAATCTCATCGGTCGGGCAATGTCGAAGCTTGTTGGCGCTGTCGCGAAGGCAACCGGCGCCGAAGTGTCGAGCATCATCGAGCAAGCCAACTTGAAACTCTTGGCGGGCCCGAGCGTCAAGGCCGCGTTGGACATCGATTGGTCCGACGCCGACGAGCGACACGATGCACTGCAGTACTTGGTCGGCGAGGCCGAGCGACTCGAGGCCTGGGTCGTCAAGCGATGCGCCAATGCCGACAAGCCCCCCATCTCGGATGCACTTGAGCTGCTACGTCGAGTCGTGGGGCAAGACCTCGAGCCAGACCCAGATGGAGGTGGACTGCGCATTCGTGATGGCGTGGCTCACGAGCGAGTGATTTCCGTCGGAGACCCCGAGATGCGTCATGGCCGCAAGAGTCGGTCGAAGACCATTCGCGGATTTAAGCGACACATTGCCATCGCCAACCGAATCATTCTCAGCGGCGCCGTCGAGCCTGCCAATCAGCCGGAGGCTCGGCCAGTTCCTCGTCTTCTCGCAGACGTAGAACGACATGGGCACATCGCTGCAGCGCTGGTCGACCGCGGCTATCTGCCGGCGCCTGAAATCGCAGAACTCTGGCGCGGTGGCGTTGAACTCCGCTCACGTGCCTTTCGCACTGGCCACGATGGTTTCATCGGCAAGGAGCACTTCAAGCTGCTCCTCAACGAAGGCATCGCCATCTGCCCTGCAGGCAACATCGCTCGAATTTCCACGAAGTCCAACGTGGCCCGGTTTCGGGAAATCGACTGTCAGAAATGCCCGCTCAAGCTGCAGTGCACGACTTCTCGCCAACGCGCCGTTCGCCTGCACGAAAACGAAGCCATGCTCATCGAACTGCGTGAGCAGCAGGCGACGCGAGCCGGTCGTCGCGCCTACCGCGAACGAACCATTGTCGAACATCGGCTGGCTCGCATCGACGCGATCCAGGGGCCGAAGGCTCGCTACAAGGGCGTTCGCAAGAACGAACTCGACCTCCGGCGAGCTGCCGCCGTCGCCAACCTTCAGGAAATCGAGCGACATCGCCGAGCGGCGTAGTCTTAAGCGGTTTGGCTATCTAGAACGACTGAAACGCCTCGATTGTCGTCAGCACGAAGGCCTGCGAGTCGTGAGTGAGCGTGTGGGCACATTGCTCGGCCTGCTCGTACCGCGCTTCGAGCTTCGACCACTGGGTCTTCGCGTCCATCGTGGCGAGGTGAACTTCGACACGTATTTCGTCGCGCAACGTCGTCAACAACCCCATCGCCTCTTTCAGGTGGGCTTGAATCTCTTTCGCGGTTCGCGTGCTGGCTTGCATCTTCAGGCCTCCGGCTCTCCGCCCACCGCAGCAAGCCTCGCGCCACGGTGCCCCACTCTCGCGCGCGCCCCACGGGGCCGCGCTTTTTGCGCCCCGCCCTGCACCCAGCGCACTTTCTGCAGCGCGCTTTCGCGAAACTCCGCGCGGTTGCGACATGTGCGTGGTTGGAACCGTTCTTGAACTGCCTCCCCACATGAAGAAGATTCTCGCCGCGGTTGACGGTTCGGTCGCGTCGCTCCACGCGGCGCGCAAGGCGCTCGAGCTGGCGAATGGGCTGAACGCCGAGCTGACGTTGGCCTTCGTCGTTGCCCCGTTCGAGACCTACGGCGTCGAAGCCATGGGAGCGATTACCGAAATGCGCACGGCCGCGCTCGAAGGGGGCCACGCCGTTCTTCGCGAAGTCGTCGCGGCCCTCGCGCCCCAACTGCCGGTCGCCAAGACGATGCTGCTCGAAGGGCCGGTGCCCGAAACCCTGGCCTCCGCCGCGAAAGACGGCGGCTTCGATATGGTCGTCGTGGGCAGCCACGGGCGCGGAGCGGTTTCACGCCTCTTGCTCGGCAGCGTGAGCGACCGGCTCATGCACGTCTGCCCGCAGCCGGTGCTCGTCGTTCGCTGACCCCGGCTCTTCGCTTGTTCACCCTCACCTGACTTCGAGCACAGCCATGACCATGAATGACCAAATCGAGAATTTCATGACCCACGCGGTTCACACCATTGGCGTCGACCGGCCCCTGACCGAGGCCCACGAGCTGATGGCCAAGCACCGCATTCGCCACCTGCCGGTGCTCGACGGCGGCAAATTGGTCGGCATGTTGACCGACCGAGACCTCGCCCTGGTCGAGTCGTTTGGCGACGTCGACCAAAAGAAAGACAGCGTCGCCGAGGCCATGTCGCCCGACGTGTTCGCGGTCGAGTTGGGCACTCCGGTCGCGGTCGTCGCCCACCAAATGGCCCGCCGCAAAATCGGGTCGGCCGTCGTTCAGCGCGGCACGAAAGTCGTCGGCATTTTCACCGCGATCGACGCGCTCAGCGCCGTCGACTTTTTGCTGTCGCTGCCCAGCGTGAAACAAGCCCTCGACGACTTGACCAAGGGCGCCGGACGCAACGCCACCGCCTGACTCGAGGCCGCCATGCCCCCCAGCCCAGCTGACCGCTTCGAAGACTTGGTCGACGTCTTCGAACACGATCACCTGAGGCTGGCGCGAATGCTCGACAACATTGACGGGCTGTGCCGCGGTAGAGCGTTTCAAGACGCCGCCAAGGTCTTCGGCGAATTTCGCGCATTGCTCGAGCTGCACACCTCGAACGAAGAGTTGGCGCTCGACCGCCTCACGAACGACCACCACTGCCCGCCCGAGCTGCGCGAAAGACTGCGCGGGCAACACGTGACCCTCAACGACTGCCTGACGAAGGTCGCCGCCACGATTTCGCAAAACGAGTACGACGCATTCGTCACCGAGACGGCCGCCCTCAGCCGCGCCTTGCTCGAACACAACCACGACGAGACCACGTTGCTCTTGCCTGCCCTCTTCAGCTCGGTCAACCAAGCGGCGTGTTAAACCCAAGGTCGTATCGGCAATGGGCGGTGGAGCGTGACCCAGCCGACCCTCCCCGGTCACGCTCGACCCAGCTCGAGCCAAAGAGAAACCGAACAAATTCGCACCCGAAGCCCGCGCCCGACGCCAGCGCGCGCCTTGCACAAGCCCCGGGCATGACTCACCTTGTCTACATCGCCGATGACGACGCGGGCAGCCGTAAAACGGCGAAAGACCTGCTGGCGTCGACTGGCCATCGCATTGAACTGTTCGACAGTGGGGCCGCGGTGCTCGAGGCGCTCGAAGCACACGTGCCCGACGTCGTGCTCTGCGACGTCATGATGCCCGGGCTCGACGGGTTCGAAGTGTGCCGAAAAATTAAGCAGCGCAACGACCTCGCGTTCGTGCCGGTCGTACTGGTCACCGCGCTCGACGACAGTAAGAACAAAATCATGGGCCTCGAAGCCGGTGCCGACGACTTCGTCTCGAAGCCCGTGCAAGGCGCCGAACTGCGCGCTCGCGTGCAGAACCTCATTCACGTGGGGGCGTACCACCGGCTCATGAAAGAGCAGCGCGACGAGGCACGCATGGCGGCCGAAGACCTCCGCCACCAGCTCATTCACGCCGACCGCCTCGCGCTGCTCGGCACGTTTTCGGCCGGCATCAGCCACGAACTCAAGAACATCGTCTCGGTGTTTTCGTCGGTGTTGAGCAACCTCGAGCCCATGGAGGGGGGAGCCTTCGTCGACGAAGAAGCGCTGACCGACCTGCGCCACGCCACCGAGCACGTCAAAGAGCTGTCGAGTTCGGTGCTCAGGGTGTCTCGGCCCGGCCACCGGGGCGCTGAGTTCATCGACCTCAAGATCATGGTCACCGAAGTGCTGGCCATGATGAAGGCCACCGGGCGAACCAAGCTGCTCAAGGTCGTCGTACACCAACCCGAAACGCCCTGCTGGGCCACCGTGTCACCGGTTCAAGCCCAACAGGTGCTGCTCAACTTGGTGGGCAACGCGGCCGACGCGCTGGGCCACCGACGGGGCGCGACCATCGAAGTTCGACTCCACGAAGAATTCGACGACGTGGTGCTCGAAGTCGCCGACAACGGCCCCGGCATGGACGCGCCGACTCTCGCCAAGCTGTGCACGCCGTTCTTCACCACCAAAGAACCTGGGGTCGGCACGGGCCTGGGGCTCTCGGTCGTGCAAAGCATCGTCAAGAACTGGGGTGGCACGCTGACGTTTGAATCAAAAGTCGGTGAAGGCACGACCGCCCGCGTGCGCCTGCCCCGCGCCAGCGCCGAAGCCAACGCCGCATGACCGGCCCGGCCACCAACGCCGCCCTCGCCGAGTTCGCGACGCCCGCCCGAGCGTCGAACCGGGGCGAGGCGGCGCCGTGGCTGTTTTTTCGTGAACTGCTCGACGGCATGAACTGCTTCGTCAGCGTGCACGACGCCGAAGGCCGCTTCGTCTTCGTGAACCAGGCCTACGCCCGACTCCACGGGCAGTCGCCCGAGTCGTTCGTCGGCACCCCGTCGCCGTCGCGTTCGGTGTTCGACGCCGACGTGCTCGAACACGGCAAGAGCTTCGTCATTCCTGAAATGCTGGCGACGGGCCAAGGCGAAGAGCTGCGGGTCGAGACCCAAAAGTACCGCCTCGTCACCCCCGACGGGCGCGCCTTCGTGGTGAACGCCTCGAGCGACATTTCGGGCCGACAGCGCCTCGAACTGGCGCTCGCCGACACCCGAGACCGCCTCGAGCAAGCCGTCGCCGCCGCCCGTCTCGGCCTGTGGGACTTCGACGTGCGCAGCCGCCGCATCTATTTCTCCCCCATGTGGAAATGGCAGCTCGGCTACGAAGACCAAGAGGTCGAAAACACCTTCGACGCCTTCGTGCACCTCTTGCACCCCGACGACCGCGCCGCCACCCTCGACGCCATCTCCACCCACATCGGAGACGACACCCAGCACCACTTTCAGGCCGAGTTTCGCTTGCGTACCAAGGGCGGAGACTGGCGCTGGGTGGCCAGTTCGGCCATCACCAACCGTGACCCTCACGGCCGAGCCACCCGAATCATCGGCTGTCAGCTCGACGTGAGCGAAACACGCGCCGTCGAAGCGAAGCTCCAGGCCACCAACGCCCAGCTCGCCGAAGCGGCCAAACTGAAAGACGAATTCTTGGCCAACATGAGCCACGAGCTGCGCACCCCCCTCAACGCCGTGCTCGGCCAGACCGAGGCCATGCGCGAAGGGGTCTTCGGCCCGGTCTCGGCTGACCAGAACGAAGCCCTGGCCGTCATCGACTCGTCGGGCCGGCACTTGCTCGCGCTCATCAACGACGTGCTCGACGTCGCGAAGCTCGAAGCCGGCCGGCTCGAGACCCAGCTCGAGAGCGTCGACATCGCTGGGCTGTGCCAAGAAAGCCTCGCCCTCGTTCGGCCGCAGGCCGCGAGAAAGCGCCTCGAGCTGCAATTCACCAACTCGGCCACCGCCCGCGAGTTGCGCGGCGACCGTCGCCGCCTCAAGCAGGTGTTGCTCAACCTGCTCAGCAACGCGGTCAAATTCACCGACGCGGGCTCGGTGCGCCTCGACGTACAACAAACCGGCCAAGACCTGGTGGCCACCGTGTCAGACACGGGCATCGGCATCGCCGAAGAAGACCTGCCGCGGCTCTTTCACCCTTTTGAACAACTCGAAAGCGGGCTGCGGCGAACCCACGAGGGCTCGGGCCTGGGGCTCGTGCTCGCGAAACGGCTCGTCGAATTGCACGGGGGCACCCTGCGCCTGGTCAGCCGCAAAGGCCACGGTACGTCGATTTCAGTGGTGCTCCCCGTCGGCGAGCGCGATACGCCCGCCCCCGACGCGCCCCCGATCATGCAACCCCAGGCCCCGAGGCTCATTCGAAGCGCGCTCATCGTCGACGACAACGACGTCAACGTCGTGCCGTTGCGCGGGTTTCTCAAGCGTCACGACATCACCGTGCACGTCGCCCACACCGCCGAAGAAGCGCTCGCCTTCATCGAGCACGAGCCGCCCGACGTCACCTTCATGGACATTCAAATGCCCCAGGTCGACGGGCTCGAAGCCATTCGCCGACTGCGCCAAAACCCGAAGACTCGAGACTTGCCCGTCATTGCCCTCACCGCCCTGGCCATGGTGGGAGACAAAGAAGCGTGCCTCGCCGCCGGCGCCGACGACTACCTCAGCAAACCCGTCGGGCTCCGCGACGCCCTCAACCGCGCCGAGCGCATCGTCGCGGCCAAGCGGAGCCAGCGCCCCGCCTGACCGTCAGGGGCAGCTCGCCGCGGCGAAACCGGTCACCAGCGGGTTGTGCCCCGCTTCTGAGCTGTGCGTCACGACGCACGTGCCGGAACTGAACTGGCGCGACTCGGTATTCGCCGCAGACGTCACGCCCACCGAGAAGTCGCCGTTCACCACGCGCACGCCACCGTACCAGGGCACCCCGGCGTCGTACCCCGACGGGCCCGCGAGGCACCGGCCGCTCGCCACCTCGCAGGTCTGCCCCGACGCGCCACATTCGTCGTCGGTGGTGCAGCGCGGCGCGCAGGTCTTCGACGTGGCCTGGCACAGGGAGCCCCCGCCGCACAACGCGTCGCTCGCGCACTGGCAAAACGCGTCGACCACCCCCGGCCCGCCCGCCGTACCGCCGAAGGTCGCGCAGGTCTTCGACGACGAAGCACAGTCGAGCGCGCTCTCGCACGTCGCCACGCAGCGCTTGAGCACCGGGTGGCACATAGAGCCACTGCCACACGACGCGTCGGTCGTGCACGACGTCGCCACCGACGTCGACTTGAGCACATCGAACACCGGCGACCCCGAAGCGGCCTTGAACGACACCCGGTAGGTGCTGTCGGCGTACGCGGGGCTCACCTCTTTCCACTCCGGCACGGCCGCGAAGCCGGTGAAGACCGACGCCTCGAACCCCGGCGTCACCGTCAAGCGAACGCCGCCTTCGACCACCTGGCCGGTGACCGAAAAGTGCCGACCGAGGCCCGCATTGACGTCGACACTCGCCACCGTCGAACCGGCGCTCTGCAGCGTGCTTTGGCCGTCGCCCAACCCCAGGTTGTTCACGGCCCACGCGCTGCCTTCGGCCACCACGCCTTGCGCCGACACCCCACCCACCACCACGGTGAGAGGCGTGCCGACCCCACCGTCGGGCCGCGGCGAAAAGTCGGTCGCAAACCCATGGCCTTCGGCCCGCGCGAAATCGACCGGTGCCGTCACCGCGTGACTC
>JBGAIY010000327.1:0-9025 GCA_044225205.1 Myxococcaceae bacterium | reverse complement strand
TTTGCCGGGCACGACCTGGCCGTTTTCAATGACGGGCACGTCGAGAATGGCGCCGGGCGACACGAAAATGGGCACGTTCGTGTAAGGCACGAGCGGCACGTAGGCGATTTCGAGGCCGAGCGAGCCGACGTTGGTGACGGTGGCCGAACCAAACGGGTCTTTGGGCATGCCGGCCCACGTCATGTCGAGGTTGAAGGTGTACATGAGCAGGCTCAGCACCTTGAGAAACCCATTCATGAGCAAATGGGGAATCATCGAGATGGTGCCTTTGCTCTTTTCGAGGGCTTGGTCTTTGCGTTGGCGCACCTTGTCGATGGCGGCCTGCATTTCGTCGGCAAATTGCAACAGGGTCTTGGTCTCGGCGTTTTCGATTTTGGCGGCGGTGAGGTCGACCTTGCCGTCGCCCTGGTCGGTTTGCACGACGAGCACCGACAACGTGACGCTTTTGCGCAGGTAAATTTTGTTGAACCGCAACACGGCGTTGGCGTCGGGGCAGCGGCGGAGCCCCTCGGCGACCGCCTTCGACACGAGGTGGGTGACGGTCAGGCGCCGCTGGTGCTTTTCGCGAAACTTCTCGATGTACGCGAGTGCCTTTTCCATTCGAATTGACAGGGTGCCGTAGACCGTCGGGTCGTACGCGGTTTGCCATGAGCCAATGGCCAGCTTGCGAAAGCTCGAGATTTCTTTCTTCTGAACGAGGTCGAGGTGGGCCATGACCGCACAGCGTAGACCCGAAGCGCCCCCAAAGCCCTGAAGTTCAGCCTATTTGGGCCGCTTACCCAGGGTTCTCAACACACAATTCAAACTTCTTCATACGTCAGCCGGTGGCGCATTTGTTAGTTACTGTTTACTAACCAACCGCCATGGCGCGCCCTCGACTGATCAGCGACGAACAGATTCTCGACGCCACGCGGGTGGCGGTGAACGAGTTCGGGCCGGGTGTATCGCTCGACGTGGTCGCGGGCAAGCTGGGGGTCTCGCAGCCCGCCTTATTGAAGCGATTCGGCACACGCCGCGAGCTGCTCATTTCGGCGCTCAAGCCGCCGAGCGAGCCGGAGTACGCGCCGGCCCTGACTCAGGGGCCCGATGGCCGGCCCTTGGTCGAACAAGTGGGTCAACTGGTGGAGTGGCTCACGACCTACTTCGAGACCTATGCGCCTCGAATCGCGGCGTTGCGCGAGAGCGGCATACCCATGTGCGACGTTTTTCCCGACTCCGCGGGTGAACCGGCGCCGTTGCGCATCAAACGGGGCATCGCCGACTGGCTGGCTCGGGCCCAGGCCCGGGGCTTGCTGGGCAAAGACCTCGACCTCGACACCTGTGCGTTTTCGATGGTGGCGATTGTGTCGTCGCGGGCGCACCTGAGGCACATCTTTCAGAAATCGCCCATTCGCTCGTCGGAGCGGGCGTTTATGAAATCGATCACCGAATTTTTCGTGCGGGCGCTTGGGCCCGCACCCGCAGTTCACCCTCGCCGCAGAACGGCATCACCGAGGCCCACGCGCCTCTCCCGGAGAACCTCATGAAGCTGAAGCAAACCACCCTCTCGTTGTCGGCCTTGGTGCTCGTGGTCACCGCCTGCCACAAGCCGGCCGAGACCGCCGGCGAGAAAGCCGCGCCCGCCGCTCCGGTGAAGGTCGAGCTGAGCGCCATTGAGACCGTCAACATGCCGAAGTACCTGACGTTGACGGGCAGCATCGTGGCCGACCAACAGTCTGAAGTGGCGGCGAACGTGTCGGGCCGCATCGTCGCGACGTACGTCGAGCGCGGGCAAGCGGTGAAAAAAGGGCAGGCGTTGGCGCTGGTCGACGCGAAAGGCGCGGGGTTTTCGGCTTCGGCGGCCACGGCCCAAGCCCACGCGGCCGAGACGAACTTGGCGCTGGCCATCACCGACTGCGAGCGTTCAGACAAGCTGTTCAAAGAAGGGGCCATTGCCAAGTCTGAATACGACCGGCTGAAGTCGAGCTGCAGCGCGCAAATGTTTTCGGCCGAAGCGGCGAAGTCGAACGCGAGTTTGGCGGCGAAGTTGGCCGACGACACCGTCATTCGCGCGCCGTTCGACGGCATCGTCGGTGAGCGCTTCGTGAACGTGGGCGAATACGTGCAGCCCCCGACCCGCGTGGCGTCGGTCTATTCGGTCAACCCGGTGCGGGTGCAAATTTCGGTGCCTGAAAACGCGGTGGGCGCGGTGCAACAAGGCCAGACGGTCGAAGTGCACGTGGGCGCGTTCGAAGGCCGCACCTTCGCCGGCAAGGTTCGCTACGTGGCGCCGAACTTGCGACCGGCGACGCGCGACCTGCTCATCGAAGCCATTGTCGACAACGCCGACGGCGCCCTCAAAGCGGGCATGTTCTCGACGGTGCGGTTGGTGACGGGCGAAGAGCCCCAGCCGACGGTGCCGGTCGACGCCATTCGCGCCGACGGTACGACCAAGCGGCTGTTCTTGGCGAAAGACAACCACGCGGTCGAAGTGGTGGTGCAAACCGGTTCGACCAAAGACGGCCGCGTCGCCGTGATGGAAACGTTGAGCGCGTCAGACAAAGTCATCGTTCGCCCGCCCGTCGCCCTGCGCGATGGCGCCGCGATTCTGCAGTAACCCATTTGAAGGAAATACCTCTATGCAATGGCTTGCAGAACTCTGCGTCAAACGGCCGATTTTCGCGTCGGTGTTGTCGCTGGTGATTTTGGTCGTCGGTGGCGCTTTCTACACACAGCTCGGCGTCGACCAGTTTCCGAAAATCGACTTTCCCGCGGTCACCATCGTGACGCGGTTGCCGGGCGCGTCTCCTGAAGACGTCGAAACCGAAATTTCAGACAAAATCGAAGGCGCGGTGAACACCATCAGTGGCATCGACGAGCTTCGGTCGGTGTCGTCTGAAGGGGTCTCGCAAGTCTTCATCACCTTCGTGCTCGAAAAAGACATCAACGTCGCGGCGCAAGAAGTACGCGAGAAGGTGAGCGCGATTCTGGGCGAGTTGCCGAAAGGCATTGAGCAGCCGGTCATCAACAAAATCGACCCCGACGCGCAACCGGTGCTCTACATCGCCCTGCTCGGCAAGGGCAAAGATCAGCGCGACATCACCGAATTGGCCGACCGAACGGTGCGGCGCCGGCTCGAGAGCCTCAACGGCGTCGGCGAAGTGCGCATCATCGGTGGGCAAAAGCGCCAGGTGAACATTTGGGTCGACCCGGTGAAGCTCAAGGCGCTCAACATTGCGCCCGCCGACGTTTCGCGGGCCGTCGACGCGCAGAACGTCACCTTGCCCGGTGGCCGGGTCGACACGAGCCGCGACTTCTTGACGGTGCGGGTGTACGGCCGGGTCACCAGCGTCGAGCAGCTCAGCAACATCGTCATCAAAGAGCAGAACGGGCGCCAAGTGCGCTTGGCCGAAGTCGCCACCGTCGAAGACGGCAAAGAAGAAGCCGAGACCTCAGCGAAATGGAACGGCGACCCCACGGTGGTACTCACCGTGCGCAAGCAGTCGGGCACCAACACGGTGCAAGTCGTCAACGACGTTCTCGGCCGGGTGAACGAAATCAGCAAAGACTTGCCGGCCGGGTATAGCCTCGAAATTCAACGCGACGCCTCGGGGTCGATTCGCACCTCGGTCGACGCAGTCAAAGAGCACTTGGGGTGGGGCGCGCTGTTCGCGGCGCTCGTCGTGTTGGTGTTCTTGGGCAACCTTCGCAGCACCATCATCGCCGCGGTGGCCATACCCACCTCCATCATCGGCACCTTCGCGCTCATGTACCTGAAGGGCTACACGCTCAACGTGATGACGCTGCTCGCGCTGGCCCTGGCCGTCGGCATCGTCATCGACGACGCCATTGTCGTGCTCGAGAACATTTTCAAGTACGTCGAAGAAAAGGGCTATTCGCCCGCGGCGGCGGCGGTGGCGGGCACCAAAGAAATTGGTCTGGCCGTCTTGGCGACGACGCTCTCGCTCATCGCCGTGTTCGTGCCCATTGCGTTCATCGCCGGCATACCGGGCCGGTTCTTGGCGAGCTTCGGCATCACCATGTCGTTCGCCATCGCGGTGTCGCTGTTCGTGTCGTTCACCTTGACGCCGATGTTGGCGTCGCGCTGGCTCAAGGCGAAGAAACCCGGAGTCACCCACAAGACCATGCTCGAAAAGTTGGTCGACGTCGGGTACCGGCCCATCGAGCGGGCGTACATGGTGCTGCTCGGCTTTTCGATGCGGCACCGCTGGGTCGTCGTCGTCGCTTCGCTGATGGCGATTGCGTCGTGTTTTCCCATGGCCAAGGTGGCGCGCAAGGGCTTCATACCCATTGACGACAAGGCGCAATTCGAAGTCACCGTGCGGTTGCCCGAAGGGCGCAGCCTGGCGGCGACCGACATCGTCGGTGAACGGGTCGCTCGGCAAATTCGTGAATTGCCCGAAGTGACGGCCACCCTGCTCACCATTGGTGACGACACGGGTCGCACGCCGAACTTGGCGCGCATTTACGTGAAGTTGGTCGACCCGACCTTGCGCAAGAAGTCGCAAGACGAAGTCAAAGACGTGGTGCGCCGTGAAGTGTTGGCGAAGTTGCCGACCGAGTTGCGCACGCTCGTCGCCGACGTGAACGAGTTCGGCGGCGGCCAGGCGACGGCCCGCATTCAGTACGTGTTGTCGGGGCCTGACCTCAAGACGCTCGAAGTGGCGTCGGGGCACATTCTCGACAAAATGAAGCAAATACCGGGCGCGGTCGACGTCGACTCCACGTTGATCTTGGGCAAGCCCGAAGTGGGCGTCTTCATCGACCGCGAGCGCGCGTCTGACTTGGGCGTGCAGGTGGCCGACGTGGCGCAGGCCCTGCAGCTGTTGGTGGGTGGGGCGAAGGTGTCGACGTACGAAGAAGGCGGAGAGCAGTACGACGTGCGGCTGCGCTCGGGGCAAGAATACCGAGACACCCAAGACGCGCTGCGCCTCATCACCGTGCCTTCGCGGCGGCTTGGGCAAGTGACGTTGGCCGACGTGGTTCAACTGCGTGGAGGCACCGGCCCGTCGACCATCAACCGGTACCAGCGCGAGCGCCAAGTCACGTTGATGGCGAACGGCGCGCCGGGGGCCGACGAGTCGCTCATTGGTGCCGCCATTGTGAAAGCGGTCGAAGAAGAGCACCTGCCGCCGGCGTTTCACGTGTCGGGCGTGGGCCAGACCAAGTTCATGAAGCAAACGGCCATCAGCTTCGGGCTCGGGTTGTTGGCGGCGTTCGTCTTCATGTACCTGATCTTGGCGGCTCAGTTCGAGTCGTGGGTGCACCCGCTCACGATTCTGATATCGCTGCCGCTCACCCTGCCGTTCGCCGTCGCCTCGGTGGTGATCTTCAACCAAGCGCTCGACATGTTCTCGCTGCTGGGCATTTTCGTGTTGTTCGGCGTGGTGAAGAAGAACGCGATTCTGCAGGTCGACCACACGAACCAACTGCGTGAACACGGCATGCCGCGGCTCGAGGCCATTTTGCAGGCCAACAAAGACCGGCTGCGGCCGATTCTGATGACGACGTTGGCGTTCGTGGCGGGCATGTTGCCGCTCGTGACGGCGAAGGGCATCGGCGCCGCGTTCTCGCGGGCGACGGCCGGCGTGGTGGTCGGCGGGCAGTCGCTCTCGTTGATTCTCACGCTGTTGGCGGTGCCGGTGGCGTACTCGTTCTTCGACGACATTCAGCAATTCATGCGACGGCTGTTCAAGACGTCGCCGAGCGTCGCCGCCGAACCCACCGTCATCACGACCTTGCCCGAGCAGGTCGGCAAATAACATTTTCGTTCGTCGGCCCGTTCACGTCGTGCGCGGGCCTGCACCGAAGACGACAAGACAAGAGGACCAGCACATGAAACGCATCATGGTGGTGATGGGTTTGGCCGTCGCGCAGGCGGCGCAGGCACAAGCCCCGAGCGGGTCGACGCTCAAAGAATTTCTCGATTCGGCCGACACGCAGAACATCGACCGGCGCATCAGCCTCGAGCAGCGGCAAGGAGCGGCGGCGCAGCTCACGCAAGCGTGGGCCACGCTCTTTCCCAGCCTGACCGCCCAAGGCTCGTGGACGCACAACCAATACGCGGCCGAAGTGTCGTTGCCGACGGGGCCGACGACGACGACGAAGTTGACCATTACGCCGGCCGACCAGCTCGACGGCATTCTGCGGGTCGACTTGCCGCTCATCGACACGACGCGGTGGTTTCGAGCGTTTGCCGCCGACGCGTCGGCGCAAGCCGCCGAGCAGCGTGAACTGGCCACGCGCGACCAAGTGAAGCGCCAAGTCGTGGCGACGTACTATTCGGTCGCGGCAGCGAAGGCGCTGCTGGCCTCGGCCCAGAAGTCGCTGACGGTGGCCCAAGCACAGCTCGACCTGCAGACGACTCGGGTGCGTACCGGCGTGGTGACCGAGCTCGACCAAATGCGTGCCAAGGCCGAAGTCGAGCGCACGCGGCAAATCGTGGCCGACGCCAATTCAATGGTGCTGACGTCGCGACGCAGCTTGCGAACGTTGACGGGGCTTGAAGTGAGCGAAATCGCCGGGCTGCCCAACGACGACCTGCACCAGGAGGTGCCTTTCGAGCAGCTCGAACAGAAGGTCGACGACTTGCCGGCCATTCGCGCGGCCATGCGCGACGCCGAGGCCGCGGGGCAACAGACGACGGTGGCCCGGTTGGCACTCGTACCGACGGTCGGGGCGCAATTCACCGAGCGCTTCACCAACGCCACGGGCTTCATCGGCAAGGTGGCGTCGTACAACTTGGGAGTGAACTTGGCGTGGCGGCTCGACGCGCCCACCATCGTCTCGCCGCGGGTGGCGCAAGCCCAAGAAAACACCGCGAATTTGGCCATTGAACGGGCCCGGTTGGCGGCGAGAGACCAAATTCATTCAGACTGGCAGCGCATTGCCGCGACGATGATCAAGTTGCAGGCGACCGCGGTGCAAGTGCAGGCGGCCGAACGCGCCGAGGCACTCGCCAAAGAGCGGTACGAAGCGGGCGTGGCCACCCAAATCGACGTGATTCAAAGCGAGCGTGACGTGTTCGCGGCCGAAGTCGCCCAGATTCAAGCTCGCACCGAATTGGCGTCGGCCCGAGCGTCGCTGCGCATCAGCACCGGGCAGCCGGTGTTGGCCGAGTAGCCTGGGGCAAGGAGTGGTGCGCCCCATGACGCACCGCCGACGAGGGCCGCACGGCCACCTCGAGGCCGGTGGCGATACCAGCCCGTGGCCGCTCCGGTGAGTGACGAGGTGAAGACACCCACCGGTGGTTCGAAACTGCCGAGCGGCGCGGTGGGGCGTTTGCTCTCCGTCGCGCGGGCGGTGACAGCCTCAGGTCGCGGAGAGCGACGCTGCCGAGCGTGATAGACGGGCGGCATGAAGACGCTCACCGAATACCTGTGGTTCGAAACCGCCGAGCGGCGCGAGTTGGTGCGCATCACCGACACCGTTCAACAATTCGTCAAGAAGAGCGGCGTGAAGGAGGGCATGGCGCTCATTTCGGCCATGCACATCACGGCGGGCGTTTTCGTCAACGACAACGAGAGCGGGCTGTTCGAAGACATTTGGTCGTGGCTCGAACACTTGGCACCGGCGAAACCCGACTACCGCCATCATGAAACCGGCGAAGACAACGCCGACGCACACCTCAAGTCACTGCTCGTTCACCACCAGGTCATCGTGCCTATCACCAAGTCGCAGCTCGACTTGCACCTGGCAGCAAATCTTTTACGCCGAGTTCGACGGGCAACGTCGCAAGCGCGTCATCGTCAAAATCATGGGTGAGTGAGGGCGACCCGCGAAACCGTCGAGTCGTCGAATTGTTTTTCACCATTCGCAGAGGCGTCTTCAAGCTGGGCCTTTCCGCCAGCCAGCGCGAGTGTCATCAGCGTCGCATCGAAGCTCACGCAATCAGACCTTGCGCCCCAGGGAGGAGTTCATCCTCAAGCGCCTCGGCAAAGTCAGAACGTTCATGCCCTTCCTGCGAAGGCGCCGACACGAGCTCTTCGACGAAGCCTTTCAGGTCGAATTGGGCGCGATGCACAACGGGCGACTTCGACGCGAAGAAACTGCCAAGGTCGCTGCGCATCGGCATCGACTCATCGCCTCTCGACGGCGCAGGTTGCTGAGACGAACTGCAAGCGCTGGGCAATGCGACCGACGCGGCTCAGCCGGCTTGTTTGGCGACGGCGGCGGCCCCAGCGGCGGCGGCGGCCTCGTCGAGGTACTTGGGCTTTTCGGCCAGCGTCATGTCGTCGGCGAACCGATACACGCGCGGCATGCCGGTCGGTATGTTGAGTTCGGCGATGGCGTCGTCGCCGATGTGCTCGAGGTGCTTCACGAGGGCGCGCAGCGAATTGCCGTGGGCCACGACCAACACGGTCTGGCCGGCATGGAGTTGCGGCACGACGGTGTCGAACCAATAGGGCAACACTCGAGCAACGACATCTTTGAGGCACTCGGACGAAGGCAGGGCGTCTTGCGCCAACAAGCGGTAGCGCGGGTCACGCCGGGGGTGGTGTTCGTGGTCGGCGGCGACCGGCGGCGGCGGTACGTCGTAGCTGCGACGCCACAGCTTGACTTGCTCGGCGCCGAACTGGTCAGTCATTTGCTTTTTGTCTTTGCCCTGCAGCGAACCGTAGTGGCGCTCATTGAGCCGCCAGGTGCGTTGTACCGGCAACCACGGCTGACCCGACTCTTCGAGCGCCAAGTTCGCGGTGCGTACGGCCCGGGTCAACAGCGAGGTGTGCACGACGTCGAACGAGAGCTTCGACGCCGCGAGCTGCTTGCCTGCGGCCCGGGCTTCGGCTTCGCCGCGCTCCGACAGGTTGACGTCGACCCAGCCAGTGAAGAGGTTCTTGGCGTTCCACGTGCTTTCGCCGTGGCGAACGATGACGAGTGTCGCAGACATAGGTAGATCGTGCTTCCTTTACATCGAGGTTGAAGCTGTCAGTTGAGAAGCACGACCCCCGTTCAAACCGTACGTGCGGATTTCCCGCATACGGCTTTCCGGTGAGGTTTCGGATGCTCGCATTACGCAGCCCCT
>JBGAIY010000326.1:0-9020 GCA_044225205.1 Myxococcaceae bacterium | reverse complement strand
GCGTTCGGGTTTGGCCGACTTCTTGGGAGTTTCACCGGCGAGCTCTTTCTTCTCGTTCGACGACTGCGGTATCAGCTCTTTGGGAAACGGCTGGCGTTTCAAATACGCGGTCCACGCGCGTTCGAAGTCGGGCCACTTCTTCTTGGTCACCCGCTCGACCGCGGCCTTGTCTCCCACGCCTTGCGCCATGGCCGCCAACAGCCGCTCGAGCGCGTCGGGGCCGTTTTCAGAATGAATGAGCGCAATGGCGAAAAACACTTCGGCGAACGCGGTGGCGGCGTCTTCGGCCGTGGGCAACAGCGCCATCGACGGGTGCATTTTTTCGAACGGCACCAGCGTGTTCTTGCGCACCCGGCTGCCCAGCAGCGCCAGGGTGAACGGCGTCATCGCGCCGCCGGCCGGCCCGCGCCAGCGAGACTCGAGGTATTTCGCGAGGCCCTCGTGCATCCATATCGGTACGGTGTTGCGGCTCTTCTTCGACACGACGAGGTGGGTGTATTCGTGGGCCAGCGTGTCGAGCCAGTCGTAGCCGTGCACAATGGCTTTCGGGCTCGTGACCATGAGCTTGTTGAACTTGCAAATGGCAATGGTGCCGGTCGTGCGAATGGCCTCTTTCGACAGGGTCGACACTTTCGACAATTCGCCGGCGTCGTTCACGACTTCGACGCGGGTCTTGCCGGCGGGGGCGAAACCGAGGTCTTTTTCGAGCGCGGCGCGAATGCCTTCGAGGGCGTCGAGCGCCCACGGGGCCAACACTTCGTCTTTGCCCGCCGGGTAGAGCAGCACGAAGTGCGCCGATTCGGCGGTGCGGTGCTTTTCGACGATGCGGCGGGTTTCTTTCGCTAGGCGCAGCCAGCTGCCCGGCTTGTCGGTGACGCCCGACTCGGTCAGTTCGTTGACGGCGAGCTCGTAGTCGCCGCGCTCGAAGGCGATTCGCCCACGGTAGTACCGAACCGGTTCGACGTTCGGGGGGGCAATTTTTTCAAGCTCTTCGAATTCGCGTTGGGCGCCCTCAATGTCCCAGTCGGTGAGGAGCTGGTCGATGTTCTGAATGCGGGCTTTGGCCTCGCCCTTGAGCTCGGGCAGCTTCTCTTCGGTGGGCTCTGCCTGGGGGCCGCCGGCGTCGAACTCGACGGCGGCCATGGCGGCGCTCGCCCACAGGGTGCAGCCCACCCACAACCAACGCCGCAGCCGCGTCATTTGACGAGTTCCTCGTAGTACCGCTTGTTTTGGTCGCGGTAGCGGTCGGGAGCGCCCTGCTTCATCGCGTCCATCACGTCTTTGCGAAATTCGCGCGGCGCGCGGTTGGGGTCTTCGTCAGGTATTTCGACCTTTTGCGAATCGCTCTGGCCGCGGCCACCGCCCGAAGAATTCAACGGCATGGGCAGCCCTTTGCCGCGGCCGCTCTTCTGCATTTGCTTCTGCAGCCCTTTGAGCGACTGGAGCGCTCCTTGCTGCTCGCCGTAGCCGTGCGAAGCGTCGCGTTCTGACAGCCGCTGCCCGGCCGACCCCATGCGTTGGCCGGCTTGCTTGAGCTGTTCTTGGGCTTCTTCGTCGAAAATGGGGGCGCGTTCGCCCAATTCGTTCATTTGTTGCTGCAGCTGCTCGGCGCGCTGTTCGAGTTGCTTTTGTTGCTTGGCGAAGTCACCGACCTGCTGTCGGTCGGCCTCGCTCATCATCGACCCCCGCTGGGGGAACAGGTTTTTGAGCGACTCCGCAATGTCGTCGGCCTTGGCGACGTCGCGCCCGAGCTGCTCGTTGAGTTGGCGCGAATCGCGGCGGGCTTCGGCCGAATTTTGAAGCAGGTCGTCCATTCGTTTTTGTTCGGCGGCGGTGTCGGCCATGCGCTTGGTGTGTTCGCGCAGCTTGTCGGCGGCTTCGGCGGCCAGGTCGAAGTCGTTGGCGTCGAGCGCCTGCTTGACGTTCGACACGTCGTGCAACGCTTGCAACCGGTTGTCGTCGAGCCGTGAGGCGAGCCGCGAGTTTTCGAGCCGGTCGAACGAGGCCCGCAAGTCTTTGAGCTTCGACTTCAATTCGTCTTTGAGCGCGGCGCCCTGCTTGGCGACGTGCTCTTTGGCCTGCTCGCGGTATTTGTCGCGGAGCGACTTCGTCTTTTCGGCGAGCGCTTCTTGTTGTTCGACGGTCTGCGCGAGGTTCTCGGAGAATTCTTGAAACTTCTTCGCCAGCTCGGGGTCGGCCTGTTGGTCGGCTTCGTCGGCGGCTTTCTCGAGCTGCTCGAGTTGCTCGTCCATCTCCATGGCGAGCTCTTGCATCTTCTTCACGGCGTCGTCGGCGTTGCCTTCGCGCACCAATTTTTCGATTTCGTCGAGCTTCGAATCGAGGTTCTGCGACTCCATCATTTCTTCGAGCGCCTCGCGGTTCATGAAGTCGTCGCGAATGCCCTTGGCCATTTCGGCCATGCGTTCTTGCAGCTCCATCATGTGCCGCTTGAGGGCGGCCATTTGTTCGAGCACGCGTTGTTGAACGGCGCTGTCTTTGGTGTTGCGGTATTCTTCGAGCAACTTCGTCAACTCGCGGCGGTCGGTCTTCAGTTCGCGGGCGAGCTCTTTCATGGAGTCGAGCTTGACTCGGTCGATGAGCGACTCGAGGTAGAGCACGTTCTTTTCGGCGTGCTCGCGGTCGCGGGTGAGGTTCTCGTTGAGCCGCGCTGACACGGCGCGCAGGTAGGTCGGGTCTTTCACCGAGGCGCGGCGGCTGGCTTCGTCGTAGCCGGCCAGGCGCAGGTACATGCGGCGGTGCACCACCAGGGTCGACAGGTCGTGGTTCAGCTCACCGCCGACGTTGAGCAGCACGCTGATGATCTCTTCGAACGGTTCTCGTTCTTTCGAAAGCTCGAGCGCGAGGTTGTGAAATTCGGCGCTCAGCGCGGTGCCGCGTTCGTCGACCCATTGCCCTTGGGCGACGGCGTCGACGCTCGGGGGGGCCAGGCGCTCTTTCGCTTCGAGCCGGTCGGCGAGGTAGCCCACCAACCGCTCCCACAGCTGCTGGGTCTTTCGCAGGGCCTCGAGCCGGTGTTCGGCGGCGCTGTAGAGCGAAATCACTTGGGTTTTCGACACCCCTTTTTTGGGGCCGCTCACGGCGTCGTTGTCTTTGGCTTCGACGAAGTAGCTGACGGCGCCCCCCGGTTTGAGGCCCAGGGCGCCCACGTTCCACACGTATTGGCCGCGGGTGGTGCGACCGTCGTCGGGCTTGAGTGAAATGCGCCCCGAAGGGCCGGCGCCCCCCCGGGGCGCGTACACCAGTTCGAGCGAGTCGAGCCCGAAGTCGTCGCTCGCTTCGTACTTGAGCGTGACGGTTTGCTGTTCTGGGTTGAGTTCGACGACGTCGAGCGGGGCCACCAAGCGCACCTCGGGAGCCGCGTCGGCCTGCACGACGATGGGCAGGTCGGGCCCCTCGGCGACCACCTTTCGGCCGTCGAGAAACGCCACGTGGTACACGCCCGACTTCTCGAGCACGACGCTGCCCGTCAGTTCGCGCCCTTTGACCTGCAGCGGGCTCGCCTGGCCTCCGACCATCAAGTTCGCGGCGTCGACGTCGCGGTCGGCCCGAGTCTTGATGACGACTTCGGTACCGGTGGGCCCCGCCAAGTCGCCGCTGGTGCCAGAGACCGTGCGCTGCTCGAGGCCGGTGTACGCGGGGTAGCGGTACGTCAATTCAAAGTCGCCGGTGATGGGCTCGCGTCGCAGCGCGACCTTCGGCGTGCTGGCCGTCAGCACGCGAAGACCCGCCTTGACCCGCTTCGACTGCCAGGTCGCCACCGCGCCCGTGGCGGCGAGCACCAGCAGGGCGGCGGTCGCGGCGCGCTTGCGCGGGGTCGTGCTGATCAGTGCGCGTGCGTCTTCGCGCCCGGCGCGGGTGTCGACGGCGCGCACGAAGGCCCGCGCCAGCTCGGGTGAAAAATCGGCTCGGGTGCCGAGGGCGCGCGACAGCTCGACGGCGGCCAGCAAGTCGAAGTTGAGCGAAGGGGCCCGCTCCGAGAGCAGCCGCGCGGTACGCTCGTCGTCTCCGACCTGCCGGCGCACGAGCACCACGCCGAACACCACGAGCACCGCCAGCGCCACCAACGCGGCCAGCACCAACACCGCGACTTTGGCCCACAACACCCCGCCGAGCGCCAACACGGCCCCAGCGGCGGCGCTGTACCAGAGCCCTTGCACCCACAGCGCCCGACGCTGCAGCGCTCGAACGTCGTCGAGCAGGCGAAGGGTGCGCGCGCCGACGGGAGCGCTGCCCAACGGCGGCTCGGCGGGAGGCGATGGCGGCTGGGCAGACGGTTCAATCACGGGAGACCACGGGGTGCGACCATATCGAGAAACACCCAAGGCCACCCGGCTGTTCCGCCAGGTGGCTTGCGGTCAGTCGTCGGTGTCGCGACGTTCGCTGTCGCGATCTTCGGCGGTTTCGGCCACGGCCTCGGTCGCGGGCGACTTCGCGGAGGCTTCACCCAGTGACACGCTCTGCACCACCTGCCCGATGAGCTCGGCTGAGAAGTGGTCGGTGAGTTGAAAGTACGCGCACTGCTTGCGCGGCTCGCAACCCAAGCGCATCTTTTCTTGCTGGGCGTCCATGCCGAGCTCGAGTGTCTTGGCACCGGCGGCATTGGCGCGCTTCATGAGTTGCCAGAGCATTTGGCGGTAGGGGCTGATTTCGCCGCGGGGCAAGCCGTCGAGCCCGCAGATCAACGCAACCATTCGATCGCCGTCGATGAAGTTGGCGACCACGGCCACCGCCCGGCCATCGGCGGGGCCACCCACCTCTTTTGCCAAGTGAATCGACATCAGTTCCCACCCGGGGGTCGCCCACAGGCGCCCGAAGATGTCGGCCGGCAAGTCAAACGTGTTCAGCCGACGTTTGCGCGCCTTGACCTGCTGGTAGAGCGTGAACCAATACTTGACGTCTTCGGCCGTCGGCTCGGGTTCAATGCCCTTGCGCCAGAGCTTCACGGTGAAGTGCTGTTGAAGGTCGTGCACCTCGGCTTTGACCCGCTTCTGCGTTCGGTTTCGCCGGGTGCGGGTTCGCAACATCGACAGAAATTCTTCGTCGGTCTTCCACTCGGCAATGTGGTCGGCGCTCCAACTGTCGAGCATGGGCATTTTCACCAACCCGTGCTCGAGCAAAACCGCGTCGACCTCGGCGTCGCCTTCGGGCAGGTCTCGCACGACCAACGTCGTCGCACCGACGGCTCGCTGGTGCTTCGAGGCCTCTTCGAGAATCAGCGAAAGCGCCTGCTGCCAGGGGCCCTCGCGGTCGAGGTAGAGGTGGTTGCCTTCGGTCAGCAGCGAGCCCATCGACATGACCCGCGAGGTCAAGAAGTACGGGTCGTTGGCCCGCAAATGATCGATGCGGTCTGACACTTCATCGCGCATGAGCATGTCGTCTTTCCACTCGCCGTCGGTGAAGAACGTGGCCGCGACCACTTTGTTCTCAGAGCGCACCACGAAATAGTGCCAACCCCAGTTGTTCTCGGGCTCCGGGCGCTTCTGAAACTGGGCTTCAAACGCCGACAACGTCGCGTGGGTGAAGGTGCTTCGGCCACCGAGCAGGCGGTTCCATTCGGTGGGGTCGAGGTCTCGAATGGTCGACGTGTACTCGAGCTGGAGTTTCGCCGTGCTTTGAGCGGCGTTGAGCGAAGCCGCGCTCGACGGCAGCGTGCTGGCTTTCACGTCAGACAATTCGAACATGCGCGAGAGCTTGCCGACGCGCCGGCGCTCGTTGGCACCGGTGTGAAAGCTGAACAGCTTCTCGACTTCATCTCGCGACAACCCGACGTCTTGGAGCGCCAAGGGGTAGTGGTGCTTAATGGCCTGAGCCAACGAGGTCAGATCGCCTTGGTCGTGGTGCGCGGTAATCGACAACCGCAAGCCGCTGCGCTTGAGCGGCACGGCCGGGTAGGTCGCCACCGTCACGTAGAAACCGTCTTTGATCAACCGTTGCACCAAGGCGTACGACATTTTGATCGGCCCGCATTTGACGAAGAAAATGGGGGTCGCGTTCTGCTCGAGCAGAGGCAACTTTCGACCGAGCAATTCGGCGTTGAAGTGTTTGACACCCGCGGCCAACTTCTCTTGGAGCGCCGTGATTTCGGGCGACAAGTGTATCGCCGCGCTGGCGAGTGCCGCGCCGAGCATCGGCGGCTGCACCGGGCCTCCGAAGGTGTAGGGCCCGCCGCACAAGCGAACGCGATCGCGGGTCGCTTCGTCTTGAAACACGATGCAGCCACCACTCGAAGCGAACGCTTTGTTGAGCGACGTCGCGACGATCATTCGCGGGTGGGCCGGCATGCGCGCAAGGTGCATGCCGCGACCATGTTTGCCGGCGATGCTCATGCCGTGCGCGTCATCGACATACAGGTGGAGATTCTCGAATCGGCCCAGCAGCCGCTGCAATTCGGTGACGTCGGGCAGGTCGCCAAACATGCTGTAGACCCCGTCGAGCAGCACCCACACCTTGCGGTGCAACGGCGAGAGTTGCTCGAGCCGGCGCTCGAGCGCCGCGGTGTCACCGTGGCGCACCAGTTCGACCGTCGTGCCCTGAGCGCGGGCCTGGGTGACCGCGAGCTGAACGGAGTGGTGAACCATCTGGTCCATCAGCACGGCGTCTTTTTCTTGGCAGAGCACCGGTATCGCCGAGAGGTGCCCCAGCGTCGTGGTGCTCACCGGCAAGACGTAGCCATCGAAAATGCGGCTGAGCCGCTCTTCGAGTTCTGCGTAAGGAGGCGCCGACAAATACGCCCGCGATGAAGAAAACTGCGTGCCGTACCGAGTGACGGCCTGCCGCACCCCTTCTTTGAGACGCTCATCGGTCTCGAGGCCGAGGTACGAACACGACCCAAACGACAACAGCATTCTCCCGTCGAGTTGGAGATGTTTGCCGTCGAGCGGCGTGTCTTCGACGAATCGGTGCAGCATCTTGTGCTGCCGACCCATGTTTACGACGTCAAAAATCGTCCCCTGAAGCTCCGACGCTTCCATCTTCAACCCCCCAACCGTTGTGAAATGCAGCCCATACTGACCACGTTCAGACGTCAGTATTAGCAGCCGCCGCTGACAAGTGCTTCAAAACACAACGATTTCGGAGGTTTTGGGGCTTGGCTTACAACGACCACTCGATGTGAATCACGGCACCCGGTGGCGGAGAAGGAACCACGGTGACTTTGACGTTCTTCGCCTCCATCGAGTTGAGAACAAATTCGAAGAGGCCTTGGTAGTAGGTCGGCACGCCAAAGACGTAGTGAATGTGAATGGTCGCGCTTTTCTCGGTGAGCTCGACAATCGACGCTTCTTGGTAGTTGCCGTTGTTGCGAAAGACGCGGTGAACGCGCTCGAGGCTTCGGCGGGGCCCGAGCAGCTTCAAGCCTGCCGTCAACGCCCGCCCGATGATGGTGTCTTGCAGGCCGGCCACGGCGCAGTGGCCCAGCTTGCGCAGCGCTTCTTCGAGGCTGTCGTCGGGGTACAGGGCCTTGGCCGCAACTTGCAGCCAGCGATGAAAGTCGGCGGCGGGGTAGGCGGGGAGGAGCGTCTTGTCGATGTCGAGGCCAGCTTTTCTGAGCTGCTCCTTCAACGACGGCGTCAACAGTGGCCCGAGCCCCTTGATAAACAGCCCTTCAATGCTGCGTGAGAACTCCAACTGTTCGCTCATGGGCTCCTAGCGTAGTCAGCAAAACGATTCGCTCCAACAATTCACGACTGGCGTCGGTGAATTGTTGGAGCGATTCAAAAATTCAACGGGGCACGCGTGGGTCAGCGCAGAACGTAGACCTTTGCGACGATGAACGGCGGGTGGAGCAAGTCGGTGCTGATCAGCGGGTTGAGCGCGGCGAGCCGATACTCTTGGTCAGACGAAACGACCAAGGGGCTGATGCCGTCGACGGGCGGCAAGAACTGCAACCCCACGGGGAAATCGAAGAGGTCTCCGTTGTCGGCGAGGGTCTCACGCGCCCCGGTGGTGGTGTTGATGCGAACGATGCGGCGCTGCAACGAATCGGTCACGTAGAGTCGGTTGTCGTGCGAATCGAACCGGTTGAACGCGAGGCTGTGAAGGGTCTCGGTGGTGACGCCGGCCGCGCGTGGCGAAACGGTGACAATGTCAGCGGCGCGCTGCTCGGGCGAGCGGGTCGGGTCTGACAGCGACGCGAGGGGAATTCGTGAAACCCCGCCGGTGCAGGTGCTGCCGAAGAAGAGCTGACCGTTGCGGTAAGCGAGGCCGCCCACACCCGGGGCGAAGTTGCCCGCCGTCGAAAACGGTATGCCGTTGATGGTGACCGGCGTGAAGGCACACGGCCCAATCGCAGGAATGCCGGCACCCGGCGCGAAACTGCTGGGCAACAAACCCGGAGTGATCGACCCGTCAGCGGCGACGACCCAGATTGCGCCGATCACCGACTCAGACACCACATACCCACCACCCGGCACCGGCTCGAAGTCTTCGGTGAAGACCAACGGCAACCCGGCGAAGCTGATGGTGCGCGTCAACGTGGCGCTGAAGGTGCGGGTGTGCCGGTTCCACGAATACGAGTACTCGTGGAGTTTCGGTATCGCCTGCAACGTGGGGCTGGGAAAACCACCAGCGTCGAGCACGACCACCTTGCCCGAATTCGGCACCCGAATCGAAAACGGCAACAACCAACCGCCGGGCGGCGGGGGCAACGTGGCGAGCTCGTTCGCCGTCAAACGGTCGACAACCGCGACACGGCCATTGAGCGGCTGCGCGGTGAAGACAAAACGTTCATCGCCCGCTGCGCCGTGAGGCACGTAGTTCGAGCCGTAGTAGTCGTAGCCAATGGCCTTCGCTCCGACATCGATGATCAGCGGCTCGGCCTTGGTCGCGGGCCCAGACGGCTGCGCGAGCGCTCCCTCGGGCGACCCACTCCCATTGGCGGTCTGATCAACTCCGCAACCAAACCAGGTCAACGCCAAACTCAGAGTCAGCAAGCGTGCTGCGCCATTCGGTCTCAGCGAGGGGTACATGGGTCTCCAGGGGTGGGTACCGGGAGTCTCAGC